>CAIXRF010000100.1 GCA_903921825.1 uncultured Microcaldota archaeon | reverse complement strand
CTTGTTTTGCTCTTTTGTTTTTTCCGCCATGAGCTTCACCTACTCCACCGCGTACAGCCCGTCCTGGAACACGCGCGGATCCCTGTTCTTTATCCTCGTCGCGCGCTTTATGTTCGCGAGCGTCTGCCCCACGGCCTCCTTGTCCGGGCCGGTTATCGTGACGTTCTGCCCCTTCACCTCCACCTTCGTGGAGCCGATTATGTCCGCCTCGCGGTTCTGCTTCTCGCCGAGGAAGTTCTTTATCTTCAGGCTGCTCCCCTTCACTTCGAGCGAGATTGGAAAATGGGCGTAAATGACCTGGAGGTTCTTGGTGTATCCGCTCTTCGCGCCCTCGCACATGTTCCTTATGCCGGACTTCACCGCATTGAGAACGTCGTCCCCGAGCGCCGCGCCTTCCATCTTCTCGACGAGCACCTCGCTGCCCTTCACGGAGAGGACGAGGCCCTTCGCCCCGTACTCCCTCTCAACGGTCCCCTTCGGGCCCTTCGCAGCGATTTTCCTGCCGGAAACGTGAACCGACACCCCTTCGGGAATTGCGACCATCCAAATCACCATCAATAAACATAGGCGACGAGCTTCCCGCCCGTGCCCTTCTTCTTCGCGTCGAAGTTCGTCATGAGCCCCACCGGAGTGGAGACTATGAGCATTCCAAAGTCTTTGCTCGGTATGTACCTCTGCTCCCACTTGTTCCAGTCCGGCACCTGCACGGAGAAGCGGGGCTTTATCACATTCGTGTCGTTTATGTTGCCGAGCAGTTGCACCTTGAACGCGCCGCTCTTGCCGTCGTCCATGAACTCGAACTCGCCGATGTAGTTGTTCTTCTGCAGCAGCAGGAGGACCTCGCGCACCAGCTTCGATGCCGGCCTTATCATGCACTCGCGCCTGCCCACCTTCTCGTGGGTCCTCAGCGTGTTGAGCGCGTCAGCCAATGGGTCGTTTGAAAGCACCATTCCATCACCTAGTATTTCCTGAACCCCACGTCCTCCGCGACCTCGCGGAAGCATCTCCTGCAGACGTGCAGCTGGTAGCTGCGGATGAGGCCGCGGGAGTTCCCGCAGAACCTGCATATGCGGTTGCCCTTCCCCTTGTACTTGGAGAGGAGTTTCTTGTCGTTCGCAGCTTTCTTCTTCCTCTTTTTTTCAGTCATAACCATCACTCCGCAGCTTCCTCAGCAATCTTCACTCCGAGCGCGCCCGTCGCAAACTCGCGCGCCTCGTCCGGGGTTATCTCATGCCCCGGCGCGATGCGCCTCGCGGGCGCCCGCCTCCTCCTGAGCACGCGATCCCCCTTCCTCTTGAGCGTGACGCAGACGTCGAATCCCAGTATGCCAATCTTCGGGTCGTATTTCACGCCCGGGAAGTCTATGTATTCGCGAACGCCGAATGCGAAGTTCCCCTTCCTGTCGAAGGAGCGGCCGTTCACGCTGAAGTCCACAGCCTCCAGCGCCCGCTTCAGCAGCGCCAGCGCCTCCTTGCCCCGGATCGTGACCTTCGTGCCGATTTGGTCCCCCTGCTTCAGCTTCCATGTTGGGCTCCTGACGCGCGCCACAGTGGTAACGGGCGTCCTCCCAGTAATCCTGTTGAGCAGGGACCTGGCATTCTCCAGCTTCTGCCCTGACTCGCCCACGCCTATGTTCAGCGTGACCTTGTCAACCGTTATTTCCCTCATCTTGTTTTCGGCCATCCGCTCACCTACTGGACTTCGTCGCCTACGACGAACAGGTATTTCCTCACGGTTATGAACTCGCTCCCGTCGCTCTTCATCGTGACCTCTGGAGCCCTCCTGCTCGTCCTCGCGTGTATCTTCATCACAATCGCAATCTGGCCCGCGTGCTTGCCGCGCACGATTAGGCATCTCGCCTCGGGCTGGAGCTTCATTACGCCGAGCACCTTCTGCCCGGGCACAGCGAGCTTAAGCGTGTCCCCGACCTTCAGGTCGTTTTCGGCGGCGACGTTCCTCCCGTCGTGCAGGCCTGCCTGCATCCTGTTGCCCGGGGCCATCCCCTTCCTCTGCACCTTGCACAGCTTGTAAGCCGCAGCGGCCTCTGGAATCTCAACGAGCTTCGCCCTCTCGTGGCTGTCAACGCTGACGCGGTAGTGCTTGCCCATCTTCGGGATGCTGACGACGTCCATCAGCCCGACCGGGAACCTTTCCCTCTTCACAGCCCTTCCATCGATGAGGATTTCGCCGCCCCTTATCGCCCGCTTCGCCTCGCGCGAGTTGTCCGCGAGCTTCAGCACGTCCCTTACCAGCGTGACGAGCGCGACCGACTCCTCTGCCGGGTGCGTCCCAGGCATCGGCTTCGCAAGCCATACGAATGTCTTGCGCGCAATCGGCGCGTAGACTGGCGCAGCAAGCCTCTTCAAGTGGGATGAACCTCCAATTTTAGCCATTCACTCACCCCGTCCTCTCCCCGGTCGCTGCCGGAATTTTCTCCCCTTTCCTCTCAAGCATTTCCTTCCTCCTTACATCCGACATCTCAAGCTCCATAATCATCACGTTGGAAGGCTCGATTGGCGCGAGAACCTCGGCGCCCTTCGCCTTCCTCGCCACCGCGCCCTCCACATATATCTTGAGCGACTTCAGGTTCACCGCGCTCACCTTGCCGCTGTGCCCCCTGAACTTGCCCCTCACTATCTTCACCTTGTCACCCTCGCGCACTGCCACGGCCCTCCTCTTGATGCCCAGCTTCTTCCTCGCCTCCTTCGATATGTGCGCATGGACGAGCTTCTGCCTCTCGTGGAGCGCCGCTTCGTAGCGGGCCTTCCTCTGCTTTCTTGGCTGCCTCGATTTTGTGAGCATCATCATCACCTAGACCACTGCCGCGGCAATCCCCGCGACCTTCGCGAACCGCTCCGCGACCTCGCGCGCTATCGCGCCCTTTATCTCCGTCGCCTTCGGCAGCCCCGTCTCATCTATTAGCACGCACGCATTGTCCTCGAACGAAATCCTCAGGCCGTTGGGGCGCCGGAACTCCTTCCTCTGCCTGATCACGACGGCCCTCTCCACCTTCTTCTTCATCGCGGGCGCACCTTTCTTCACCGCAACGATTACGATGTCGCCCACGCCTATCTTCGGCACCCTTCCCCTGCGCGAATGCCAGCCCGCGACGCCGATTACCTGCACAATCTTCGCGCCGCTGTTGTCATCGCACGTCAGCCTCGAGCCGACTTGGAGACCTTTGGTTACGCGACCGCCAAGACCCATCATCTCAAGCACCTGCCTTCTTCACTATCCCGGTGACTACCCACGCCTTCGTCTTCGAAATCTTCCCGCACTCCTCCACCTTCACCACGTCGCCGACCTTCGCGCTGATGCACTCCGGGTTGTGCGCGGCTATCTTGGACCTCGTCCTGATGTACCTCTCGTACTTGGAGAGGTATCTCACGAGGTTCCGCTGGACTATCGCGGTCTTCCTTCCAACCTTCACAACTTCGCCTTCCACGACTGCGCCCCTGGTCTTCCTTTCCCCATGCAGCGCGCAGTTCCTGTCATTGCATTCGACCATTCTATCACCGTCATACCAGACTTTTCATCAGCTTCTTCGTCCTGTCCTCGGGCGCGAGCGCAATCATCCGCCCGCAAACCTCAGCCTTCTCCCCGTTTGGGAGCGTGAACCTGAACACGCACGCCGCCTTCGGCAGCACCTTCTCCGCGCCGCCAATCTCCAGCACGAGCGTGTTCCTCGTTTCGTCCACGACCTTTCCCTTCATCCCCTCCATTTTCCTGTCCGTGCACCTCGCAACCTCGGCCTCGAGGCCGATGAGCTCGTGCACGGCGACATTCCGCCCGGTTATCGGCAGCATGCTCACCTTTTGCTTATGCTCGACTCGTTGTAGCCGAGCTCCACGAGCAATTTCGAGACCTTTTCCTTGTGGTCTCCCTGGAGCACGATGCGGTTGTCCTTGTCCGTTCCGCCGCAAGCGAGCTTCTTCTTCAGCTCCTTTGCCGTCTTCCTGAGGTCATCCGCGCTCAGCCCCTCCACAACGGTTACCAGCTTACCGAACCTCATCTTCGTCGTGTAAACCTTTATCTTCTGCGCCTCCTCCTTCTCGAGTGCTTCGCAGGCGCATATCTCCAGCGGAAGCCCGCACTTCGGGCAGATGTCAGCCATTTTTTCCTCTCACCCCGCACTCCCCGGCTTCACTGCCGGAATCTTCACACCTCTTTCCCTCTTCAGCGTCAATATCCGCGCAATCGTCCTGCGCATCTCCTTTATCCTACCGGGATTGCTCGCCCTTCCGCCGGATGCGATGAAGCCGAGCTCCGAGTTGAGCGAGTCCCTGAGCTCGCCGAGCTTCCTATCCAGCGACTCGTCGTCGAGCATCTTCAGTTCCCTCTTCCTGATTATCGCCATGCTCTCACTCCTTATCCTCTCCGCCGGGCTCGGGCACCGCCTCAGCGGCTGCGATGACCCTCGGCAGATCGATGGGCTTCATCACCCTCTTGTCCGGGAACTGCGTCCCAGGGAGCACGAGCCTTATCATCACGCCAATCGCGCCGGACTTCGGGTATGCGGTCACGTGCGCCTCGCTCACGAGCCTCGCGGGCTCGCCGGACTTCGGCACGTAGCCTGCGCTCACCCTCATCGTCTTTGCCCTCGCGCCCTTTGCGCCTATCTTCCCGCTCGCCACAATCTCCGCGCCGAGCGCGCCAGCATCCATAATCCTCTTCAGGGAGAAGTGCAGTATCCTGCGCACGTTCTTTCCCATCTCAATCTGCCTCACCACGCTCTTCGCCATCAGCCTCGGCTCAAGCTCCGTCTTCGTGACCTCGGTGATGGAGATGTGCGGGTTGTCCACGCCGAACTTCTGCTGTATCATGTCCGTGAGGTCGCGGATGGACTTCCCCTTCCTGCCGATGACCTTCCCCGGCTTCGTGACGTCCACGGCAATCCTCGTGACCATCGGCGTCCGCTGAATCTCGACCTTGGAGAAGCCCGCCCTGTCCAGCTCCTTCTCCAGAAACTCCGCTATCCTGAACCTCGTAATCGCGTCCTCGATGAACTTCCTCTCAACGGCCATCAATTCACCTCATGCTGCGCCTGCTGCTCCATCGAAGTGCGCTCGAGCGCCTTCTCAACCTTCTTTTCCTCCTCGGTCTTCTCCTCTGGCGCACCTTCGGCCTGCTTCATCTCCTCCTCGAGCTTCTTCTTGGCCTCCTCGCGCGCCCTCCTTTTCTCGGCGATTTTCGCCTCAATCGCCTTCTTCTTGCGCGCCTTCTCCTCCGGCTTCGCCTCCGCAATCTCACGGAGGACTATCTGGATGCGGGCGGTCACGTAATCATTCCTGCGCCACCTTCCCCTCGGGGCAACCCTCGGGAAGGAGCGCAGCTTGTTGGCGCTCGCGTGCACAATCTCCAGGTCGCCCAGAAGCCCCCTGGCGTTCGCATTCGCGACCGCGTTCCTGAGCACTCCGAGCACGAGCTTCGCGCTCTTCACGGGGTAGCCGCCCTTCTTCCCGCCAATCTCGCCCCTGTGGCCCTTCTTCTTCGAATGCTTCCTGTAGTGGATTGGGAATTCGCCCTTGCCCGCCTTCACGAGCAGGGCCTCGGCCTTCTCCGTGCTCTTCCCCATTATGTTAGCGCACACCGCGCCAAGGTCCTTGAAGGACGCGTCAACGTCCGCTAGCTGGGAGCGGGCGAACTTCCCCGCTTCCTTCGGCAGTTGCATCGTGTAGTTATAGTCGGACATCCTCTCACCTTACTTCAGCGGTATGAACTTGGAGCCTCTCGTCGCGCCCACTCCGGGCCCGCTGTGCCTTACAGGGCCTGTCGTGTGCGAATACTCGCCGAGCCTCCTCCCTATCTTCTCCGGCGTTATATCAATTACCTTGAACTCCTTCCCGTTGTGAATTCCGAATTTGAGCCCCACCCAGTCAGGCAGGATGACCGCGTCGCGCACGTGCGTCTTCACGACCTTGCTCGCGCCCTCCGCAGCCGCCTTCTTCGCAACCTTCACGGTCTCGAGCAGCCTCCTGTACCGTTTGTTGCCCCTCTTGATTGCCCTCCTCGCCCTTGAAGTGAGGAGCTTCGTGGTCTCGTCGAGCGTCATGCTCCTGAGTTTCTCCATCGGCAGCCCGCGGTAGTTGAATTTCCTTACCATCCTATCACCTGTTTTGCGACTCCGCCGCCTTGGCAGACTCCGCCTCAAGCTTCGCCTTCTTCCTCCCGGTGCTTCTCGCGGCTATGTGGCCGACCTTCCTTCCGGGCGGCGCGCCCCTTGAGGTGCAAGACGACTTGCCCTTGTGGTGCTGCTTTCCACCGAACGGGTGGTTGTACGCGGACATCTTCACTCCGCGGTTGTGCGGCCACCTGCGGTTCACCGCGTGGAACTTGTAGTGCGAATTCCCTGCCTTCATCAGGGGCTTCTCAAGCCTTCCGCCCCCGGAAATAACCCCAATCTGCGCCCTGCAGCCGGGGCCGATTGCCATCACCCTCTTTGAGGGCAGCCTGACGAGCACGCCATAACTCTCGTGCGAAACGACGTATGCGGCGGAGCCCGCGCTCCTGACAAGCCTACCGCCATCTCCTGGAATCAGCTCTATATTATATACTGGCGAGCCATCCGGAATCTCGCTGAGCGGAAGTATGTTTCCAATCTCCAGATTCGCTCTAACGCCTGCGGCGACGCTCCCTCCGACCATTGCGCCCTCGGGCGCAATGAGTGTCTTCGACTCGTTGTTCTCGAACCTCACTTCCATGAGAAGCGCGCTGTGCGCCGGGTCGTCCACGAGGCCCATGACCTCGCCCCTGAGCACGCCGTATTTCTCCGCATCATCGTAATTGCGGTACTTCGCGTCGCTCTTGAACCTGTGCGAGGGCCTCCTGTAAGCCATCGAGCCCTTTCCAGCTTTCTGCTGCCTCAATCTCTTTCCCATAATCGACACCTACGCAATCTTCAATTTCGCGGCCACATCGTCCGCCTTGAACTCCTTCGTGAGCTTCACGAGCGCCTTCCTCTTCCCGGAGAGCGTGTTCATCACGTTTACCTTCTCCACTTTCACGTCGAATTTCTGCTCAATCTCCTTCTTTATCTCCGTCTTCGTGGCTTTCGGCTCCACTATGAAAGTCAGCTTGTTCTGCAGCTGGAGCAGGTTGATTGCCTTCTCCGTAGTCACCGGGTAAAGAACTACCATCACATCACCTGCGCCGCGCCGAGCTCCTTCAGCACCGGCTCGCACCACACCGTGAGCCTGCCCGGCTTCGCGCCAGGCGCGAGCTTCCTCGCCTCAAGCCCCTTCACAGTGCAAACGTCAACGCCGGGTATGTTCCTCGCCGCCTTCTCGAGCGGCTTCCCTGCGCTCACAACTATAAGCACGCTCCTCGGCACCTTGCTTCCCCCTCTCCTCAGCACGCGGACTCCGCTGCGCGCCTTCTTCCCGTTCCTTGAGCGGGCCAAATCATCCGCAAGGCCCATCTTACCGAGCGCGGCTTCCACGTCCTTCGTCTTCCCGAGGGCTTCGAACTTCCCCTCGACAACGAAGGGCACCGCCACTCCGCCCATCCTGTGCCCCCTTGCGGCAACGCTCTTCGCATCCGCGGTCGCCGCAATCGCGCTCCTGAGCGCCTTCGCGTACTCCTTCCGGTTCATCTCCTCAACGAGAATCTTCCCCGGGTTCGGGGGATGCGCCCTTCTTCCGCCGACAGCGAACGGTATCATCCTGACCTTGCCGAACCTTCCCTTCGGGAGCTTTTCCCTCGGCAGCCTGGAGATACCATGGTTCTTTATCGAGCGGTAGTTCTCCTTCCTTCCCTGGTATTCCGCGGGTGTCTGCATTCCCGCGAGCTTGTGCACTCCTTTTGGCTGGAACTCCTTGCTCGCTTCGTGCAGCACCGCCCTAGCAATAAGGTCGGGCCTCACCTGCTCGCTGAAAACTTCGGGCAGCTCCATCTCTGAAATTTTCTTTCCCTCAATTGAGTAAACGTCAGCCTTCATCTTCAAACACCCTGCTTGCTCCCGAGCGAGATGAACTTAATCTCTGGCTTGGAGAGCTTCACGTCCTGCATCCTCACCGCCTTCCTCAGGCGGATGAGCCTCTTCATCGGCCCGCCGAGCGAGCCCTTCACGAGCAGATAATCATTCTTCACTACGCCGTAGTTCAGGAACCCGCCATCCGGCGTTATCCTGTCCTTCGCGATCCCAACCTTCACAACGCGCTTGTTATGCTCCGTCCTGTGGTGGTAGCCCATCTGCCCGGCCATCGGGACGGTGTACATAACGAAGGCAGGATGCCATGGGCCCAGCGTGCCGACGTGCCTGTACCTTCCCGTCGCCTTTCTCCTCTGCATGGACACGCCGAACCTCTTCACCGCTCCCTGCCAGCCCTTGCCGGTCGTGACGGAAACAGTATCGAAATATTCGCCCTCTTTCACCGAATCGGACGCCTTCACTTCCTTCCCGAGGATTCCCTTCGCATACTCCAGTTTTGCCTTCGCGTCCTTTCCCCCGACCGCAATCTCCATGAGCTCGGGCTTTTTCTTTCCAAAGCCAGTCTTCGACGGGGAAGTCAAAACCAGAACGCGCACATCACAAAGTTCAGAATCAGACTCAATCTTTTTCATCGCTTCCTTATTTGCCTGCTTGGGGAGCGTGAGCGCCTTGCGGACCTTCACATCAATATTCTCGGCGAAAGCATCCCCAATCGCCACCATCCCGGCCGGCGTCCTCCTGTATCCGCGGACGCAGAGGATGAAGAGCGGCGGCGTTTCGACAACGGTGACGGGCACGGAAATCTCGTGCCCCTTGGTCACGCTTCCAGCCTCGTCATCAACCATCATTATGTGCGTCATCCCGGCCTTGTAGCCGGCGAAGCCGAGCAGTCCCGCTTCCGTGCCCTGGGACCAACTCCTCATGTGCGGCACCTGCGAAACTGCCCTCTTCCTCGGGCGAACAGCCATCGTTCCATGGCGCGGTTTGTTAATCTTTCCCATCGTGATTACCTCTCTGGCAAAGTGCGGTGGCTTCCACTGCACCAAGCTGTTCCGTCAAAAAGCGACCGCCTGACAGAACTATCTTTTCCCTCTGCTCTCGAACAGTAGAAAAGGCAGCATCTCATTTGGGCATTTCGCTTTAAATACTTTTCGAAGTGACTGTGGATTCCGGCCACATTCAGCTGCCAAAATAGTCACGGAACTTCTGCGTTGTCCTCAAACTGCTCGTTCTTCCCTTCTTTTCCTTCAGAACGAACCCCTTTTCCACCAATTCCCTAACGTAGTCATATACTGTGCTTCCCAGCCTATCCGCAACCTTAGATTGCTCAATTCCCTCATTCTGGCTTATATAACCCAGGATTTTGAGCGCTCCCCGGCTAATCTCCGCTTCCTGCGCCAACGGAGCAACCTTCTTCGCGTATTCGGGCCGCAGACGCATAACCCAGCCCTCCGTCTCCTGCGCAACCATCACCGCGGAGCTCCTCCTGTCATAATCGGCTGCAAGCTCCTTCACGAGCGCCTCCACGTGCCCGGGCGCCGCAACGCCTATATATCTTCCCAGCTCCTCCGTTTTCATGGGCCTGGGGCTCATGAACAGCGCCGCCTCAATCAGCCGCCGGGGGTCCAGCTTCTGCGCCTCATCCCTCCTTTTCTCTCCCGTCACCTCATTAACTACAGTCACTTCGGCTTCGGCGGCAGCCGCAACCGCGGGAACCGGCTGCGGGTTAGATGCTTCTCCCTCTTCCGGCGCGCCCTCTAGCTCCTCTTCGCCTTCTTCAGCAGGTTCTTCTTCATCCATTCCAAGTCGCCTTGCAGAAATAGTCGGTGCAGGAAATATATAAGGGTTGGTAAGGGCGCCTGCAGCCGCCAAACTCGCTACTTTTTGCGTGCCTTCTTCGTCTCATTCGGCCGCTGCGGCCTCTCCATGAAATTGTCCCACTCATGGCGCACCGTAATATACTCGAACTCCGTCGGCGTCTTCACCGTCATATCCTCATCCGGGGTGTCCTTCAGTATTTTTTTACTCCTAACAACCCCATCTATGGTCTTCTTATTGTTCTGGTCGCACCTTTTCTCAATCGCGTAGGCAAATTCCTTGAGCACTGCCGCCAATCTAGTATACTTCCCGCTCTTGGCCAGTTCCTCGCTCGCATTGCGCAGCACGCTTATTGACTGCGGGTCCTGCATTCCAAGGAGCACTACCGCCGCGCGCTCAACCACAGCGGGGTCCAGCTCCGCCCACCCTGCGCTCCGGAAGCTCGCAAGGCCGTCGCGCGTCTCATGCCGCACCCAGCTCGTATCCACTATAGTGTCCCCTTCCACGCGGAACTCAAGAATGCGTTCAAGGATCATCAGCGCAAGGCTTGTCTCCTCTATCGTGCCCTTCCTCGCAACATCCGCGAAATAATTGTGCGCCAATTCCTGCTTCTTGCCATCCGGCGAAACCGCATCCTTCACTGCCTGCCCCACTTTCTCGCTGAGGCACTGCAAAAGGGGGCTCCGCTCCTCCTCACTCTTCTCGTCAAAAGAGCGGATGAACTTCCTCGCATCCGCAACCCCTACATTGCCGTTTCGCGGGTAGAGGCACTCAATTCTCTTAGAAATTTCCTCTTTTGACATTACAATCTGTTTCGTCGTATCCATTCCCATCGGAACAACCCCCAGCATCAGACTCGCAAGAACGCGACGTTCAGGTTAATAATTATTGGGGGGCGCCTGCTTAGCCCGCCCTCGGCGTCGCCTTCGGCGACGTCTGCACATCTCCTCCTGAGATTCGCATTGCCCTTTTCCTCGCCTCCTTCGGCGACTCCCCTTCCTCAAGCAATTGGACGAAAATCTCGTCGAAGAACTTCTCCTGGAAGATATTCACTTTCCCGTTCTGCGCAAGGAAGAGCAGCGGCAGCAGCGCGTAGATGACCTGCTTCCTCTCCTTCCCGTTTGTGAGCTGCGAGAACGTCACGAGCCCCTTCGCATCGGCGGAGGCCTTTATCCTCTCATACATCTCCGCCATCTCCTTCTCGAGGTTGAATTCAGGGAGCTGAAGCACCATCTCGGGCTCGATTACGGGCCTGTTGAGGAAGTCCTCCCTCTTCTTCTGCTGCTCGAAGACCTCCTCGAGCGCGAACATGAGCTCGTCCAGCGTCACCTTCCTCTTCGGAGGAATCCTCGTCCTCAGGGAAAGCATCGGAATCTCGAGCGGCGGTCTGTCCTCCCCGATATACGTCTCCGCCTCGACCACCTGCTCCTCCTCTTCCAGCTTTATCGCGTCGCTCTTGAACCTCAGGAGGATGGACGCGGCCAGGATGAGGTTCGCGGGGACGTGCAGGTCGAGCGTCTGCGCCCCCTTGATTCGCTCAAGGAACTTGTCCGCAATCTCGCACAGGTCTATGTTCCACGGGTCCAGGTGCTCCTTCACCACCAAATCCAGCAGCATCTCCTTCCACGTGGGCTGCGCTACGAGCGTTTCAAGATTGACATTCTTTGGCCGCTCGCGCTTCTTCTCCCTGGGCTCCTCGACCTCGAACTCAGCGTCCGAAATCTCTTCCTCTTCCGCCATTGGTGGAGATTTTGCCGCTGGTGCTTTTTATCAATTCGCCCTGGCGAGCGAGTAGCGCCTCTCTATCTTCAGCGCCCTCAGGTTGAGCCTCATGGAGAGAAGGTCGAGCACTGTGCTCACCGCAACGAACGCGCCGGCAATCCCGAGCGTGAATACCAGCCTCTCGTAGAATACCACCGGTATGAGGAATATCCAGAACGCAGGGAACGAGGGCACGGTGTAGAGGAACGCGACGCTCCCCACCGCATGCGCGGTGAAAGTCGTGCCAAGCGACCTCAGCAGCAAATTATTCCCTGCGAACTTCGCCGCAACCGGGATGAGCCAGAAGAGCGCATACCACGGGGCGAGCGCGCCAACCGGATGCATCCAGAAGAGCGCCATGCACGCAAGCGGGACCGCAGTTGTCCATTTGCTCCTGCTCCCGAAATATGCTGCAGCGAATACTGGCGGGAGGAACCTCAGCAAACTGAAGAGGTCAGTTCCGCCTCCGAAGATTGCAAAATTCAGACCCTGCGCAAGCAATGCGGAAAATGCGCCGAAGAACGGGTCGAAAATTCCTCCGCCGATTGGCGCAAGGAACTGGAAGAGCGTGAATGACTGGTTGTTCGCCCCCAGAACGGATGAGAAATTCAGCCTGCACGCAACGAGCGACAGCACGGCGAAAATCACCAGAAACGCAGCCTTCCTTCTCGACCACTCAAATTTCAAACGAATCACCCGTTAAAACTCTTTCAACGCAAACAAATAAATTAGCTCCTCTTCCGCGCAACGAAAATCATTTTCTTGCTGAGCGGCGTGAAGGGCGAGAAATCGTAGCCGCCATAAATCTTCTCCACCCTGAAGCCGCACCGCTCCAGCAGCACAACCATCTCCTTCGCCTTTACATATCTCAGCGTGAAGCCAGTTTCATGCCTCCTCGCCTTCCCCTCCGGGAAAATCACGTCCACGTAATATTTCGCATGTATGAGCTGCTTCCCGTGCTCATACGTCCGTGAGCTCAATCTGGAAATTGTAATTCCCGTCTCCGGGTCCGTGCGCGTCAAGTCCACGCGAAAAACATTCTCCGGATAATCCTTGAACATCGGCTTGAACACATCGACAACAAAAATTCCGCCGGGCTTCAGGTTCCGATGCACCGCCCTCACGCACTTCTCCTCGTCCTCCACCGTTTCGAGATGCAAGAAGGAATTGAACGGGACGAACGCGAAGCCGAACTTGTGCCTGAAGTCGAACTCCCGCATGTCTCCCTTCTTCAGCACAACCCTTTCGCGCACCTCTTCAGACTCCTTCCCCAATTTCTCCCTGAAGACTCCCAGCATCGCCTCGCTCGCATCCAGCCCCGTAATCTTCGCGCCTGCCTTTGCAAGCGGAATAGTCAGCCGTCCGGTCCCGCACGCAAGCTCAAGCACGGGCCCGCCAAACTTCTTCGACAATCTTACCCAGAAGCCGATATCCCCAAGGTCTTTCCCAGAATACTGCAGGTCGTAGATGCGGGCATACTTCGCATACATCTCAATGCTTGCAGGCATAGAGCGCACCAATGCCGCCAGCAAGCAGCAGGACGAAACCGAAGCATGGAAGCGGCCCAGGCTCCGGCGTCGGGCTCGTTTCCGGCGTTTCTTCCGGAGTGGGAGTCGCGGCAAGTGCGGCCAACTGCCCAATCGTTATGAACTCCGTCCCGCCTTCACTCACTATCTTGCTTCCTCCGCTCTCGACATCGCTCACTACAACGCTTCCCGCAGTCACGTTTATCTCGGCTCCAGACACCGATGGGGGCGGAGGCCCGTCTAGGCGCGCGCCTCCGCTTCCGCCCTGCGCAACCACCTCGGCGAGGTAAGGCGCGACCGTGTATTCCGCATGGTCCCCCTCCATCGCAACCCTCATGCGGCCGGTCCGCAGGCTGACGTCAAGCGTGAAGTCCGGCCCCGTCGCTTGCTTCGTCTCGCTCACACTCACCCTTCCATATGTGACCAGCGGCGCGGGCACCGGATCGAGCGTGAGCTCATGCGGCTCCGCGCCCTGTATGAAATCCCCTCCGCCGTTTATCGTCCCCCTTATCGATGAATGTTCGGATGAAAACTGCAGCCCCCTTCCGCACCCTCCTTCCAGCATGAGCCCCGGCCTTTCACCACCGAACTGCTGTGGCATGCTGCAAGGCGAGAGCCTGAACCGCGTATTCTCGTAGATCCTCACCACAAGGAACTGCGTCTGGCCCTGCGTGAAGGTGATTGTGGACCGCGAGTCAGCATCCGTGTGGTATTCCGTATCAGAGCCTGCCGGCGCCACCGCGACATTCCCCTGGTTTGAAACCGATTTCGTGAAGTTGCATGGGTCGGGCGTGGGCGATGCGGCAGGGCACGGCTTGTCATATATCCAGTCAACGCCCATCGACGAGGAGTCGAACGAATGCGTGAACGTGTTGCCTGGCAGGCATTTTGCCTGCGCTATGCTCCACCCGCAGGAGTAATACGGGTTGCAGTCCGGGCAGCCCGGGGCGCTCGCGCACGCCTCGCACGAGTTGTATGGCGCGCAGGTGTCGGGCGCAGGGGTTGGCGTCGGGGTGCAGGGCACGCCGTAGCCCTGGTGCAGGCCCGTCCAGTTCCAGCACCAGCCGGGGCAGATGTCATCGCCCTGGTAGCACTGGGGCCCCATAATCGGTGACCTGCATTCGCATCCTGTGGGGCAATTAAAATTGTCGCACGGGCCTGCGGCAAGCGCAGCAGCCGCGCACACCGCAAACAACAGGACCAACGCAATTGCTATCCTCATCCTCTCACCTCATGAACGTCAAGGCGATGAATCCGCAGACGACAAGAATTATGAGCGCGGCAGCAATCCCCATTATTATCTTCATCTCGCCGCCCAGGAAATCGCTTGGCGGAATCTCGCCCTTCACCACCTCGCCGCCGCTTCCCTCTATATACAGCTTGTAGGGCTTCCCCCCATAGCTGAACTCCAGGAACCAGACCGGGACGTGGAGGAACTCGCTCTCCCCGAACTTCGTCTCCGTCTCGCACGTCTCGAACTTGTCCACCTTCTCCGCGAGCAGCCTCTGCATGTGCGCGGCAATCTCCTGCTTCGCGAGCTCCTTCGCCTCGTCCTCGTTCATCTCGCCGTTGAGCATCGCGCCCTCCATCGCCTCCTCTATGGAGAAAGGGACCTTCGCGGAGAGCGGCACCTTGTATTCCTGGACCGGGAAGTCACTCTGCCTCCTCCCGAGAATCTTCCAGTAGAACTCCATTTCTTCCGTTCCGGAGACTTTCTTCTCGCCCTCGCGCAGGAAAAGCCCCTCGTAATCCGTCTTGTTCTCCGTCTTGAACACCCAAAGGGGCAAATAAACCAAATCCGCTTTCGTAATCTCGCTCTTCTCCATCCCAGGTGGCATAATCATTCCGCCGCTCATCCACTCCTTCGCCCTCTGCAGCACATCATCCTTGCTAAGCTTGTTCGGCAGCCAGGAATGCCTCACTATATAGAACTTGTCTTCCCTCAGGTTGTTCGCGGAGCCGCAGTAGTCGCATACCACCACAGCCTCCCCGCTCTTGAGCTTCAGGGGCGCGCCGCACTTCGCGCAATTAAAGGATTCGACGACATCTGCCATACTATTTTTAAGACGCGCTTCCATATTAATAACTATGGCATCCCTCAACAGGCTGAAGCTCCTGATGCTCTTCACGATGGTGCTCATCTTCGGCACCCTTTTCGTGCTCATCGCAGTGGCGACCACTTTATTCGAGGTAATGACCGACCTCCCGCTCTGGCTGGGCATACCCTTCGCCATTTTCATGTCCGTAATTTTCATCTTCATCCAATGGTATACCTCGCCCTGGCTGGTCGCGTGGGCATCGCGCCTGCAATACCTGAAGCCTGGCGAAAACCCGTGGCTCGAATCCACTGTGAAGCAGCTCGCAACCCAGGCGCAAGTCCCCGTCCCCAAACTGGCAATCGTCCCGGACCCTTCTCCGAACGCCTTCGTCTTCGGCAGGACGAAGGGCTCCTCAACCCTTGCGGTGCATGAAGGCCTGCTCCAGCGGCTGGACAAGTCCGAGGTCACCGCCGTCTTGGCGCATGAGATAGGCCACATGCGCCACAACGACTGCGTGGTGATGACAATCGTCTCTGCCGTCCCGATAATTGCATACATGGTCGGCCGCAGCTTCATGACCATCAGCTACTTCGGGGGCGGCAGCCGCAGCAGGAGGAGCGGAACTGGCCTAATCCTCGCAATAATAGTCACCGCAATAACCGCGTGGGCAGTCTACTTCATCTCCCAGCTCCTAGTGATGTGGCTCTCGCGCAGCAGGGAATACTACGCCGATGCCTACTCCGCCTACTCCACCCAGAACCCATCGGCGCTCGCATCCGCGCTCTCAAAAATCGCATACGGCCTCTCCATCTCGCACGACGAGCCGAGCGGGCTCCGCTCCTTCTACATAGGCGACCCTACGTCTGCGAAAAGGGAGATTGCCGACGTGATGGAGCACAAGGATGAGTATGACCTGGACAAGAATGGCGTGCTGGACGAGCACGAACTGGAGCTTGCGATGCAGAAGCAGGCGGGCTCGACCTGGTCCAAGTTAAACGAGCTTTTCTCCACGCACCCCACAACTTACAAGCGCATCATCATGCTCAAGAGCATCGAGAAAGAGATGGAGACGTCCCGCATGGCAAGCCCCGCTGACGTCTATAAGTTCGTCTAGGGATTCCATGGGTTCCGCTGCGCTCAAGGTTCAGGGCGGCAAGCTTCTCAAGGCCAGAGTCGAAACCTCCGGAGGCCGCATCGCCTCGCTCAAATTGACCGGCGACTTCTTCCTCCATCCGGAGGAGACGCTGGCAGAAATAGAAACCGCACTCACGAATCACCAGCTCAACGAATCCGCCATCACCGCAACCATCTCCTCCCTCCTGCAAAAAAACAACGCCCAGCTCATCGGTGCGGCGCCCGAGGACTTCGCAAAAGTGATTATGGAGGCTTCGAAATGAACTGGCGCGTAATCCCACTCGAAACCTGCAACGCCGCAACCGCAATGGCGCTTGACGAGGCGTGCGGCGAATACGTGAAGGCCGGCGGCCCGCAGACAATCCGCTTCTGGAGGTGGAAACCTTCGGCGGTTTCAATCGGCTGCTTCCAGAGCCTTGAGGAGGAAGTTGACTTGGCCGCCTGCAAGCGGCTCGGCGTTGATTTCGTGCGCAGGCGCACGGGCGGCGGCGCGGTCTACCATGATTACGAGGGCGAAATCACCTACTCCATCACCGCACCAGAGCACTTCTTCGGCAAGGACATCACCGCTTCCTACAAGCTAATCTGCGGCTGGCTCGTTGACGCATTCGCGCAGCTTGGAATCGCAGCCGAATTCAAGCCCATCAACGACATCATAACCGGCGGAAAGAAAATCTCCGGCAACGCGCAGACGCGCCGCGGCGGTGTCCTTCTGCAGCACGGTACCATCCTCTACGACGTTAACGTGAGGAAGATGTTCTCCGTGCTGCGCGTTTCGAAGGAGAAAATCTCGGACAAGATGATTGCGGCGGCCGAAGAGCGCGTCACCTCTGTGAAGAAGATGAGCCCAGCCACATACGAACAGACTTACGATGCGCTTGTTGCGGCATTCACGAAAGGCAAGGAAACAGGCATAGGAAAATGGACTGATGCTGAGCTTTTGCGCGCAAAAGAACTGGCGGAAACGAAATACAAAACAAAAGAGTGGAACTTCCAGCGCTAAGTCTTCCCGTCCAGCAGGAACAGGTCCGGGTCCTCGATATACTCCTTAATCTTCGTAAGGAACCGCGCCGCCTCAGCGCCGTCCACTGCCCTGTGGTCGAAGGTAAGCGAGAGCGGCATCACCTTCCTCACCGCTATCTTCTTGCCGACGACCCGCGGCATATCCTGGATGCGGCCAACGCCGAGAATAGCGACATCGGGGTAGTTCAGTATGGGCACCCCGTAAGTGCCCGCAACCGAGCCGAAGTTCGTGATTGAGAAGCTGCTTCCGCGGAGGTCAGCCAAG
>CAIXRF010000099.1 GCA_903921825.1 uncultured Microcaldota archaeon | reverse complement strand
CGGGCGCGCTGCTTGCCGCGCACACGAGCAGCGTGATGAAGATTTCCGCGGTCATGCGCGCTAACAACTCCCTCGCCATCATTTTCGACCAGTCCGGAAGCATGGGCGACATGCTTCCCGAGGGAAGGACGAAGATAGACGCAGCAAAGCTCGCGTTCAGCAACTTCCTCACCAAGGTCCTGCTCTCTGACGAGGTGGGCGTCACCACCTTCAGGAACTGCGACAGCAGGTACACTGCGCAGCCATTCACGACCGACATGAACGCCGTGCGCTCCGCGGTGAACGGCATGAGCGCGAGCGGCACTACGCCCATCGAGCAGGCGACGCGCTACACGGCGGACTTCATAAACACCTCCGCGCACAACACGAACCGCGTCCTGATAGTCTTTTCTGACGGCGAGGAAACGTGCAGCGGCAGTCCCACTTCGGGGGCGCAGTACGCGATGACAAGGGGCGTGAACACCCTCAACACGATAGGCTTCACGCTCGCCCCGAACACGACTGGCGCGCAGCAGCTCCAGCAGATGGCGGTAATCGGGCACGGGAGATACTACTCCGCGAACAATTCCGCGGAGCTCGAGCAGGCGCTGCTGCTCGCGTACCAGTCGAGCGAGAAGCAGGTGGTAATCAACATAGTGGTGTGGCAATGAGCACGAAACGGATGGTAACGTTCAGGGGATTCATCTTCTCACTGGATGCCCTGTTCGCAGTCATAGTGGCCGTGACCGCGGTGGCTGCGGTCACCTCGGTCATCGCGACGAGCAAGAGCCAGTCCTACAGCAACATGCCGCTCGGCAGGGCTGCGCAGGACGCGCTGACGCTCATGGACAAGCAGGGGATGTTCCACGCGATGTTCAACCAGAGCGACCCGGACGCCCAGGCCGTCCTGGACAGCAGCTTCGCGTCTTACATACCTGTGAACATGGGCGCGAGCATAAACGTCACCATCTGCGCCTACAACGACCCCGGGTTCACGTGCACGCACAACTTCTTCAAGCAGATTGGGGGCTCGCCGACCAACGACGTCAGCGGGGCGCAGCGCGTGTTCGCCGACCCCTCGCAGAACAAGTTCGGCCTGGCAGTGATAAAGGTGTGGTACTCATGAGGCGTGGATTCGTCCTGACGATGCTGACGCTTGCGCTCTTCCTGATACTCGTGCAGATGACCGTCGCGCTGCGCACGGAAAGGATGAAGGTCAGCAGCTGGACGCAGGCCATGATGGTGGACAGGAAACTGCTCTATGCGACGGATGATGCCGCGGAGGAAGTCAGGTATTCCTATGGCATCGACGCGGAAAGGGCCGGCAACCAGCTCACGCTCTGCGACTCATTTCCCGCGAACTACAGCATAGACAGGTGCCTGCGGGGATACAGGGACTTCTTGAGCGGCAAGTACATGACCGCGGACCTCTCGTTCCAGTTCTACAACGCCAGTGGGAGCCCCATCGACCTGTCGGCGCTGCCCCCGGACGTCGTTGTGCAGCCCTACAACATGACGTACCACTACGAGGACTACGCCAAGAGGGCGATGAGCATCTATTGCGCGCCGGGCGGCGCCTGCAAGGGCTCGAACATAAGCGCGGTTTCGTTCGCATACAAGTTCAGCGCGGCGAACTTCACGTGGGTCCCCACGGTGGGAAACGTGAGCCACTACCACTGGTCACCCGAAGCGATGGGAGGGGGCTGCACCGGCGACCCGAACTGCCTGAACTTCTCCCTCAGCGTGGTGGATTCGCGCGGATACAACTTCTCCTGCCCTAGCGCGGTGTGCAACTACTCGCAGTTCCCGTCGAGCAGGCAGAGCGTGCTGGACATAGCGATGGCGCCATGCTGGTTCCAGATAACGCTCGGCAACAACAACATCATAGAGACGAAGCTCCACCAGCCGAACTACCCTGACCAGCCCTGCGGCACTGGCGTGAACGCATGCACGAACTTCAACTTCAGCACCCAGAACTTCGACCTCGAGCTGCCCGGCTCGATAGGGGTGACGGACCAGAATTTCGGCTTCTCGCGGACCTATCCCCTGCCAGGGGAGAACGTGAGCGCGAGGGAACTAATGCTGGAGATACCCCTGCCGAACCTCAACAAGGAGTCGCTGTGCTTCTCCTCGAACCCGAGCGGAGTATATGCGGGCGGCTCGGGCAACAAATACGTCTACGGCTTCAGGATGGTGAATACCTGCCCGTCGCAGAGGATAACGATAACCAACATGACCGTTTCGTGGGTGCCCAACAGCAGCGAAAAGATAGAGGTCATACAGATAAACAGCACGACAGTGTGGAGCTACAACAGCGTGGGCACCCCGACCGGAAGGCAGGTATCGGGCACGAAGCTCGACATACTGGACTGGACGATGGACCCCGGAATAACCACGAACATCACCTACTTCAGGTTCCAGCAGGGGATGCTCCACAAGAACTTCACCATCAATTTCACGTTCGGCGACAACTCCACGGCGTTCGCGCTCGCTTACACGTGAGAGAGCGCGAGGCATGGTATATAAAGGGGGGCGCGAAAGAAAGGAGCGACGATTGCGATGGAAGGGACCATAGAAACTGCTATAGACCGGATGGTCGACCTTGTGCAGTCGCGCGGCGCGATGAGCGTCGGCCAGATGGCGAAGGAGCTGGGGATAGGCGAAGCGCAGGTGGAGGAGATAGCGAACGTGCTCGCCGACTCCGGGATGATGCGCATCCACTATACGCTCACGGGCACGTTCGTCGAGCCCAAGGAGGCGGCGCTGAAGCCGAAGGAGAAAGAGAAGGCAGTGGCCGAGGCGAAGAAGCGCGTTGGCATACGCGTCCTCCTGTCGCAGGTCGAGTCCGAGATAAGGGAGGGCGAATCCAGGGTCAAGTTTGCGGAGGACGACATGAACGGCAGGCTGAAGCGCATAGAGGACCTGCTCGGCGAGCTTCGTGAGGAGGAGAGGGGTGCGAGCGATGAGGAGCTCCGCGTGCTGAAGGCGGAGGCGTCCGAGCTGGAAAAGAGCATGAGGAAGCTCGGGAACGGCATGATGGACTGCGAGGACAGGGTGAAGTCGCTGACGGAGGAGATTCGCGAGCTGGAGAGCAAGGCGCTCGCGGAAGCGAAGGAGGCGAGGCAGCCGCCGCAAAAGGCGGAGGCCAGGGCGCAGCCCGAGGCGAGGCCGGCACCGCAGAGGAAGGGCCTCTTCGGGGGGCTCTTCGGGAGGCTGAGGGGGAAGAAGGGTGATTGAATGGCCCAGCAGACGAAAGTGCTAGAAAAGTATTCAATCGTGAGCGAGGACGTCCCTGCCGAGGTCACCATCGCGGAGAGCATGGAAGAGTACGTGAACACCTATAACGTGGAGCAGGTGAAGCTCTACAAGGCAACTGAAGTCGTGCTAAACTACCTGAAGGAGAAGATAATCAGCAGCGTGAACGTGAAGATATCCGAGATACTCGACCCCCGCGAAGTCGAGACCGTGCGGAAGAGGTTCATCGCAAAGGCGGAGGAGCTCGTGGCCCAGGAGATGGGCAAGGGAATGAGCGCCGCGGAGAAGAAGGTGCTCGTGGGGAAGCTCGCGCACGAGCTTCTCGGGCTCGGCGACGTGGAGGTGCTGCTCTCCGATGAGCGGCTCGAGGAGATAGTCATCAACTCCACGCGCGACCCGGTGTGGGTCTACCACAAGAAGTGGGGCTGGCTGAAGACGAACATAAAGGTCAGCAGCGAGGAGCAGATACAGAACTACGCGGCAATCATCGCAAGGAAGGTCGGGAGGCAGGTGACGAACCTCAACCCGCTCCTGGACGCGCACCTCACCACCGGCGACCGCGTGAATGCCGTCTTGTTCCCGATTGCGACGCGCGGCAACTGCATAACCATCAGGAAGTTCGCGGAGTCGCCCTGGACTATCGTGCGCATGATGACGCCGGAGATAAACACCGTCACCCCGGACATCGCGGCCCTCATCTGGCTCTCGGTCCAGTACGAGATGAACATGCTCATATCCGGTGGAACGGGCAGCGGGAAGACGTCGTTCCTCAATGCCATCCTCGTATTCACCCCGCCAAACCAGCGCATCGTTTCAATCGAGGACACGAGGGAGCTTTACCTCCCCGAATACCTGAACTGGACGCCCCTCGTCACTAGGCAGCCGAACCCGGAGGGGAAGGGCGAGGTGTCCATGCTTGACCTGATGGTCAATTCGCTGAGGATGCGGCCCGACCGCATAGTCCTCGGAGAGATGAGGAGGCAGCACGAGGCCGAGGTGCTTTTCGAGGCGATGCACACGGGCCACGTCGTATACGCGACGGTCCATGCGGACGACGCGATACTGACGAAGAAGAGGCTTATCTCGCCGCCCATCGCGCTGCCGGAGGCTATGCTGGAGGCGCTCCATCTCATAATCGTGCAGTACAGGCAGAGGCGCACGGGGATAAGGCGCGTGTTCGAGATAGCCGAGGTCGTCCCGACCATGGAAGGCGTCGGCATCAACAAGGTCTACAAGTGGATACCGCGCGACGACGAAATCAAGAAGATAGGCGAATATGTCAGGCTGCTCGACCAGCTCGAGCTCTACACGGGGATGACGGTGCAGGAGATAAATGCGGACCTCGCGGAGAAGAAGAAGGCGCTCACTTACCTGAGGGACAAGAGCATCTATGACGTCCAGAGCGTGGGCAAGTTCGTCGCATCATACTACAGGCGCAAGGATGACGTGATGAAGGCCGTGGAGAAGAAGGCCGACCCGAAGAAGATATTCGAGATTGCAGAGGTATAGGGATGATTGCAATGCCGTCCACCATCAAGCTCGCAGAGGCGCAGAAATGATTTCGATACCTTTCACCATACTGCCGCCGCCGCTCGTCATGAGGCTTGCTAAGCGCATGAAGGGCATCGGCAACTTCATCTCCGCGCTCTTCCCCAGCCTGAAGACGGAGCTGCTCCAGATAGATGTGGAGGTTCCTGCCAGGGAATACGCGAGCGCTGCGGCCGTGGTCGGCACGACCAACTTCATCGCGATGTCGCTCATCATGTACCTCATAGGGCTCGCGACGGCAACGGACCTGACGTTCCTCTCCATCGCTTCAGGACTCGTCGTGGGCGTCTCCTCCTTCATCACCGTCCTCACCTACCCTAAAATCCTTTCCATAAGGAGGACGCGCGCGCTCGAGGACCAGCTCATCCCGGCGCTGCGCCAGCTCCTGATAGAGCTGCGCTCGGGCGTCCCGCTTTTCCAGGCAATGAGCAGCGTAGGAGACGGGTATGGCGAGGTCTCCGTGGAGTTCAGGAGGATGGTAAGGGAGATGAACGGGGGCGTGAGCCAGAACGACGCGCTGGCGGATGCGGCGAGGCGCATCTCCTCCTTCCGTTTCAGGCGCGTCCTCTGGCAGGTGAACAACGCGCTGAAGGTAGGCTCGGACTTAGGGAATGCGCTCGACTCGATGCTCAACGAGCTCACGCAGGAGCGGATAGACGACATAAGGAGGTATGGCCAGGAGCTGAACCCGTGGGTCATGCTCTACATGATAGCGGCGGTGGTCATCCCCTCGCTCGGAATCACGATGCTCATCATCATACTCTCGTTCCTCAACATACCCATCCCGAAGATAGTGTTCCCCGCAATCCTGATAGTGCTGCTGATGTTCCAGGTCTTCTTCATGTCGTTCGTGAAGAGCAGAAGGCCTGCTGTGGAGGAATAATATGGCATTCGAGAAGTGGTTTGTAAGGGCCTCGATGTTCCTCCCGGAGAACGTGATAAGGTCCTTCGACGGCCTGATGGTGCAGGGGGGCTTCACGGTTTCCGCCAGGGAATATGCCGGATACTCGTTCATCCTCTCGCTCGTCGTCGCAGCCATTTCCGCGTACGGGATGACGCCAGTCGTCGGGAAGGAGTATGCGCTTGCGCTTGGGATATTCGCGTTCTTGCTCCTCATGGCGCTCTTCTACCTCCTCATACTCATGACCGCGGACAACAGGGCGAGGAAGGTGGAGGAGGTCCTGCCCGACGCGCTCCAGATGATAAGCGCGAACATCCGCGCCGGAATGACGCTCGAGAACGCAATCTGGATGGCGGCGAAGCCGGAGCTCGGGCCGCTGGAGGAGGAGATACGCATCGTGAGCGGGAAGGCGTTCGGAGGCAAGCCCATAACCGCCGCGCTTTCGGAGATGGGCGAGCGCGTCCGCTCGAAAAGGCTCGAGCGCTCCGTGAAGCTGCTGAATGAGGGGATAAAGCTCGGCGGCGAAGTCGCACCGCTGCTGGACGAGGTCGCAAGGGACCTGAAGACCAACAACCTCCTTTCAAAGGAGATAGCAGGAGCGACCACCATGTACATGATATTCATAATATTCACCGCGGTCATCGCTTCGCCCGTGATGTTCGCGGCCTCCAACTATTATGCGGAGATGGCGTTCTTCATATCCCAACAGCAGGAGAATTCCATGCCTACGGAAGGGCTCGCCACTGGTGCGACCGGCGGTGGCTTCACGTCCTTCATGTCCGTAGGGAGCAAGAAGTCGGCGGACGCGATAACGCCGGACGAGTTCCAGCAGTTCGCCATCGCGAGCGTGATTGTAACTACATTCTTCAGCGCGCTCACTCTCGCGGTGATAAGGTACGGGAAGATGACGCGCGGCATACAGTACATACCTGTGTTCATGCTTGCGGGGCTGGGGATTTTCTTCGTCACGGTCACCATGCTGCGCGGCATGTTCGGCTTCCTGTTCACATGATGGTGGTTTAATGCCTGGAAACAAAGCGCAGTCAGCCATTGAATACGTGGTGACGTATGGCTGGATGATAATCGCGATAGTCGCCATCCTCGCCGTCCTTTTCTACCTGGACGTCTTTAGTCCAGGCAGGTGGATGGGAAGCTCCAACGCCGTTTCCGGCACGAGCACATTCAGCTTCTCCGACTTTACCGTGCTGTCTACCGGGGCCGCGACGCTTTACATTAAGAGCGAGTCGCCATACAGGGTGAACATCACCGCCATAGAAATGCAGGGGAAGAACCTCACGTCCCTGAACCCCGCTGCGCCATTCCAGATGACGCCGGGGCAGACTGCCACAGTCAAGGGCAATTCCGTGCTTAGGGGCAGTTCCGGCGACAACTTCTACGGCGTGAGCATAAAAATCTACTACAACGTTACGGGTGGCGGGCAGCACATTGATTCGGGCAGCATGAGCGGAAGGTATTCGTAGGCTGGTGGATATGGCACGCTTGACGGCAATGCACATCGGCATCGCCACCGTGCTCCTAGTCGCCGCCAACTTTGCAGTATTGTTCCTCATAACGCCGGGCACCAGCGGGGCGAAGCTGGTCGTGAGCGGCATGAGCGTATTCGGCGCATTGCTTGCGCTCCTGGCGCTGCTGCGCATGCGCTCCTTCTTTCTCAAAGTGAACCTTAGGTGGTCAAGCCACCTTACGCTGATGGTGGCCGGCTTCGCGCTCTGGCTCGTCGGCGAGGCGCTCTGGGCATACTACGCGGTCGCAGGCAGAGGCACGCCGGGCGTGACTCCCGCTGACGCGGCCTGGTTCGCTGGCTACATATTTGTCATGGCAGGCCTGGCGCAGGCGAACCGCGAAACGCTCGTAGCGTTCAAGCCGCGCGACACGCTTTATGCCGCTGCCTTCGCGCTCTTCGCGCTAGCGGTTGCCGCATTCGTGCTCCTCCCCACCCTGTCGGCGCCCGCGCCGGCAACCGAGAAGTTCTTCAATTTCGCCTATTCCGCCTTTGACATAATCATCGCCGCCCTGGTCCTGAGGCTCGCGATGGCGTTCATCGGTTCGCCATTGGGCCTGGCGTGGGTGCTCTTCCTGCTGGGCTTCGTCGTGCTCGCATTTGCAGACTCCTGGTATACTTCACTTAAGCTGGCGAACGCCTACTACGCAGGGCACCTGTTCGACTTCGTTTATAACTGCAGCTACATACTCATCGCCGCAGGAGCGGTCATGTTTGAGTTCATGAGCCGCGAGGGGCTCACACCTTCGGAGGCCGGGACAGTGGAAGCGCAGAAAGAGGCGAAGGCTGCGCCAATTGCGCGCGTGGAAGCGGCAGTGGAGGCGGCGGGGTTGAAGCCTGCGCAGGCCGGGCACGGGGAAGCCGCGGTGGAGGCGGCATACGGGAAGCTGAAGGGAATACTCATGCAGAAGCGGCTGGAGGAGGCGGTTTCCATAACCACCACGCTCAACCCGAGCGACGCTGACCTCGCCATTATGGAATTGCTCGCCAGGGAAAAGGCGATGGGTGGCGTTTTCCTATGCCTGGACAAGCCTTACACGTTCTTCCGCGAGCACCTCGGGGAGCTCGGAATAGATGAGGGCCGCATCCACTTCGTTTCCATAGGCAGCAACGGGAAAGACGGGAACGTCTCATTCGTGGAGGGGGCAGGCGAGCTGACCTCCATCAAGATGACGCTCGAAGCGGCCGTGAGAAAGATGAAGGAGAATGGAGGGAAGGCCTTCGTGCTCATCGACTGCATCCCCACGCTCTCGCTCTACAACGACCTGAGCCACCTGGGAAGGTTCCTGCATGACGTCAGCCTGAGCCTGAGGGAAGAGGGCGCATACCAGGTCCTGCTGCTGGCGCCCAATGGGGAAATAAACACTTTCGTGCTGCGCTTCTGCGACACGAACGTCTTACTTGCATGAGCGCAGCGCTTCCTCGAAGATTCCGATTCCCTTCTCCGCCGTCTTCTCGTCCATGATTAGCGGCGGGTAAAGCATGATGCCGTAGCCGGTGCTGCCCAATAGGAGGCCACGTTCGATGCACGAGCCCGCCACCCTTCCGCAGAGATCGGTGTCTACGCTCCTGCCATCCGATGAGAGCGTGACGCCTATCGCGAGGCCTTTCGCGCGCACGCTCGCAATCCGCTCATCGCGAATCTCGCCCAGCCTTTTCGCCATCTTCTTACCGACCTTCTCCGCGTTCTCCCATAGCTTCTCCTTCAGGATGAGGTTGATGTTTGCAATCGCCACCCTCGTTGCTAAGGGCGTCCAACCGAATGTGGAGTAGGAGTAGAACACGGGCCGCATCGCCTCGGCCAGCTCCTTGCGCGCGATGGTCGCGCCTATCGGCGCGTAGCCCGAGCTCATCCCCTTCGCGACGGTCATGACGTCGGGCTCGAGCCCGTAGTGCTCGCAGGCGAAAAGCTTCCCCGTCCTCCCGAAACCGCATGCGACCTCGTCCGCAATCATCATCGTGCCGCTCCGCTCGCATTCCTCTTTCGCGGCGTCGTGGAATTCCCTGGGCGGAATCATGGCACAGTGGTTCATCGATATTGGCTCGAAGATGAACGCGGCGCAATCGCCGCCCCTGAGCTCGTGCCTCAATGCGGCAATGCTTGCCTCAACGGCTTCCCTGTCCTTCTTTCCAAGCGGGTCGAACGGGAGCGGAATCTGCCTTGCGCCTATGTATTTGTAATTCCGCTCTATGTACTTGCGCCTCCTTGTCATCTCGGCCAGCGAGAGCTCGGCGAGCGTGTGGCCATGGTATGGGTTGTCGAAGCACACGAAGCTGTGCCTGCCGGTTTTCGCGATTGCGGCCTGGAGCGCCATCTCCACCGCCTCGCTCCCCCCGGTCGCGCGGAGGCACCTGCCCTCTTTTACGGGAACGATGCCCGCAAGGAGCTCCGCGAGCTCGGCCCATCCTTCGTAAAGCATGTTGGGGAAAGCGTATGCGGGCTCGCTGAACTTGTGCAAAACATCTAGTATCTCCTTCCTGCCCCAGCCTGCGTTCACCACGCACCAGCCGGCGAGGAAGTCGATGTAGCTCTTGCCGTCAGCCCCTTTCAGCATGACGCCATCGGCGCTCTTCACTTCGATTGGGATGATGGCGTCTCCGCGCGCGAGATGCTTTGAATCCCTGTCGATAAGTGCCATGCTGCGCTTTTGCGCTTAGCTTCTTAAATACCCGCAGGCAATTTTTTTGCATGAAGTTCCGCGAGCTCGCCGAGGCGTATGAGGGGATTGAGAAGACGAGCGGTCGCCTCGGCATGATGGACCTTCTCGCCGCTATTCTAAAGCAGGCGAGCACGGGCGAAGCGGGCAAGATAATCTACCTCTCCCAAGGCGTCGTTGCGGCGCCATTCGAGGGGCTTGAGGTGGGGATGGGCGAGAAGTTCGTGATGCAGGCCATCGCCATGGCCACGGGCTATTCGCGCGATGCGGTTGAGAAGCGCTACAAGAAGAGCGGGGACCTCGGAGACACGGCGCAGGAGCTCATAGAAGGGAAGAAGCAGCAGTCCCTGCACAGGGAGGAGCTTACTGTTTCAAAAGTTTTTGACTCATTCCTCAAGATTGCAAAAATCTCCGGCGCTGGGACGCGGGAGAAGAAGATTGACGCACTTGTCGAATTGCTGAACAGCGCATCGCCCCTTGAGGCGAGATACATCATCCGCTTCCCCATCGGCAAACTGCGGCTCGGCGTGGGGGATGCGACAGTGCTTGAAGCTCTGAGCATCGCGAAGCAGGGGGACAGAAGTGCGAAGGACGACCTGGAAAGGGCATACAACCTCTGCTCCGACCTCGGCCTGGTCGCAACAACTTATTACGAGAAGGGGTTTGAGGGAATAAGGAAATTCCATGTGATGCTCTTCCACCCAATCAGGCCCGCGCTTGCGGAGAGATTGCCGTCCGCGGAAGATATTGTGGAAAAGCTTGGGAAGTGCGCAGTTGACGCGAAATACGACGGGTTCAGGGTCCAGG
>CAIXRF010000098.1 GCA_903921825.1 uncultured Microcaldota archaeon | reverse complement strand
CGGCGTCAGCTAAACCTGCCGCGTCGAGGGCGGTACCAGCGGCCAAGGCCGCGATCTTCTTCACGTTCAAACTCTTCACGATACCACCTCGGTATTGTGTCGCCAATTTATGGGCCACGACATTCCTTGCGGATCTGCCGGGTCGATTTCTCGACCAATACCAAGATTACCTGGCGACACTCTTTGGCCCATGTTCCCCCACCTCATGTGCTCGGCGGGACGTTTCCGCCCCTCCGGCTATCAATGAGGGTAATCTCGTCGTGTTTGCTTTCAAGTCCTTTTTAAAGATATCGGAAATATATCAAGAGGAGTATATAAACAACGGTTTAGAGTGCGTTGATTGCCGAACAGCCACTTCGACTTCCCTTTCCGCCTCCACGTCGGAGACTCGTGATGCGCGTTGGTATTTGCCTACTAGATATAATAAGGCTACGGCAATGTGGGAGGTTAGTCATTTGTCTAACACGCAAGCGGGGATGTTTGCCTGACAAGCAAGAGGGCGAGTGGAAACGAGAAGGAATAAATAGCGGAACTGAGCGTGCAATGCAGGTGGTGCTCATGCCGGAAAAAATGAAGGACACAGACACTAAACCTTCGGTTGTTCCGAAGAAAACGCCGGGGGTTACAGTGCGCGGGAGTGGCGTCGGCTTCACAAAGGAGCTGAAGAAGGAGGCCGTCGTTGGGCATGATCTGACCACAACCGAGCTGAAGAAGAAGGTTGAGGCGGCCCAGAAAACGCACGAAGAGCTTGCGGATAAGATGGCGCAAAAGAACAAAGGCATATTCGGCAGGCTGCATGACTGGGTTGTTGACCACCCGTTCAAGGCAGGCGGAGCCTGCGTCGGCGCGGGCGTTGTCGGGGTTGGGATGCAGAGGCTGGCCCTTTGGATGGCCGAGGGCATACCGCACGGCGCGGATGCATTGTATGGCGCAGTCAACGTTGCGACCCCTGCGGCTGCAACGCCCGCGGTTTATCTTTTCATTGCCGGATATTTAGTTGTCTACACGGCGGCTGCGGCACTTGTGGCGGTAGTCGCGGTTGCTGGCCTTGGAAGGCTAGAGCGGTGGCTGGACAGTAGGCCGGCGAAAGGGGAAGCCTAGATGTCAGAGAGGATGCTCCAGAGGGAAGCCTTCAGGGAGCAGCCCGGCAATCTCACGGCTCCGAAAGTTGCTGGCGAAAGCAGGCCCGTCTTCTTCTCAAGGATGCAGAAGGAGGAAGCTGGGGAGATTAAGGAAACGCAGCAGCCCGGCATTTTGGAAAGGGCGAAGTGGTGGGGCTGGGCCGTACTGGGAACGTGCAAGAAGTCGTTGGGAACTGTTGAGGGCGTCTCCTTCGCCACAGGGGCGGGGACGTTTTTGGCTGGCGGAGCGATAAAAGCTTACATAGTGCTCTCGCAGGCGTCCGAGTATTCCGTGCGCGAGATAGCCAGCCTCAGCGACAACATGATGTGGATTGGCGGCGCCTTTATGGTGCTCGGCCTCATCGGAATGGCGGCAGTGCGCATTTACAACAGGATGACCGGGCGGAAGGACGAGTAGCTACCTTCTTTCTCCGTAGTCCTCAAGGAACGCCATGTAGCTCTTCATCATCTGCGGCGTTATCGAGGGCCGCCTTCCCTTCATTATGTCCAGGAAGTCCTTCTGCCCAAGCTCCTTTTTCCTGCCGGAGATTTTCCCGCGCACGAGCCTCATCTTCGCCTCCTGGCACACGGAAACGATGTCCGCGCCGCTGTAGCCGTCCATCTTCTTCGCCATATCGCGGGCGGAGACGTCGCCAGCAAGGGGCAGGTCCTGCAGGTTGTTCCTCAGTATCTCCTCCCTGCCCTCGGAAAGGGGCGGGTGGATGAACATGACCTTGTCGAACCTGCCGGGGCGCAGGATTGCGGTGTCCAGGCTTTCTGGCCTGTTCGTGGCGCCGATTATGAGGACGTTCTTGAGTTCCTTCGTGCCGTCCATCTCGCCAAGCAGCTGCGCCACAATCTTCTCGCCCAGCGGGGAGGCGCCCGCCACCTCGCGGGATGGCGCGATGGCGTCTATCTCGTCCAGGAATATGAGTGCTGGCGCGCGCTCCTTTGCGCGGTTGAACGTTGCCTTTATCTGGCCCACCGCTCCCTCGTAGCCCATCTTGAGCAGTTCCGCGCCGCTGAGGAGCAGGAAGGCGACGTCGAGCTCGGTCGCTGCCGCCTTCACTATCATTGTCTTTCCGCAGCCGGGCGGGCCAAAGAGCAGCACGCCCTTTATGGGCTCGACATGGTATTCCTTCATCAGGTCCTCGTGGAGGAGCGGCAGCTCTATCGCTTCGAGCAGGGCCTCGCGCACGTCGTCCAGCCCGACCACGTCCTTCCACGTGACCCCCTTCTCCTTGACCTCCTTCTTCTCCGGGGCGACCTGGCGCTCGTAGTCGAGCTTGAACTTGTCGTAGTCCTCGAGCGCCGCGATGCCCACGCTCGGCTTCACAGAGTCGAGCACGGAAAGGAAGTCATTCTGCGCTACGGGGACGACGCGGTCCGACTCGGTGGCGAGCTTCGCGGCGCGCCTCGCGGCCTCTGTGCAGATGTTCGCTATGTCCGCGCCGGAGTAGCGCTCCGTCTTAGCCGCGAGCTCGTCCAGGTCCACGTCCTCCGCAAGAGGCAGGGCGCGCGTGTGCACCTTGAATATCTGCTTCCTGCTCACCTTGTCCGGGAGCGGCATGTATATTATCTTGTCAAGCCTTCCGGGCCTCAGGATGGCGGGGTCGAGCTCGTATGGCACGTTCGTCGCGCCCACGATTATCACGCTCTTGCTGGTCTTGAACCCGTCCATCTCCGAGAGCATCGTGGAGAGCAGGCGGGGCGCAACGTCATCCGCGGTGTAGCTGTCGCGCCGCTTGCCTATTGCGTCAAGCTCGTCGAAGAATAGGACGCACGGCGCGTTCTGCCGCGCAATCTTGAAAAGCTCGGCGATGTTCTGCTCCGATTCGCCGTACCACTGCGAGAGCAGGTCGGAGGCCTTCACGTAGTAGAAGCCTATCTCCAGCTCGCGCGCGAGCGCGCGCATCATCATGGTCTTGCCCGTTCCGGGCGGCCCGAAGAGCAGCAGGCCCTTCGGCGGCTTCAGGCCGTAGGCGGTCTGAAGCTCCTTCCTCCTGAGCGGCATCACTATTGCGTCGTAGAGCTCCTTCTTCGTCTGCTCGTAGCCGCCGACGTCCTTCATTGTCTCCGTCCCGGCCGCGAGCGAGAGGTCCTGCAGCCCGAACTTGGAGAACTTCGCGGCCTTCTCCTCCTTGATCACCGTAATTTCCCTGGAGATGTCTATTCCGTGCCTGTCGAGGAACCACACGATGCCTACCGAGAGGAAGGTGGAGAAGATGGCGATTACGTTGAACTGGACCTGCGAGATTATGGTTGCGGCGGCCACGGAAATGAGGATGATGAAGGCTGCTAAGCTCGCGATGGTGTTCCTGTTCTTCCACCTCACGCGGCCGGGTATGAAGCCCACGAGGAACACGGCAGCTGTCCAGCCCCCGACCTGCACCAGGCCTGAATCGTTCAGGAATATTATTCCGGCCGTGAGCACGACGGCGCTTATCGCGTCGCTGAGGTAGCTAACCACCTCGCCCCAGTTGAACATGTTGCTGAACGCCGTCTTGAACGCGTTGCCCATCTCGAGCGCCTGAGGCGCCGCCTTCGCCAGCTTCAGCGAGTTGAAGACCGGGCCGTAGAGCGGGTAGATGGTGTTCTCGAAATACTTCATGTTGAAGACCATGAAGCCCTCGTTCTGCGCCCCCCAGATTGCGGAGAGTATGAGGACCGTGGAGACGGTCACTATCGTTACGATTGCGCCGCGCTTCGAGCCGACGAGCAGCCCGGAGAGGATGTGGAAGGGTATTATCAGGAAGCCGAAGGGCGTGAAGGGCGAGCAGATGAGGATGAAGAGGAGGGAGATGAGCTTCCACGTCTCGAACGCCCGGAACATTATCGCCGAGATGACGGCGAGGAAGAGCCACGCGAAGAGCGGGGACTGATATGCTACGGCGGGCAGCGCGATGAGCGCGGTGGCTATCGTCCCGAAGGGCGCGGAGCGGAATCCGATGAGCCCGACGAGGAGCATGGGCAGCGGGATGAGCCAGAGCGGGTAGAAGCTGAACATGTAGAGCAGGAAGAAGCAGCCGAGCATTATGATTGCGGCGTTGATGAAGCGGGGGTCCTCCTCAATCTGCTTGAGCATCGTCTTCATGCGCTCGGTGCGCATGGAGCGAAAGCGCGTTCCGCCGCCTATCGCGCCGCTCATCCGTATGACTGGCTCGTTGTCCGTTTCGCGCGATGGCGGCGTGTAAGGCTTGGCTTCCCCTGGCTCCTTGTAGCCGCCCATCCGCATTCCGGCGATGCGCCGCCTCTCTTCAGCCACGGGCGACTATTGCCAAGCGACCTAATAAATAAGTAATGGTGCGCGGCTGGCGGCTGGGCTCACGGTGTCGGGCTAGGGGCAGGTGTGGAGCCACGACTCGCAGCCGGTCTGTGAATCGCAGGTGTTGCCGAGGTCATTATTGCTGTCTGGCGTGTAACACCGGAAGCCATAACCAAAGTTGCCGGTTGCCGTGTTGCCCGTGATGTTATTGCCAGTAGAAGAACCTACGGAGATGCCGTTCGCGGCGTTTAAAGTCGCAGTGTTGCCACTTAGAACGTTACCATTGGAGGAGGAATCTAAGAAGATACCATAGTAGTTCGAATTGGCGGTGTTGTCAGCGAAAGTGCTTCCAGTGGAAGACCACGTGGCGATGCCGAAGTAAAAGTTGCTCACATCACAGTGCTGGACGGTTGCCCCGTTCGTAGACATTACGTAAATCCCATTTCCGCTCTGCGACGTGCCCGTAATGCTGTGATGCTGGCAGTCCAGCGTCACATCATTTGCGCTGATAAATATACACGTTTCTCCGCTTGAACCAGTCAGGCCGCTTGCATTAATGGTGTAGGTGCCTGGCACGTTAAGCGTGCAACCGCATGCGCCCACTTCCCAGCCAGGAGCGCAGGAGGGCGGTCCTGGCGTAGGAGTCGGACTAGGCGTGGGCGTAGGCGTCGCGGGCGGGCAGGTGTAGAGCCATCCCTGGCAGCCATTCTGCACACTACAGGTGTTGCTGTTGTCCGTGTTCGAGCCGCTGCCATCTTGGCACCAGAAATCCCGGTTCGTGTTGGCTTCTGCGGTGTTGGAAGTGAAGATGTTGCTGCTGGTTCCAGAATAGAGTACGATGCCAGCCCAGTTCGAACTAAGGTAATTGTCCGTGAAAGTGTTGCCGTTTGCGCCTTCCACAAATATCCCGTAATTGAATCCGAAGACATGGCAGTATTCTACAGTAGCGCCACTCGCAGAACCGTAAAGATGTATCCCGACTCCTCCGCCGTACCCGTTTATTGCGTGGTTTAGGCAGTTGAGCGTTGCGCCCGAGCTAGATGAAATCGTAATGCACGTACCGTCGTATGAGAGGTCACTGCTCAATACGTAAGTGCCTGGAGAAGATATCCCGTAGGGGCAGGATGAGATGTATGTGGGAGTAGGCGTCGGACTCGGGGTGGGCGTGGGCGTTGGAGTGGGTGTTGGAGTCGGAGTGCCGCATGTGAGCCAGTCGCAGGAATCCTTGGTGTTGCAAACGTTGCCTCCGGTGTCGGTGCTGGAGCCGCTGCTTTCGCAGCGGAAGTCGTTGTCCGAGTTGCCGGTTGCCGAGTTGTTGGCGACGCTGCCGCCGCTTGTAGAATAGAAATCAAGTCCATAACGGTTGCCGCTAGCGGAATTGTTGCTGACTGTGTTGGGGTAGTTTTCCAGCTCTATCCCTATGTTGCTGGATGTGGCGGTGTTGCGCGTGATGAGATTGTTTCCGCTGTACGCACGGATTCCGTATCCGCCGCAGTTGCTGAGCGTATTGTCTCTTACCACTCCTGCATGTCTTGCGAGGATGCCGGTCCAGAAGTTGCTGACGCTGCAGTTCTGCACCGTCAAGCCGTCCACGCTGGAGGCGATGCCAATCGTGCCGCTGTGCAGTTTGCCCGGCCCGGTTATGCTGTGGCCATGGCAGTCGAGAGTGGAGCTGCCTCCGCTGCCACCAATTTCTATGCATGTGGAGCGGAAAGTCGTTATGTCGTTCTGCACCGTGTAGGTGCCGGTTGAGGTTATCCTGCAGCAGTCGGTTATTGAGCTGCCGCAGGTTGGGTATGCCACCGGGCAGCTTGAGAGCCAGTCGCTGCAGCCATTCTGCGTGTAGCATGTGTTGCTGCTGTCAGTGTTCGAGGACGAGCTGCTGCAGAAGAAATCATCCTGGCTGCCGGTCAGAGAGTTGCTTGTGAAGGTGTTCCCATTTGAGTCCTGCAAATAGATGCCAAGCCAGAAGCCATGCACCGCGCAATCCGTAATCGTGACGTTGCTTGCGCCATTGAGGTTGATGCCGTTGCCGTTGCCATCCGAGCGGCTGATGCTGTGGCCGTGGCAGTCGAGCGTGGAGTTGCTGCCGGCTGTAGGTATTGTTATGCAGGTGTAGGGGTAATTGCCGCCCGAATAGGCAATGTCGCTGTCCATTGTGTAGTCGCCGGGGACGAACAGGTTGCACGGGCAGGAATGGACGACCCAGCCGGAAGCGCAGGCTGGCGGCTCAGGCGCCGGGCAATTGGAGCCGCAGGAGATTCCGCACGAATCAGGCGTATGGCAGACGTTGCTGCCGCCGTCGCTCTGCCCTGCGCCGCAGCTCATGTCGCCACCCGGGTTGTTGCATACTGTGTTGCCGGAGAGGGTGTTGCCGCTCGATGACTGCAACTGAATGCCGTTGTTCTGGTTCGAGTTGGCGGTGTTGCCGGTGATTGTGTTGCCGTTCGAACGGTCCAACCCGATGCCGCTGTCGCCGTTCGAGCTGAAATTGTTGCCTGTGATGATGTTGCCGGAGCCGCCAAGCTGGAGGCCGTAATTGCTGTTAGAGACTGCGGTATTTCCCGTGACATTGTTGTACGAGCCGTAGAGGTAGATGCCGTCAGATCCCGAGGTGGCATTGTTGTCGCTTATGGTGTTGCCATTCGAATGCTCCGCATCGATGCCACCATACGAATTTGGGTTGAGATTGTTGCTGGAAATGAGGTTGCCGTCCGAATATTGCAGGCCTATTCCGTAGCCGTCCGAGGTGGCGTTGTTGCCCGTTACGGTGTTGCCGGTAGCGCCGGACAGATAGATGCCATCCTGTGACAAGGTGGCAATGTTGCCAGTCACCGTAGTGCCGCTCAGGGTGTCAAGATAGATGCCATAATTGCCGTTCGAAGTGACCGTGTTGCCATCGACGCTGCTGCCGTTGCTCGAGTAGAGGTCGATGCCGTTCCCGAACCTGCTTACGCTGCAGTCCTGCACCGTGACGCCTCCCGCGCCCTGCACGAAGACTCCGACGCTATAGCCTCCCGGCCCTGTCATGTTGTGATGGTTGCAGTCGAGCGTCGCACCGCTTGCGGTCCCGGTTATCGTTATGCACGTCCCGGTGGCAGTCAGGTCGTTGCCCAGAGTGTAGCTGCCCGGTGAGGTGATTGCGCAGCAGTCGGTGAGCGTCGTGCCGCTGCAGCTCGTGACGGAAGGGCAGCTCGTGAGCCAGCCGCAGTTGCTCGAACCGCAGGTGTTCCCGCCGTCGATGTTTGAATTTGTGCCCCAGCACATGAAATCGATATTGCTGCTTGCCGTGGCAGTGTTGCCCGTGAAAGTGTTGTTGTTCGAGTTGTATAGGTAAAAGCCCGCATTGCCGTTCGAGTCCGCGTAGTTGTCCGTTATGGTGCTGCCTGACGCATTGTAAAATTGTATGCCCTGGCCGCTCAAGGTGAAGTTGTTGTTCATTATCGTGTTTCCGTATGCGTTCTCCAGGTAAATGCCGTTCGTCAGGTCAGTAAGATTGCAGTTCTCAACAGTAATCCCGGTCGCGCCCGAAATATAGACGCCATAGCCATTCTGCGAAACGCCGCTAATTGTGTGGCCATGGCAGTCGAGAGTGGCGCCGTTCGCGCCGGAGCCGAATGTTACGCAGCCGTAAGAGCCCGAATATACCAGGTCGCTGCCAAGCGTGTAGTCATCCGGGAAATTAATCATGCAGCCGCAGGAGGTAATCACTCCCCCGACCGCGCACGCAGGCGGGCTTGGCGTGCAGCCGGCGCCGCAGGAAATGCTGCCGGCACATTCGCTGCCGCTTCCTTCTGGCAGGCAGATGTTGCTGCCGCCGTCGGTCTGGGGCTGGTCGCAGTTGATGTTGTCATTTATGTTATAGCATGCGGTGTTGCCCGTGAGCGTGGCGTCCGTGGGGTTCTGGACATAAATCCCCCAGTAGCCGTTGGAACTGAAGTCGTTGCCCGTGACGGTGCTGCCTGTCGCGTCGTAGAGGTAGACGCCGAAGTAGCCGTTGGCAGTGACAGTATTGCCTTCAATGGTGCTGCCGGGCGCGGACTGGACGTTGAGGCCGATGCTGCCGTCCGAGTTGGCGGCATTGTCGCGTATGCTGGTGTTGGAAGCAGACTGCGCGATGAGCCCGCAGTCGACATTCGCATCAACGTTGTTGCCAGTCATATTGTTGTTGTTCGAGGACGATATGTAGATGCCTTCGGTGTTCAGATTGGCGATGTTGCCTGAAATTGTGTTGTTGTCGCAATAGTTGAAATAGATGCCCATGCCTTGGTTCAAACTGAGGTTGTTGCCGGTTATTATGCTATTGTACATGTAGAGCGCGTCGATTCCGGATGAGAAGTTGATTATTTGGCAGTTTTCAACGGTCACTCCGCTTAGGCTGCCGGTGTTCCAGTTGTATAAGTAGACGCCGTTGCCGCTGCCCCAGCTCGGGCTTGTGATGCTGTGGTGCTGGCAGTCGAGCTTCACATCATTTGCGATGACGTATATGCAGTCGCTGCCGGTGGACTCCAAGTCGGAATCGAGCGTGTAGTCGCCGGGCATGTTCAGCACGCAGCCGCATGAGCTTACAACCCAGCCTGGTGCGCATGCTGGAGGTGGAGGAGGGGGGCAGGTCGGGTTGCAGGTGATGCTGTCTGAGCACACGGCTCCTTCATAGGGCATGCAGATGTTGCCGTTGCCCTCGCTCTGGGGCACATCGCATTGGATGTTCTGGTTCTGGTTCCAGCAGGCGGTGTTGCCCGTGAGCAGGTTGTTGCTGGAGCCAGAATCCGCGTAGATGCCATAATTGTTGCCTGCGAGTGCGGTGTTGCCCGTGAGGTTGTTGTCGGTTGAAGACTGCAGGTAGATGCCCACATTGGGGTTCGAGTTGGCGGTGTTGCCCGTGAGGGTATTGTTGCTAGAGACCGCTACGATGATGCCCAGGTTGCCGTTCCCGCTGGCAGTGTTGCCTGTGATTGTGTTGCCGTAGGAGTTGCCAACGATGATGCCCGCGTCGTTGCTTAGGCTGAAGCTGTTGCCGCTGATGATGTTGTTGTAGCTGTAATCATAGACGTAAATGCCCTCGTAGTTCGAATTTACGGTGTTGTCCGTTATGCGGCTGTCGTTGGTGGCGTCCATGAAAATGCCGCTATTGAAGCCGGTTATGACACAGTGCCTCACGGTTATGCCACTTGCGGAATTCGCATAGACGCCTATGCCGCCCCCTTGGTTAGTGCTGTTGATGGTGTAGCCGTAGCAGTCGAGTATGGAATTGCTGGCGTCCGCGGTTATGTGTATGCAGTCGTAGCCTCCGGAGTTCAGGGTGCTGTTCAGGTAGTAATAGCCCGGAGAGCTGATGGTGTAGGTGCTGGAGGAGCAGTCAGTGATGAGGATTGCACCGGGCGGTGGCGTTGGGTATGGTGTTGGGCTTCCTCCAGGAGTCGGGCCCCCGCTAATTCCTCCAAGCTCAAACCTTGCGTTAATATCCCCACACACGGTCCTCTCTATATTGCTGTCCATTTCCGTGTAGCGCACGCAGACCTTACCCTTGTATCTTCCACCTGACTGTGCATTCTCAGGGGAGAGGGGCCGGTCATCCTCACCCATGCAGAAGACTGTGTTGTTGGAGTTACCACCCGTAACCCACCTGTGCTCACCAGAGGGGATGACAGTCTTGTTGCCGAGGTCTTGCAATGCTGCTGAGGAATTCTGTGAGCAGTAGATTGCAGTCACCATAACTGACTTGCCTGTTGCCTGGCCAAAATCCAATTCAAGGCCGCCTGTGCCGTTGCCCACCCTGAAAGAGTAGGCACTGAAGCCAGGAGTGAAGAAGAGAGTATTCGTCTGTGCGTTCTTGGGGTTGATGACGCCAATGTAGAAGAGGATGGCCATCACGACGACGAGGACGAGCATGGCCCAGCCATAAGTCATCAAAAACTCCATAGCTGACTGGCCGCGTCGCATATGCTCAAGTGGTTTGTTGCCATGGCTTAAAAAGATTAGAGTAGGTAGTAGCCGAGGTAGGCGAGAATTGTCGCCTTGATTATTGCGCCGATTGCGCACGCAGCCAGGAATTTCCACCAGGGGTATTTCAGGGAGCCCGCCGCGATGCCCGCAATGTCAAAGAGGGGGTTTGGGATGGCGGCGAGAAATAGGATTGTGATGAATCCGTTCTTCCTCATCCACGCCTCGGTCTTCCTGTAGAGCGGGTGCTTCTCCTCCTCAACGAATGCGAGGCCCCCGTAGCCGAAGAGGTAGCCTGTCAATTCGCCGAGTGCCGCACCCAGCCCGCCCGCAATCCCAACGAGGAGGAAGTTGTATGCACCGCCCGCAGCGAAGACCGCCAGCAGCCCGGGCACGGGGAAGAGAACGGTGGCGTTGTTCACGAGCATTATGAGGAAGATGCCGAGGTAGCCCCACTCGCCGATGGCATGCCTAAGAAAAACCACCGGGTTGGAGAGGAGGATTGCCGCGGTTATTATTACTGCGAAAAGGAAGGCCGCAATCTCTCTCATTTTTGGCTTCCGCATACGCGTTGATTTCGGGGGACAGGCTTTTAAAACGAAACAGGGATAGGTTAAGCATGGGCGAGTTTGGGAAGCAGGTCTTTGCCTTAATCTCAGTCCTCATCGGCATAGCCGCGGGCTGGTATATTGGATACCTGATATACAATGACCAGATAGCGCTCGCAACGTATTATGGGATAGGCGGAAGCCTCCTCTATGCCGGGGGGCTGGGCTTCGTGACCTTCATGCTCGTGGCCGGCGTGCTCTACAAGACAGTGCATCCCTTCTGATTATTCGAAGAGAGCTATCAGCCTTTTCCGCACGTCCTCGCTGTTACCCTTCACCAGCTTCGCCCTCTGCGCGGCAGCGGGCATCCCCATGAAGGTGAGCCAGGGAGTGAAGTGCTCGCCATTCGCGTGGTAGAGCACGCTCTCGAGCGGAGCGCGCTTCAGCAGCGCGACGAATTCGGCGACGCTCTTCGCCTTTCCGACTTCCTGCCCGTTGGGCTTCTTGAACACGTATTCCTTCCCCGGCGGGCAGCTCTGCGCGGGAAGCGCAGGCCTTGCAGGCATTGGCATTGCCATTCCATTCACCTCACATTTTTTCAACAACTTTCCTGAAGTCCTGAAGTATGTTCATGTAATTTATGAAGCCGTCGTAGGGCGAGGGGAAGGGCGAGAAATACTTGTGCACGTCGCCGTCCGCCCAGCTCTTCGTGCAGAGGTAGTAGAGGTGGTCGCTGTTCTGCAGGAGGCGCCACACGTGGAGCACGTTCTCGTCGCGCGTCTCGCGCACCTCCTTCTCCAGATTCTGGAGCATGCTGAAGCACTCCCTCTGCATCGCGTTCCCCAGCCACGCGCTCGTGTCCCGCTCTATGTCCGCCCAGGAGAGCGGGTAGGGCACGTCTATCTCCCCGACGGGCTTGGACTCGCTTATCACGTCGTCAGGCGTCCTGAAGGTGAGCGAGTCGTACTTGAGTGCCTCCGCAGGGAGATGACGCAGGAACTCGAAGATGCCAGTCTCCTTCCACTGGTGCTCTCCGAAAGTCTCGTAGTCCATGAACAGGTTTATGCACTGGCCGGGCGAGGCGGAGAGCCAGCGCGCGAACTTGTCCGCAGTGAGCGGCCACTCGGGCCACCACCTCGCGGAGAAGCGGTAGGAGATGTCGTCGCTCAGCTTGTAATTGCGCAGAAGTGCAGCTATCTTCTTCGCGCCCTTCACGGAATAGACGTAGTTCGGCGAGCGCCAGCCCAGCACGCGCTCGTGCCCCTCGGCGATGATTCCCTTGTAGCCGAATTCCTCCGCAAGCTTCGCTATCTCGTTGGAGAAGAGCGCCTCCGTGTTGCGGAACACGTCCGACTCCATGCTGAAAAGCTCCTGCAACTCCTCGGAGTGCTTGCGCACCTGCTCCAGGAACTCGGTCTTGTCCTCGAAGAGCGAGCAGAGCGAGTGGTAGTACGTCTCGTTCAGCAGGTCAACGCAGCCGGTCTCGACGAGCTCCTTAAAGGAGTCCAGAACTTCGGGCCGGTATTTCTTCGCCTGCTCCAGGAAAGTGCCCGTGAGCGAGTAGGAAATCCTGAACTTTCCCTTGTGCTTCCCGATGAGCTCAAGCAGCAATTTATTCGTCGGGAGGTAGCACTTGTCCGCCACCTTGTTGAAGACCTTCTCGTTGAGCTCCATGTCGAAATACCGCTCGTAAAGGTCCTCGGGCTGGTGCTCGTCATATAGGGAAAAGCGCCTCAGCCTGACGGGCTGATGGACCTGGAAATACATGCAAACTGCTGGCATAGCCTCACTGCCTCCTCATTGCTATTGCTTCCTCGTATACCTTAATTGTTTCCTCCGCGACCTTGTCCCACGTGATGCTTCCCGCGTCCTTGAGCTCCTCCTGCCCGAGCGTTTCCGAGAGCGTCCTGTAGCGCAGGAGCGCGACCATCTTCTCCGCCATCCCGTTTATGTCCCAGAAATCGACTACGAGCTTGTGGGGCGTAACCTCTGCGGCGCCGCTCGTCTTCGAGAGCAGCACGGGCGTGCCGCTCGCCATCGCCTCGAGCGCGGTTATGCCGAAGGGCTCGCTTATGGAAGGCATCACGTATATGTCGCTCTTCGCATAGACGTAGCGCTTCTGCTCGTCTGGCAGGTAGCCTATGAACGTCACCTTCTCGCCCATTCCGAGGGAGATGGCGAGGTTGATGAGGTATGAAAGCATGTCGCCGGTGCCGGCGATGACGAAGCACACGTCCTTCTCCTTTTCCATCACGCGCTTCGCGGCGTAGAGGAACTGCACCGGGCCCTTCTGGTCCGTGAGCCTGCCTAGGAAGAGCACGATGCGCTCCTTCCCGTGCCTCACCTCCCAGTGCTTCTTGAAGTCGTCCGCATTTATCGCGTTGTAGACGACGCGTATCTTCCGCTCGTCGGCGCCGAACTTCTCAACGAGCCTGCCCTTCATGTAGTTGCTCACCGTGATGGCGAGGTCCGCGGAGTTGAGCGCCTGCCGCTCTATGTTCAGGATGTATTCGTTGGGCCACATGCCAGAGCGGTCCCATTCCGTCGAGTGGAATGTGGAGATGCCGGGGAGGTCCAGCGCGAACTTTGCCTTCATCGCGCCGAAGGCGGTCATCCAGTCGTGGTTGTGGATTACGTCGTATTTCGCGCCCCTCCTGTAGTGGCGGATTATGAATTCGGCGCACGCGTTGTTGAACGCATGGACGTTCGAGAAGAACTCCGGGCCGTATGCCTGCCTCGTTATGTAGGCGCCGAAGCGCGTGTGGGCAACGGGGATGATGCGCACGTTTTTGTCGTGCACGGCGGGTTCGGCGTCCGTCCTGGGCATGAAGAAGTCTACCTTGACGCCCTTGGCTGCGAGGGCGTGCGACAGTTCATAGCAATGGACAGCCAGCCCACCAGTCTGGAAGGGCGGGTATTCCCACCCTATCATAGCTACCCGCATATCGCTCCCAAGAAGTCCGAGAAGACGTAGGAACGTTGGCTTGGAGTGCTTAAATTAGTTTGCTTCCAAAAGCCTTCCATGGAACTTGCTGGCAAGCGGATTCTTGTGACGGGCGGCGCGGGGTTCATAGGCTCGGAGCTTTGCGCGAGATTGCTTGGGCGCGGGAACAACGTGGTGTGCTTCGACAACTTCTCTTCGGGGAATGAGGAGTTTATCGCGAACCTGCGGAGCAACCCGAAATTCACCGTCCTCCGCGGGGACATGCTGAAGCAGCGCGAGCTGAAGAAGGCGCTGAAGGGATGCCAGACCGTGATTCACCTCGCGGCGAATCCCGACGTGCGGCTTGGCGAGAGCGACACGCACGTGCATTTCGAGCAGAACGTCGTTGCGACGTATAATCTTCTTGAGGCGATGAAGGAGTTGAAGATGAAGGAGCTGGTTTTCGCCTCCTCGTCCGTGGTCTATGGCGTTGCAAAGGTGATGCCAACCCCGGAGGACTACGGCCCGCTTCTTCCCATTTCGCTCTACGGCGCGAGCAAATTGGCGTGCGAGGCGCTCATCTCCGCCTACTCGAACAACTTCGGCATTACCTCCGTCCTCATGCGCTACGCGAATATTATTGGAAGGCACGCCCACGGCGTGACGCGCGATTTCAAGAAGAAGCTGGAGGCGAACCCTGCCGAACTGGAGATTCTCGGCGACGGCACGCAGACGAAAAGCTACCTCCATCTCAGCGACTGCATCGCGGGGACGCTGCTTGCCGCGGAGAAGACAGCCTCCGGAGTGGAGGCATACAACCTCGGTAGCGAGGACAAGCTGAACGTTAAGACGATTGCGGACATCGTTTCGGGTGAGATGGGCCTTGCCAACGTGGAGTATAAATTCACCGGGAAGCAGGCATGGGCCGGCGACATAAAGGTGATGCTGCTTTCAGTTGAGAAGATTAAGAGGATGGGCTGGAGGCCCAAGCTGAATTCCGAGGAGGCGGTGCGGAAGGCAGTGCGGGAGATGCTGGGGAAGGAGTAAATTGATAAGCACTAAACGGCAAAATTAATGCATGGAACTGAGGAAGAAGGCTGTCGTGCAAAAAGTCGAACTAATCCCCCTCAGGGATGCGGCTGCGCCTGGCAGCATTGACCGCCAGAAGTTGTTTGGCCTTTACAGGGAGGAAGAGAAGAAAGGGGCGCTCGGCGGTGTGCTGCCTCCCCTCTTTAAAGACGAATTCAAGAACGGGGAGTATTTTTTCATCAGGGTAAACGGGGAAGTGGCCGGCGCCGTTGCCCTGCTGAAGTTTCCCGGAGTGAAGATGAGGTTCAACGACAAATTGCACGTTATGAGGATTCTTTTGAAAAGCGAGTTCAGGGATATGAACATCACTCCGAAGGTAATGGAAGCGGTAGAGAATAAAGCCAGGAACGAGGGCCATAACGAGATTTACACCCGGGTCCACCCGACGAACACGCTGATGCTGGAAAGGCTGAAAAAGAATGGCTGGATTGAAGTGTGCGAAGACCACATTACTCTGGCGGATTTGCTCCAGCATGAATTGTTCGACGGGACAAAGGAGCTGGTGATGCGGCACTTGGAAAAAGGCAGGAAACCGGACGAAATAGTCTACAAGGACATCGTCCTAAAGAAGCAGATTTAGGGATTGTGGGAAGGAATAATAATTTGTCCTTCGGTAATACCTGCAGGTGACTACTTGACAAAGAACAGCGCAAACTTAGACAGGGAGCCGATTGTAACCAGGCGCAAGCACCAGCCTGACGAATTGCCGAATTTCAACGGCTATAACGTTCCCGACGGTGACCCAGTGAAAAAGAGGGGCGAAGAGCAGAAGAAGGGATGCACCTGCGGCCCCGAGTGCAAGGGGAAAGCGGACATTTCAAAATGCTGCCGGAAAGCATTTGATAATGCTAAGGATGAGGAGGAGCGCTAATCTGCTTTCGCCTCAAGCAAAGTAATCTTTCTCTTCAGCGCATCCGACTCTTTTTTCTCGTTTTCAATCTGCTGCTGCAGTTGCCGCAGCCTTTCGCGCGCCCTGTCCCTCTCCCCTGCCAGGCCGATGAAGGGAATGAGCGCAATCTCGAGGCTGTCCCTGGCTGCCTTTGCATCGGCAATGCTGCCTTCGAGCACAGACGCCTGCGAAGTGAACTGCCTCCTCTGCTCTACGCTGTCTTCGAGCTTGCCCCTCTGCGCGCCGCGCCTCGTGTGCTTGCGGATGTGTCCCAGCAGCACGCTGTCGTCCTTTTCGTCTATCCCGTGCTCCCTCATGTATGCCGTGATGGCATGCTCGCACGCCGCAATCTTCGTGGCGAGGGCGGCCTTCTGCTCTTCCAGCGCGTTGCACCTGTTCCTGGCCGCCTCCAGCTTGCTTTTCGCGTCCTCTGCGGAAATGATGCCGTGCGCCCGCACGAACGAGGGCAGCTGCATTGCGACCTTGGCCTCGAGCTCTGCAGCGAGCGCCTCGACGCCAGCCGCCTCCTCCTCAAGCGCCTTCAGCCCTGCATCGGCGGCGGCCAGGCTGCCCTTTGCCCCCTCAAGCTTGCCCGTGTTCCGCTTCTGGATCCTCTCCTTTTTCTCATCCGGAGATTCCTGCTTCGGCTTCACCAGCGTGGGTATGAGCTTTCCCAGGTCTCTCAAATTCACAAACGGCGTGTTCGCCCATGCCTCCATCGCCTTCCATGTCTTCGAATCCGGCTCGATGCGGAGCATCTCCTGGATTATCTGCCCCGCGCATCCGTCCTTCCTGTGCTTGTGGAAAGCGTTGGTGTAACTCATAAGCGCCCTTTCCACCTCATTGAGCCTGCCGCTTCCCCGCAGCTCTGCGAGCGAGGCGTAAAGGAGCGCGCCCCCTTTTTCGGATTCGCCGGCGCCCAGGAACGCAACTGCCAGCAGCAGGCTCGCCGCCGGGTTTTCCGGGTCGAGGCGCTTGAACCTGATGAGCTTGGGGATGATTGCCGCGCACCTGTTCTCGTCTACGGCGTACAGCAGCATCAGTTGTAGCGTCTGGTATGCGTAGGAACAGTCCGCGCTGTGGAAAGCTGCCTCTGCTTCGGCATCGCGGCCGAGGTCGAGGAGGCACACCACCCGCATGCCCAGTGCATCGGGACGGCCGGGGCTCAGCTCCAGCACGTGCTCCAGCTCCGCAAGCTCCTCGAGGTGCCGCCCAAGGCTGGACAGGTCCTGCGCGCGGGTGAGGCGCGCCTGCGCATCAAAAGGCCGTTCCCTGAGGACTTCATCTACGGCGCTGAGCGCCTCTTCATACTTTTCAAGCGCGTGGAGCATCACTGACTTGGCATGGAGGACTTCGGAGCGCCAGCGCTGCGGCTGGCCGAGGGATTCCAGCATGGCTAGGGCATCCTTGGCTCCCTCATCCCTGCCAAGCACCATTGCCATGCCTGCGACGCAGCACGGGTTCGTGGGATCCATTGCGTATGCTTCCCTGAAGAGTTTTGCCGCATCCGGCTGCTTCCCCATGTGAGAAAGCGTCTTGCCCTTGAAATAAACCGCGCAAGCTTGCTGCGGCTCTATTTCCAGCACCTCGTTAAAGCAGCGCAGCGCCTCCTCGTTCCGGTCCATGTCGTGAAGCAGCTTGCCCTTGAAGAACAGCAGCGCCTTGAGCGCATCCTTCTGGAGCGGCTCGCTCCTGCGCACCGTTTCAATCGCCTCGGAGAAGCCGGCGAGGGCCTCTTCCCACTTGGACTTGTCAGTCTGCGCGACCGTTGCCGCATAAAGGCGCCCGACGTCCACCGCGAAGCGGAACTTGCCTGCAAGCACCTGGAGCTCAGCCGGGCTGCCGGAGAAGATGTCGGGGCGCTGCCCTTCTTTCTTTATGGATTGGAAGGCGGTTTGGCTCATGTAGCATCCTCGGATTAGAAGCAGCAGTGGGACGTGAAGTTCAAGTATATAAATGCGTTTTTCATAATATCCCCCGGCCCGCCATAGCTCAACCTGGCTAGAGCAGTCGGCTGTAGTTTGCCACCCGCCAAGGCGGGAAATTGAAACCGACGGGTTCCCGGTTCAAATCCGGGTGGCGGGACTTTCTACTTCTTTGTGCCAGCCCTTGTGATATAGAGGATCGCCGCTTCCCCTGCCCAGGGGTTCTCCTCGAATTTTCTCGCAAGCCCATTCGCCCTCTCCATGAAGGCCAGATGCTGCTCAGCAGGCATCGCCCTCATGAATTCGTCAGCGAGTCTCGACGCGGCGGACGTCACGTTCTGGTCGGGTGCGCTGTTCACGGCATCGAGCACAATGAGCAGCATCTCCAGCGGAACGCTGTCCGGCTTGGACATCATCTCCTTTCCGAGGGAGCCGTCGGTAATTATCCCCGTGCGGCAGACGAGCGCGTTCGCGCCGAACCATGCGGGCGCAGGGAGCTTCTCATCATCCGAGCTGATGAACGGCGCAATCTTCCGCAGCAGCCCGACGAGGCGCGCAGATTCGCCTGAGAGCTCGCCGCGGCTGAATGCGCGCACAAGGTTGGAGATGTTCCCGAGCGCCTCGAGCTGCCTCTCCCTGCTGCCGGAGTCGAGGAGCTTGAGCTGCACATCCATGAACACAAATTTCCCGTCGCGCGTGAGCTTCACGAGCTCCTCCACTGACTTTGACGCAACCCCTAGCTTCTGGAACGGGTTGCCATCATCCTTCGAAATCTTTTCTTCCGCCATCTCAAACACCCAGCTCCTTCACCCAGAAGGATTCCTCGTAAGCGTAAATATTCTGGTTCGGCCCGAAAACCTTCGCCCTCTCCCGCGTCTCCTTCGCGTAGCCCTCGCGCTCCGGCAGCTCTTCGTAAAATCTTTTTGCGTTCTCGTCCGAGAGCCCGAATATTTCCTTCGCAGCCGCAGAGTCGATGACGCGCACTTCCCTGAGCTTCAGCTTCGCGGCAAGCTCCTCGGCCTTTTGGAGCGCGGACGCATCCCAGCCCTGCCCTATCTCGCGCTCGGAGCGCGTCGGCTGCACGAGCGTCACGATGAGCGCATCGCCCTCCACCTGGCACCTCGCGAGGAAGAGGACGTTGGGCAATTTGCCGCCATCCACCACGCCCTTGCGCGGGTAGGCGATTATCTCGAGGACGTTGGGCGCGATGGAAACCGGGGCGTGCGAGTACCGCGCCTCCGGGCATTGCCGTCCTGCCTGCACCTGCGCGAGGTTCAGCGTCTCTCCGGCGCGCGCAAGCTCGAACGGGCCAATCGCACGGTTCGCCGCAAGCAGCCCCTCATGCGCAAGAAGCAGCTTGAGCGCATTTGCATTCTCCTTCCCGTGCTCGAGCCTGAGGGCGGCGAGCAATTTCTGTCCAGTGAGCGCGGCATCCTTGTCCGAATATTTGAGCCACACGCCTGCGCTGCTGCCCATCATCTCCATCATTATCTCATGCGCTGCGCCATTCACCTGCCTGAGGGAGGTCGTCCTCCCCAGCCCGCCGCTCAGCTCAATTGCGCGGCTTATGTCCTTGAACTCGGAAAGCGTGCCGAGCACGCAGAAGAGGGAATAGTCGTCCTTCGAAATCTTGTCAAGCACGAGCCCGACGCTCCGGTCGTATTCCTCCTTTTTCAGCTCTCCGCCCTCGATGAGCGAGAATGCGTTGAGGACTTTCGCGAACTGTGCGGCGGCAGTTTCGTAGCCCATCTCCTTCGCAATCCTGGCGGCGTCCGCGCCCTGCTCGCCCACCGCCCCTGCGCCCTTCAGGACGTCGGTGAAGCCGAGCTCGAGCGCCTTCCCGGTTGCGTCCGCGCCGTAGAGCCCCATCGCGTTGATTGCTGCGTCCGCCTGCCCGGGCTTCGCCTTTTGGAGCACATTCCTGATGCGCTCCTCCGGAATGAACCTATTCTCCAGCATCGCTGCGAGCGAGTCCCTGTGCTCCTCGGAAATTCTCCTCGCGGCCGCATAATTCTTCGGGCCCACGGAAGCGACGACGAGAAGCGCCCTTGAGAGCTGTTCCGCGCCTGCAATCCCGTGCACGGCGGCCTGCACCTTCCTGAGATTCTCCTCGCTGAACCTGCCTTCCTCGTCGCGTGCGTGCGCATCCACCGCCGCCATCGCGGTCTGGAGCAGGGTTTCCGGCGCGTCCTTTCCCACGAGCACCTGCACCGCCCTGAATAACCTGTATTCCTTGAGCAGTTCCTCTTCCGGCACCTTCGCGTATTGCTCGCCCAGCTTCGCCATCTCGGTTCGCGCCGAGGAGACAAGCTCGTCGTATGCGTCCCTGACCGCTCTCGACTGGGCCTCCCAGCCCGCGGCCTTGAGGTTCTTCTCAACGGCCTCCTTCCCGAAGAAATCTATGAGCGCTTCCTTCCTCTTCATCGTCTCGCGCAGGTCGTCGGATGTGCGCCTCTCAGTTGGGATGGCCCCGCCCCCGAACGCCCTTCCCGCGACCTCCGCACCTGCCATGGGCATATTGCGAATCCCGCATATAAAAATGAATACTTAAAAATACAGACGGGCTAAAGAATGCGGCTCGCACGCTTCAGTGCCTTGGTAGTGTAGTGGTCTAGCATGCTGGACTGTCACTCCTGCGACCCGGGTTCGAATCCCGGCCAAGGCGCTTTTCTTTTTAAACCATGGCAGCAAACCATCTGAGCATATGCGGCGCGGCCAGTCAGCTATGGAGTTTTTGATGACTTATGGCTGGGCCATGCTCGTCCTCGTAGTCGTGATGGCCATTCTCTTCTACATCGGCGTCATCAACCCCAAGAACGCACAGACTAGCACTCTTTTCTTCACCCCGGGCACTTCCGCATATTCCTTCAGGGTGGTGAATGGGAGCGGAGCATTGGAGCTGGACTTCGGCCAGGCATTGGGCAGGTCCATCATAGTTACCGGCATCTCATGCTCGCAGAATTCAACTCCGGCAATGCATGACTTAAGCAACCAGACTATCATTCCCTCAGGAGAGCACAGGTGGGTTACTGGAGGAAATTCAGGGGACAATGACATAAATTGCACTGGAGAAGACGGCCTGCCGCTTGCTCCTGATGATGCGCAGCTTGGTGAAAGGTACAAGGGAAAGGTATGCGTCAGGTACATGGAAGCGGACACTTACGTGAACAGGACCGTGTGCGGAGATATTAACGCGAAGTTTGAGATAGGCGGAGGCGGCGGGACGCCGCAGGGAGGCAGTCCGACGCCGGGAGGCACTGCCACTCCGACTCCGACGCCGGGAGGGGAGACGCCCACGCCAACTGGAACGCCGCCTGCGTGCGCGCCGAACTGGGTCGTGGGCGCCTGCGGCTGCACCCTAAACGTGCCGGGCAGCTACACGATAAACGCAAGCGGCCTGACTTCGGGCGGAAGCGACTGCATAACCATCACTGCAAACGACGTGACGCTTGACTGCCAGGGTCGCAGCATCACGGGGCCAGGGAACTATGGCATTTACGTGACTTCTGCGAACGCCACGCTCGTGCAAAACTGCAGAGTGACTGGCTTCGGCACCGGCTTTTATGTGGAATATCGCGGCGACAATAGTTTCGTGAACAACACGGTCTGGGATAACTACCTCGGCTTTGAT
>CAIXRF010000097.1 GCA_903921825.1 uncultured Microcaldota archaeon | reverse complement strand
GTTCAGCGCTTCGACATTGTCCGGGTTTATCTCCAGCGCTTTGTCGAAATATACTATTGCCTCCTCATATTTTCCGAGTTTGGCGAGGCTGGTGCCCTTGTTGTACAGCGCCGACACAAGCAGCTCTTCTTTTTCTTTGACCGCCCCTTTGTATTTCGCATTCGGCACCCAGTTTGCGGAGTCGAAGAGGATTGTTCGCCCTGACTTCATGATAAAAGCAGGAACGACGTGCCCATTTTCCCCAACTAGCGGAGTGCCATCCTCCCATTTCGTGACTACGAACGGCTTTACGTTCACTCCCAGCTCCTCTGCAAGCATGCAATAGAGGGAGGTGAATGCCACGCACTGGCCCTCCCGCGTTTCAAGGATGTCCTTCAGCATAGTGTTCGAGTTTCCGAAGAACCGTTGGCTTTTAGCTTTCAGTTCCTCAGTCCGGGGCTGAATTTCAAAACCCTCTTTCCCAGGTATTCCCAACACGCCAAAAATGGAACGTTTCTGCCTTGCAGTGTAGGAGTAGATTGCGGTTGCGAGCTCCTCCTTCGGCGCCTTCTCCCATGAATAGCTGTAGTTCTCCTTGAACCATTCCTTGAACCTGGTGACCTCCCTGTCGGCTAGCTCCACGCAGTCGAAAATCTCCTTTATCGGCTTCTTCCGCAGCTCCAAAGCCTTTTCAGTGGGCTCGCTTTCAGGCATGTCAAGATTATGCATATTGAGGTATAAATGCGCGCCTTCCGCCTAACAAAATGGAAAAGGCATTAAATAGGCACTGCGCAACCGTTTTCGGTGGTCGAATGGAGAGAGCTGCTGCAGTTTTGGGGCTAGTAGTGTGCGTTGTGTTCCTGCTGATATATGGCGCAGGCATCCTTGAGCCGCGGTCGTATGCCGCAGCTGGCGGAGGGGAGGGGACTGCCTGCCCGCCGGGCGCTGCGTGCAGCATAGCTTACCAGGGTTATCACACTTACAACCCGTTCGCCGCGGCAGCGGTCGTCTGGGGCTTCCTGGTCGGCATCGTCATCCTGGTGTGGTCGCTGTTTGAGATGGCCACGAAGAAGCATCCCTACCTCGTGCTTGCAATAGGCATCGTGGGCATCACGCTGCTTTTCGCGAGCAACTACATATTCATCTCCGGCGTGCACGACCTGCTCACCTCCGGAGGGAATGCGAATACCTATGCGAAGCCCACGCTGGGGCAGCAGTACGGCTGGCTAATAGAGACTGTAATTTTCTTCCCGCTCTCGCTTGGCATAATCTGGCTTGCGGACTGGCTGAGAAAAAGGGAGGGCGTCAGATATTCGGTGCAGTCAGTGGGCTTCTACGCGATGGGCACGTTCTGCGCGCTCCTCTGCGCGGTGGTGCTCACGATGGGCGTGTATGCCATACTGAACGGCGACTCCTCGAGATACCAGGAGAACCTCGCCTTCATCCCCGAGCTGTTCATCTTCGGAGTGATGGGCGCCGCCTACCTGAAGGCAACGGCGATTTTCAGGAGGGGAGAGCCTGGCGCGAAGTCGCCCTACGTATTTCCGGTGTATGCCGTGGGCGGAATCCTTCTCGTGGCCGCGCTTGCTGCGCTCATCTTCGGCTCCGTGGACTTCATCTACCGCGACTGGGGGGCGAAGAATTTCAGTTGGCTCATTGAGACGGTGATTTACGGCCTCATCGGATTCGGCTTCGCCTTCCTGAGCGATGTGTTCGCGCGGAAGGCGGATGAAGGGGAGATTGCGTTCAACACGAGCCTTTACGCATGCGGTGGAATCCTCCTCTTCGCGTCGCTCCTGCAGTTCATCGTGGGGCTGAACGACTTCCTTTACAGCAGCACCCCGAACTTCAAGTGGCTCGCGGAGCTCTTCATCCTCCTAGTTCCCGGTGTGATAGCAACGGGGCTGGCGGTTGGAATCGAGGCGTGGAAGAAAATGGCCCGGGGGAAGCCGAAGAGGAAGTAGCTATTTCTTTTTCCTTCCCATCACTGCCTTCAGGAAGGCCACGAAGAGCGGGGCTGGCGATTCTAGCCGGGACTTGAACTCCGGGTGCGCCTGCGTCCCTATTCCAAATGAATCTTTCCATTCGACGAACTCCACAATCCCGCCGTCCGGCGAGGTCCCGCTTATCACGAGGCCCGCCTTCTCCAGCCTCTCGCGGTAATCATTGTTGAACTCCCACCTGTGGCGGTGCCGCTCGGAAATCTCCGCCTTCCCGTAAGCAGCATAAGTCCGCGTCCCCTTCACAAGCTTCGCGGGGTATGCGCCGAGGCGCTGCGTTCCCCCAAGGGCCCCGGTCTGGTTCGGGAGGATGTGGATTACCGGGTGTTTCGTCTCGGGGTCTATCTCGGTCGAGTTGGCCTTCTCCAGGCCGCAGACATTGCGCGCATATTCCACTACGGCGAGCTGCATGCCGAAGCAGAGGCCCAGGAAAGGCACCTTGTTCGTGCGCGCCCAGTTGATGCACATTATCTTTCCCTCGGTTCCGCGCGCCCCGTAGCCGCCGGGCACGATTATTCCGTCGCATTGCTCGAGCTGCTTAAGCTTCGACTTGTCCTGCTCGATTTCAGTCGTCTCAATCCACTTCAGCTCCGCATCGCAGTGGAGCTCGGCGCCCGCGTGCACGAGCGCCTCCTTTATCGAAACGTATGAGTCCTTGAGCGCGGTGTATTTGCCAGTGATGCCGATGGTCAGGGTCGCCTTCGGGTTCCTTATGCCCGCCACCTTCTCGTCCCATGCCTTCAAACCCGGGCCGTCCGTCCTGAGGTTCAGCTTCCCCGCTATTATTTCCGAGAGCCCCTGCTTCTCGAACACGTCCGGCACTTCATAAATGGTCTTGCAGTCCGGGTCGTCAATCACGTTCTCCACGGGGACGTTGCAGAAGAGCGAAATCTTCTTCCGCGCATCCGCGGTCAGCCTCTCCTGCTCCCTGCATATCACCATTTCGGGCTGGATGCCCATCCCCTGCAGGAGCCTCGTCGCGTGCTGCGTGGGCTTCGTCTTCTGCTCGCCCACTGCGGAGAGCGTCGGGACGTAGGTGAGCTGCACGAACATCACCCTTCCCGGGTTCTCCAGCGCGAGCTGCCTCACCGCCTCTATGAAATAGGAATTCTCCAAGTCTCCGACCGTGCCGCCGACCTCTACGAGAACCACTTCTGCCTTGAAGTCGCGCCCCACCTTCCTTATCCACTTCTTTATCTCGTTCGTGAGGTGCGGGACTATCTGCACGTCCACCCCGAGGTAGCCGCCCCTCCTTTCTTTCTCTATTACATAGCGGAGAATCTTCCCGCCCGTCACGTTGTTGTAGTTGTTCAAATCAAGGCCGAGGAAGCGCTCGTAGGTGCCGAGGTCCATGTCGCACTCGGTGCCGTCGTCGAGGACGAAGACCTCGCCATGCCTGAACGGGTTCATGGTCCCGCAGTCCACGTTGAGGTAGCCGTCGAATTTTATCGGGACGACCTTGAGTCCCCTGGACTGGAGGATTTTTCCAACGGAAGAAGAAACGATGCCCTTTCCCAGGCCGCTCATGAGGGAGCCGAGTATGACGATGTACTTCCTTTCCTTGTCGTCCCCCTGCGGGGCCTCCTCTTCAATCTCAATAGGGGTTCTTTGCACAGTGCTTTCTGAGTTTTCGGGTTTAAAAAAGTTCGCAAAATTCCGGCTTCATCCGGGAATCTCTTTGCAATAGATTTCCAACATCGGCTTGAACCCGAGCTTACGATGGAATGTTCCCGAGCTCTTGTTTACCGAGAATACGTCGCACATTATTTTCTTCACGCCGTGTTTCCTCGCCCGCGCCACCAGGTCGGCATAGAGCGCGGAGCCCACGCCCTTTCCTCGCGCTCCCTTCACTACGAACACGTAATCCACCCAGTAATAGTCCTCCCCGAATTCCCCGTAATCGAGTCCGAACGGGGTCACGCTGTTCCTGATGAACCACATGAACCCGAGCCGCCTGCCATCGTCACCGGCAGCTACCCGCACCCTCCGCTCCGCAATCGCCCGCCTCACCCGCTTTCTCTCATCGGCCATGCTGGGGATTACGTAGTTTTCGGCTTTCGCTATCTCGATTCTTCCGGACAGGACGAAATCGAAATCGTCTGGTTTGGCATCCCGCATTTTCATTTCATCACTCAACGGGCTCTTCGCGCTTTTGCAGGAAAAGGTATATAAGCGTGGTGAGAAATTCAGCTGTGGCGCTGAAACTCCCGAAGCTAGGGGATAAGCAGTATATGTACATCGGGTTTGCGAGCGCGCTTCTGGGCGCGATGTCCATACTTGGTGCAATCCTTTCCATACTGAAACTGCTGGACGTCGGCCTGCCGCTCGGCTGGGTTTATTTCACTGCAGGCGGAATACTTTTCATGCTGGTTGCCACGCTTGCGTTCCACAAGATTGGGAGAAGGAGGATGCCGGTCTAGATGCGGACTACGACGCTTGCAGTTGCGGTGCTGCTCGCTGCGCTTTTCCTTTTCGGCTGCCCCGGAGTGGTGACTCCGCCAGGTACGAGCCCGACGCCCGCCCAGAGCCCGGGCGCGCCTACGCCCACTCCAAGCGGCCACCCCAAGCCAGTCTGCGGGAACGGAATCATGGAAGGAGCCGAGCAGTGCGAGAACGGGATTCCGTGCCAGGGCGAACTCGTGTGCAGCGGATGCATGTGCTGGCTGCCTGAAATGAGCCCGGCGCCCAGTCCGACGTCTGCGCCCACCGCCACTCCGGTCCCGACTGCGACGCCAGCGCACACGCCGTCGCCCACGCCAACTGCGACGCCAGCGCACACGCCGTCGCCCACGCCAACTGCGACATCAACGCCAAGCAGTCATGACATCACCGCTTGCCCCTATTCCATAAGCTCAAGCGGCAGCTACACGGTCAGCGACGACATCTCCATGGATTCCGGAGGCAGCTGCATAACCATAACCGCCAGTGGCGCGACTCTCAACTGCAACGGAGCCAAGCTCACCGGCTATGGGAAAACCGGCTATGGCATATACCTCGATTCCGTCAGCGGTGTGACAGTCAAAGGCTGCCGCGTCACCAATTTCCAGGATGGCGTCTACGTGGACGGTTCAAGCAACAACAACCTGACCAGCAACAACATCACTTCGAACAATATGGGCATCTACTTGGAAGCCTCCGGAAGCAACAACATCACGCGGAATAACGTCACCTCGAACGGCTATGGCATATACCTGGCTTCTTCCACTGGCAACAGGTTCACGGACAACAACGCCACAAACAGCACCACCTACGATTTAGTCTGCAGCAGCTCGTCATCGAACGTAGATGGTGGCGACAACATCTGCGCCACCCCTGACTCCTGCGATATCGCGTCCGGCGGCTGGCTCACCTGCACTGCGCCCAGTCCGACGCCTACGCCAACCGCAACGCCAACGCCCACGGCGACGCCTACTCATACGCCAACACCTACGCCT
>CAIXRF010000096.1 GCA_903921825.1 uncultured Microcaldota archaeon | reverse complement strand
CTTTTCATAGACACGCCCGGGCATGAGGCTTTCACGAACCTCAGGAAGCGCGGCGGCTCGGTGGCGGACATCGCGGTCCTCGTGATAGACATCATGCAGGGGTTCCAGCCGCAGACGCTGGAGGCGCTCTCAATCCTGAAGGAATACAAGACGCCCTTCCTAGTCGCCGCGAACAAGGTCGATTTGATAACGGGGTGGAACCCGCACAAGACCGGCTCCTTCCTCGCCTCATTGGACTCGCAGATGCCGATGGTGCAGGCTGCAATAGACGAGAAGCTCTACCAGCTCGTGGGAAGGCTTGGCGAACTCGGCTTCAGCAGCGAGAGGTTCGACCGCGTGAGCGACTTCACGAAGAACATCGCGATAATACCCGTGAGCGCGAAAACGGGCGAGGGAATCGCCGAGCTGCTCATGTTCATCTCCGGCGTCACGCAGCGCTTCATGGAGGTGCAGCTCAGGACGGAGGTGAGCGGCCCGGGAAGGGGCTCCATCCTGGAAGTGAAGGAGGAGAAGGGGCTCGGAAAGACTGTCGACGTGATTCTTTACGATGGCTCGATTAAGAAAAATGACATAATCGTTTTCGGCACCGTGCGCGGAGTGGGCTCCACGAAGGTGCGCGCGCTCCTGAAGCCAATGCCGCTGGACGAGATGCGCGACCCGAGGGAGAAGTTCAAGTACGTGGACGAGGTCTATGCCGCAAGCGGGGTGAAGATTTTCGCGCCGGGGCTTGAGGACGCGCTCGCAGGCTCCTCCCTTTTCGTCGCAAGCGAGGGCGCGGAGGAGGAGCTGAAGCAGGAGATTGAGAAGGAAATTGCAGGAATCCTGGTGGAATCATCCGGGCCCGGCATCATCCTGAAGGCGGACACCCTCGGCTCCATAGAGGGGATAGAAAAGCTGCTCGAGGGCGCGCAGGTTCCCGTGAGCAGGGCAGGCATAGGCCAGGTCACGAAAAAGGACGTTATGGACGCGGCTAACGTTGGCTCCACGGAAAGATACTATGGCATCGTGCTCGCATTCAACGTCCCCGCCCTGGAGGAGGCACGGACGGAAGCGGCGAAATACCGCATCCCCATCCTGGAGAGCGACATAATCTACTCGCTCCTGGACACATACCAGAACTGGGTGAAGATGGAGCGCGAGGCGGAGAAGGGCGAAGCATACACCAGCATGGTCCTTCCGGGAAAGCTGAGGATACTTCCAGGCTGCTGCTTCAGGGCGAAGTCGCCCATAATCGTGGGAGTCGAAGTCCTTGCAGGCAGGCTGAAGTCGGGATACATGCTGATGGATGAGAAGGGGACGGAGGTCGGCGAGCTGAAGTCAATCCAGCGTGAGAAGAAATCGATTGACGAGGCGAAGGAAGGCGACCAGCTCGCCATCTCCATAGACTCGCAGATGACTTTCGGCAGGCAGATAAACGAAGGCGACGTCCTCTACACCGCCGTGCCGAAGGCGCACCACACGCTCCTCACCACGAAATACAAGGAGTTCCTGAGCCCGAAGGAGCTCGATCTTCTTCATGAGATAAGGAAGGTGGCCGGGGACACGGCTTTCCTCGGCTAGGCATAGACTTCTGTTCCGCAGTATGCGCACTTCGCCATTCCCTTCCCGACTATTTCCAGCGCAGCGCCGCAGGACGGGCACTTCTTTCCGCCCACCAGCTCCGCAGCCTCACTCGAGAAAACCTCGCCGCTCTTCCAGTTTATCGAGCCCGTGAAAAGGTTCTTTCCAACAAGGCCCTCGACCGCAGCCCTAACTTCTGGCTCGCCCATCCCGCTCTCTTTCGAGAGCTCGGAGAAGGTGGTCTTCCCGCGGCTTCGTATCGCATCCAGGACGCGCTGCTCCTTTTCTAGCGCATTGAGCTGCTTCCCTTCGCTGAGCATCGTGAAGAGGAGGTATGCCGCGGCAGCGAGGAACGGGAGCACAAATAGGATGAAGCCTGCGGCGAAGCCGCTCATCTGGAGCTGCCCGGAAGCGACACCGCTCCAGAGGAATGCGGCTATCGCAACCGCGACAGCCACCAGTATCACTATGATTATCTTATCCCGCGCCTGCGCCACCGCCACCACCTCCGCCTCCTCCCCCGCCGCCGCCCCCGCCACCGCCCGAAGCGGAGTTCAGCGCGCTGAAGAAACTGTTAGTAGCACCCTGGAGCGAAGACATTGACGAGCTGAAGGAGCCAAGCCCTCCGCCGCCAACGCCGCCCCTGCCTCCCCCGTATGGGATGAACCACACCGGCACACCCGCGCCCACGCGCTCGAATGCGGAGGCAATCTCCTTCTCAAGCCCGAAGGCTACTGCGTAAGCGTAGAACTTGTCGAAAAGCTCCTTTCCCTCAGGAGTTGCCTTGAACTGCGCGAGCTCCTCCAGATACCTTCTGAACGCCTCCCACTTCGCCTTCTCCTCCGAGCCTAGGGCGGTCTTCCTGGGCATGTAGTTGCCGATTAGCGCCACGGGAATGCCCGCAACCGCGAGCCCGAAGGCGACCGGGATGAAGCAGGCCGGGACGCAGGTGGACGCGTTGGAAAAGAGTGCGAAGCCCGTGAAGGCGAAGAGAAACGCCATGACGCCGCCCAATATGGCGTATTTCCCGCGCACGTTGTTTGGGTTTTCAGGGAAGAACCTGCGCTTCACCGTTTCATCGTAAAGCGCGTCTCTCACCTTCTTTATCCTCCCCGGCATGCTGCGGTCCATCGCGAACTCGTGCGCGCACACCGTGTCGCCGCACAACGCGACGCTGTTGTGGAAGAGCGCGTCCAGGACTGCCTTCTCGAATTCCTTGAGCCCCTCCGCATCCTTCACGAGCTTGAACTGCACGTCCTTTGGCGGCGGGCCGAACAGGTGGATGGTGCCCTCCCTCTCGAACTCCGCAATCTCGAGGTATCCCCTGCGCGCAAGGTCATAGACGGTCGCCATTATATCGCGGTTGTCCGCCTTCTCGTCCAGAAGCGTGCCCACCACTCCGGGCTCCAAGTCATCCGGCGGGCTCGTGAGCGTGTATGCAGAGAAAAGGACGGGAACGTCCCTGCCGAACCGCCAGTATTGCAGGAGCATGAAGAGAAGCGCGGCGACGACAATGAAGACCGCAAGTAGCGGCCCGATGGTCTCTGTCAGGTAGCGGTTGAGCGAGAACGAATACGCAACCATTCCCTTCGGCATGTTCGCCTTCACTTCGAACGAATCCTGCACCGGGACGTTCGTGCCCTCGAACACAAGCGTCCTGCTGTCAGTGAAGTAGTTTAGCTGCGTTGCTGCTCCAGAATAGAGCGTGGCACCTACCGCATCCGGGTCCACGTTAGCAGGGAAATGAACCGTCACCTTCACGCGGTCGACACTGCCTGACCTGTCCGAAGGAATTGTCTTCCAGTAAAACTCATCGTGGTCACCGTAGTAGTTTATCCCGCCATACACGCGGTATTTGATGGTGAAGGTGCGCTCCTCCTCGTATGCGCTGTAATAGTATGTGATGTTCACGCGCCTGGGGCTGCTCTGCACGTCGAACTGCCCCTCGCCCGTCCCCGGAGTGAACTGCTTGTCCCCTTCCCAGACTTCTATGTTCCCTATCCCGTCAATCTTGTTTATGTCTATGTAGCGGTAGGCGTAATGGAAGGCCTCGCCGTAGAAGTGGTAGGTGTAGCTCTCGGCAACGTCGAACGAGGAGTCGGGGTTGATGGTTATGTCCGATTCGATGCTCTTGAACACATAGTATTTCGCAGCCGGGAGCGCGGACGCTGCGCAGAGAAGGATGATGATTGCAAACAGGTGCCTGCCCGCTTCCATGCGCACATATTCTCCGTGAAACCTTTTTAAACTCCTTCGGAGAAATCACTCCGCGGTTTCTATTATTGGAAAAACGCACTGAGGTAACCACTCCTCGGGAGGTTTATAAAATGAAATTAGTCATGTCAGACACGAAGACGGGAAAGACCTACCAGGCCGAGATTCCGAAGGAGAAGGAGGGCTCGGTGGTGGGGCTGAAGGTCGGGGAGACGATAGAAGGCGGGCTGGTCGGCGCAGGGGGCTACAAGCTCCAGATAACCGGCGGCTCGGACAAGGATGGCGTCCCCATGCGCCCCGATGTCAGCGGCGGCAGGAGGAAGAAGGTCATACTTTCCGGAGGGCCCGGAATCCGCGTGAAGGAGAGGGGGGAGAGGCGGAGGAAGACGGTGCGCGGCAACGTTGTTACTGCGGACATAATGCAGCTCAACACGAAGGTCGTGGAGGCCGGGGAGAAGAAGCTCGAGGAGCTCTTCCCGCCGAAGCCGAAGGAAGAAAAGAAGGAGTGAGAATGTGCCTTTCAAAAAAATACTAGTGCCTTTCGACGGCTCGAAGCAGGCTGAGAAGGCCCTTGAAGTGGCTGCGCAGATGGCCAGGCACTCGAAGTCAAAACTCGTGGTGCTCAGCGTTGCGGAGTCAATCTCGCTTCCGGGCTACCCGACCGAAGCGGCGCTGCTGCAGAGGGGGATAGGCGCGATGCAGGAGCTCGAGCTGAAGAAGGCGGGCCACGTCCTGAGGAAGCTCGGCGTAAAGGCTGAGTTCATTCCGGCATCCGGGCACCCCGTAGATGCCATCACGAGATACGCGAAGAAAAACAAGTTCGACCTGATAGCGATGGGCAGCAAGGGAACGGGCGGGCTGAAAAGGCTCTTGCTCGGCAGCGTTTCCGAGGGAGTCGTACACCACGCGCACTGTGCGGTGCTCATGGTGAGGGAGTGATTGCGTTGGCTCAGGCAGAGATAAACATCGGACTGCTGGGGCACGTGGACCACGGCAAGACAAGCCTTACGAAGTGCCTAACCGGGGTCTGGACGGACACCCACAGCGAGGAGATAAAGCGCGGCATCACCATCAAGCTCGGCTACGCGGACGCGGTCATAAGGAAGTGCGAAGGCTGCGCAGCGCCGGAGGCATACACTACCCAGGAGAAGTGCCCGAAGTGCGGGAAGGCGTCGAAGGTAATACGAAAAGTCTCGTTTTTGGACGCGCCGGGGCACGAGACGCTGATGGCGACGGTGATTGCCGCATCCTCAATAATGGATGGCGCAATCCTGGTGATTGCCGCGAACGAGGTCTGCCCGCGGCCCCAGACGCTCGAGCATTTGATGGTGCTCGACCTACTTGGGGTGAAGAACATAATCATAGTCCAGAACAAGGTCGACCTCGTAACGAAAGAGAAGGCGAAGGAAAACTTCAAGCAGATACAGGAGTTCGTGAAGGGGACGGTGGCGGAGAATGCGCCCATAGTTCCTGTCGTCGCGAACTTCGGATTCAACATCGATGCGCTCGTGCAGGCCATAGAGGAGCGCATCCCTACGCCCAAGCGCGACGTGGATTCCCCGCCGCGCCTCTACATAGCGCGCTCATTCGACGTGAACAAGCCGGGTGCGGAGATAAAGAAGCTCGTGGGCGGGGTGATAGGCGGCTCGCTCATCCAGGGGAGGCTGAAGCTCGGCGAACAGATTGAGATAAGGCCCGGAGTCAAGATAGGCGAGAAGGACGAGTCCCGCTACGAGCCGCTCATCGTGAAGGTGGAGGCGCTCAATGCCGGGAACGAATCCCTGCAGGAGGCGCTTCCGGGCGGGCTGATTGCCATAGGCACGAAGCTTGACCCCTCGCTCACGAAGGCTGACGGGCTGGTGGGCAACCTTGTCGGCGCAGCGGGCGCCCTGCCGGCAGTAATAAGCGAGGTCCAGCTCGAGCTCCACCTCATACAGCGCGTTGGATTCGACAACCCCCCGCTCAAGATGAACGAGCCCCTCGTCCTCGGAGTCGGGACGGCAACGACCGTGGGCTTCATGGAGAAGGCGAAGAAGAGCGTCGTCTCGCTGAAGCTCAAGCGGCCAATATGCGTGGACAAGGGCGCGAAGATTGCAGTGAGCAGGCGCATCGGGCAGAGGTGGCGGCTCAGCGGCTACGGCGTTGTGAAGTAAGCTAAAGCTTCGGGAATTCCTCTCCTTCCGTGACCGTTATCTCGTAGTTGTCTATCTCCGTGACCCAGCCGATGCTGTGCTTCACCCCGTTCACCAATATTTTCCTCGAGTTCGGCTCCGTCCCTATCTGCGTGGACGCCCTGTCGAACTCGAACACGGACGCATTCTTCATCTGAAGATACAGGAAGGCCTCCAGCAGCGCGAGCACGATTGCGCCAAGGATGAGCGTCGCGAGCGTGAGCATGCCAATCGGGCCTAGGAGAACCATGATTGCAAGCGTCACGGCCACGAACGCAATTACCGCCATCATAATGTAGTAGTTCCTCCTGTCCACGAAGAACGCAAGCCTTTTTTCCGTGACCACGAGCGTGCCGGTATTTGCGACGAACACCCTGCTGCGCCTCGCCCTCTCCTCCTCGGTCTGCTCGGTCACTGGGATGATTGTCGCCCTGCACGCCGCGCTCACCCTCTCGCCCGGGAAGCGCGCCTTCATTGCATCGGTAACTTCGGCCATCTGCCCACCTCGCTAGACTTCTGTGAACGCAACCTTTATTGATTTTCCGGCCTCCACCACAGCGGCGCGGCCCCTTTCCGCCGCGCCCACCTTCACCACGACGGTCTTCCCGATTTTCGCCTCGCCCTCGCGCTCGTGTATGTGGCCGCAGAAGTTGAGCGCGGGCTGCCTCTCCTCTATTATTTTCCTTATGGACTTGCTTCCCGCGAGAACGCCGGGCCTCGGCTCATCCAGCCCTTCTGCGCCGAATGGCGGCGAGTGGGTGGCGAGCATCGTCCTCGCGTCAATCTTCAGCCCGGAAAGGCCCTTCATTATCTGCTCCTCTGAGAATTCCGTCGGCGTGCCAAACGGGGTGGGCCCGCTCCCGCCGAATCCGGCAAGATTCCAGCCGCCTTCCAGCTCCACGCGCTTCATATGGACGTTCATCCCCCGCTCCTCGAGCAGTGCGCAGATTTCGAACTGGTCCATGTTCCCGAATATGGCGTAGCTCCGCACTCCCGTCTTCTCGAGCGCATCGAGCATCTCCTTAGCATAGGAAAGCGGCCCCCTTGTCGTAATGTCTCCAAGAATAAGTATGATATCCGGCTTCACCCTGCGCACGCATGCCGGAATCCTCTTTAGCAGGCTCTCATCGGAATGCAAGTCGCTGAGCGCGAGGATGCGCATCCTTGCACCTCAGAACTTCTTCCAGCGGGGCCTCCTCCATTCCCTTGGCTGCGGCCGGCCGGACTGCTGCCCCCTCTGCTGGAAGCGCGGCCTGCCGCGCTCCTGGGGCCGGCCCTGCGAAGGCCTCTGCCCGTAGCCTTGCGGCCTCTGCTGGTAAGCCTGCGGCCTCTGCGGGTAGCCGGGCTTCGCCTTCTTCTCTCCGGGCAGCTTCAGTATTTCCGCGGCCCTCTTGTCGAAGTCCTCCTTCAGCTTCTTCGCGATGAAGTTGTGCGAGTATGCGTCCGCCTTCGTCGCGATGCAGAGCTTGGTTGCGAGCGCGCGGGCGAGCTTACCCCTGTGCGCGGGCTGCGCGTTGCCGATTAGCGGAAACTGGAAGATGAGGCCGTATTTCGGAGGCAGCGTCCCCCTTTTCAGGTGGCGGAACAGCGCCTTCTCCGCGCCGAGAAGCTGCACCGTGCTTGCCGGGAACGTCGTCAGCCTCTTCAGCCCGCCGGCCTGCGCGATGAGCTTCGCCGCGAGCGCCGGCTCGACGAGATAGCAGAGGTTAGGCGCCATCTCCTTCACGAGCGCGGTCTGGTATTCGTCGAGGGAGTTCCTGAGCGCGTGCATGGACGCTATCTCGTTCGCAAGCGCCCTCACCCCTTTCATGTCTTCCCCCCCGAAGTCCCCGCCGACGCTCCTCTTCGCCTTCGCGATTATCTCCTCTGCCTTCTCCTCGCCCACGACCTCCGCGAGCGTGCGCATCTCCAGGTTCTTCCTGTCGAACATCAGGACGATTTTGCAGTATTTTTCCGGCTCCGCGAGCTTCAGCTCAGGGAAGTAAACGCCATACCACTCAGCGAGCCTCTCGAACAGCAGGTTTATGCTCCTGTCCAGCTCCCCGATGGAATTCACCGTGTGGACGAGGAGCCTGTCCCTCTCCAAGTAGGCCGCCTTAAGCTTCTTCCTCGCTTCCTCAAGCATCTCCTCGCGTGAAATAGCCATCATCATCCCCGTATATAATTCGCCGGGCGGCTTTTATAACCTATTGCCCGCCGCGCTCGAGCTTCTGCATCTCCGGCCTAAGCTGGCCCATCTCGCCATCGGTCTTCTCAAGCTGCAGTGCGATGAGCGAGCGCGCGGAGATTGCCTCGCCATGGACTACGCCGACCCTCGCCGCGTCCACGAAGTCCTCGACCTCCCTGAACAGCTCCCTTACCCTCTTCTCCTTCGCTTCTATCTCTGCGTCAATCGCGACAACTTCCCTCCGGGCGTCCTCTATCTTCGTGATAAGGCCGGGTATCTTCTCCTCCTTCATGGCGCGTATCTCCTTCCATGACTTTGCGATTTCCTCCGGCTTTCCCGTCATCGCCTTCTGGAGCTCAGCAATCTGCCCCTCAACGAGCGCAACCTTCTCCCCGGCGCCCGCATCCCCCTTCGCCTGCCTCTCCTTCAGGTTCGCCAGCAGCCTTTCCTTCGGCTTAAGCTCATTCTTCATATAGTCGAGTTTCTTACGGAGCGAATCCGGCTCACCTATCCTTCCCTTGAGAGTCTGGACGACGTTGTTAAGCTCATTCACGCTCCTGTCCAGCCCTTCCGTAAGCCGTATGGCCTTGTTTGAGCGCCTGTGCAACTCCTCAAGGAGTACCTCAAAGCCCTTCTTCTTTTCCTCATTCTCCCTGGCAACACGTTCTTGCGCATTCTTAACAGCAGCGAGCTTTACCTCCTCCGGCTCCTCCCTCACAGCTGGAGGAGGCGCGGGCGGTCCCCTGCGCTGCCCCTCTGCCGGCGGCTTGCCCATCTGAAACTTTGACTCGCCATACACCATAGGCTAACTTCTGGCTTTTCCGGAATTTAAATGCGCGCCTCAGCGTCTAAAATCAGGGTTTCCTGTAGACGATTGCGACCATGCCTTCCTCCTTTTCTTTGCGCTCCAGAATGGCCCGGTGATGGAAAGCGCCGATGCTCGCGAACTCGGCCCTCAAGCCTATGCGTGCGGCCTGCGCCACCAGGATCTTCGGGTCTATGCGCACTGACCTGAAGAGCAGTTTCCACTCGTTCTCCGGAGTGAACCAACCGAAAAGCTCAACGTTGCCGCCTTCTGGATGGTGTGGATTGTATTGCATTACGAATAGCTGTGCGCCGTTTTTCCAGTCATGCACCGCTGACGTTATGGTCTGCTGGATTGCGGGATGCTTGGCGTAGGCGAGGGCAGTCTCAAATGCCATTCCCTCCCCCTCAACCTTGTGGTATCTGCTCTCGATGAGAACATCCTCCTTCTTCATCTGCCTGGCAATGTTCGTCACTGTTGCGAGCCTCTCATCCCCAGTGAGATTTCCCCTCGTGTTGGTATTTATCGTGAAAATCGTCTTCCTTTCGCTTTCCCTTACTGTGATGTCTGCCATGTCCGTATACAGAAGACGATACTTCCTGATTCCGGCACGCGCGAAGGTCGAGGGCGCAAAGCGCGCCATCTCGTGGAATTTGTCCACTCCGACCACTTCCAGGTCGGTCCTTATCCGCCTATATTCTGCGGTGCTGCACTTGCCCCTCAGATATTCCACGACATTAAATACTTCCCCAGCATTGCCTATTCCGAGCACAACCAGCCTGACTTTCCCGCCATTTCGGTAGGTCTTTATTATTTCCTCACCGAGAGAAGCCGTGAAAACGAACTCATGAGGGAGTTCGGAGGGTATCATCCGATGCGCCTCGTTCCATCCTGTTTTCTTGTACCACAAATCGCCGCGGTGCTTAGTCCCGAAGAAGCTGTTGGTTATGTCTTCGAAATCGCAGTTGCGGAAGAACGCCAGGCTATCCCGCGGCACACCCTTCTTGACAACGCCGACTAGGATTGGCCTATCGGACGGCAGGACGCCCCACACCTCGAGCTCCCGCGGGGTTATCGATGCCTGGATTTCAGCCAGCGCTTTACGGATGCCATCACGCAGCAGCTCCCCCACCTCCCTGAGACGTGCCGCTGTGCCCAATTTTGAATCGCCTGTCCCGTGAGGTATTCTGCCTGCGACTAATTCTGAGTGGTGGGGTATCAACTCTTCAAAGGTCGCTTTGGCCTTCGTGAGCTTTGCAAAATCTGAAGTCGTTTCCTTTTCAAGGAGATTGTGGAGGAATGTGCTGACGGCGATTATATTATTGAGTTCCTTGCACGCCTTCTTCAACTCCTCATCGCTTGTTTTGATTTCTGTGTAATGTGCGTAGACGCCATCGATCAAATAACCAAAACTGCGCATCTGGGGATTCAGGTCAGGCCTCTTTGCTTCTTCGATGAGAACGGAAATGAAGCGTCTGAGGGAAATAAGCGCCTCAAATTTCTCTACAAGCTCAAGAGTCTGTTTAGTGGCATCTGACGGATAAGCAACTGGGAGCCTCTCGTCTAGCCTAATAATCCACCCCCCTTTGGACAGTTCCCTCGCGTCTCTCGAAAGGACGGTCGACGACCCTTCGCGCATGACAATAACCCAACCGTCCTTGCCTTCAAAGTGCTGCACGTCGGGCGGGGTTTCTTTTAGATCGACTCCTGGCTTTGCAAAGCTAAGTTCCTTATCGATTGCTTTTTCGATAACCTTCTGGATTGCCTCCAGGCGCTCCGGTTCCAGAATAAGCCTCGGCCTCGTTGGCTCAAATTCGCCATGCAATCCCCGGAGTGTGGCTTTTGTCCCAGTCCTTGCCATAGCATAACCCTTAGCTATTCTACTAAAGTTCGATGCGACCTGCGATTATGCCTAGCGCAGCCGCCATACACCAATCCTGGCTTTTCCGGAATTTAAATGCGCGCCTCGCGGGGGAACGGAAACCTTCTTTAACCATCCCGGCAAAATTCCCGCGATGAAAGAGGAGATAATGGAGATAGCGCTCAAGCGCGGCTTCCTGATTCCGTCGAACGAGATTTACGGTCACATCTCCGGCTTCTACGAATACGGCAGCATAGGCACGCCCATGAAGCGGAAGATTGAGCGGGCGTGGCGCGAACTGTTCCTTTACCGCGACGGGAACTACGAGATTGAGACAGCCAACGTCCTCCCGGAAGCGGTCCTGCGCGCCTCCGGTCACTTGGCGAACTTCGGCGACCCTCTCGCCGAATGCAAAAGCTGCAAGAAGCGGTTCAGGGCGGACACGCTGGTTGCGGACCACCTCGAAGCGGAGGTGAAGAAGGGCGGGCCGCACGTGAAGAGGCTGAAGGAGCACCTCGCGCGCCTCGCCGGCATGAAGCCCGAGGAGATGAGCGCGAAAATCCGCGAGCTCGGAATCAAATGCCCGGAATGCAAGGGCGAGCTTGCGGAAGTCGGCTGGTTCAACCTCATGTTCAGGACGAACATCGGCCCGATTGAGGGGAACGCGGGCTACCTGCGCCCGGAGACTGCGCAGGGAATATTCACTGCTTTCCCCCGCGTGTTCCGCGCCCACGGCGGGAAGCTGCCAATCGGGATAGGGCAAGTGGGCCGCTCTTTTCGCAACGAAATCTCCCCGCGGCAGGGGCTCATCAGGCTGCGCGAATTCACGCAGATGGAGTTGGAGTATTTCTTCAACCCCGCCCACCCCCAGCATCCAAAATTCGCAGAGGTTGCCGATTCAAAATTGCGCATCCTGACGCGCGAGTCGCAGAAAGATGGGAAAGATGAGGAAACGGAGATGACCGCGGCCGACGCCGTAGCGAAGGGAATAATACCGAACGAGATTCTCGCATACTTCCTCGTGCGCGAATCCCAATTCTACGCAGGGATGGGCGTGCCATCCGAAAAATTCCGCTTCAGGCACATGCTCGCGGAGGAGACTCCCCACTATTCCGGCGGCAATTTCGATCTGGAGGTTTCAACTTCCTATGGCTGGGTGGAAACCATCGGCACCGCCTACCGCACGGACTTCGACCTGCGCTCGCACCAGGAGGCGAGCAAGCAGGACCTCTCCGTCTTCGTGGAGGAGGAGAAGCGGCGGATACTCCCGCACGTGGTGGAGCCTTCCATGGGCGTGGACAGGCTCTTCTGGTGCATACTCGAACACTGCTACAGAGAAAATGGCGGCGCAGAAGGTAGGGATTGGAGTTGGTTCGACTTCCCGCCATCAGTCGCGCCCTTCGGCTGCGCAGTGCTCCCGCTCATGAAAAAAGACGGGCTGAAAGAGAAGGCGGAGGAAATTGTTTCGCAGCTCAGGGATGCGGGCCTCTCATGCTACTACGATGAGAGCGGCTCAATCGGCAGGAGATACGCGCGCCAGGACGAAATCGGCACGCCTTATTGCATCACGATAGACTACGACACGCTCAAGGACGGGACAGTCACCATCCGCTTCCGCAACGACGGCAAGCAGGTAAGGCTGAAGGTCGCCGAGCTTCCGTCCATACTCCGCGACTACATCCGGAATGGCAAGGTAACAGCATAATCCTCTGATTTATATAGTTCAACATCCAAAAATTCAGTATGACTGAAGGGGAGCGCAAGCCAAAGATTCTCCTGCTTTACTGCGGCGGAACCATATCGATGGTGCATGAGGGTGCGAACCAGACAGGCCCACTGATTCCCCCGAAATCCCCGGATGCTTTTATTGAACAAATCCGCCCGATTGTGAGCTCATTTGTAGACATGAACCATATCGTCATAATAACAAACGAAGATAGCAGCAACGTGAACCCAGATAAGTGGAAGCGAATCGCCAGCGCCATTGCCGAGAACTACAACAAATACGACGGTTTCGTAGTCACCCACGGGACGGATACAATGGGCTACTCCTCAGCCGCACTATCCTACATGCTCCAGAACCTGAACAAGCCAGTAGTCTTCACCGGGTCGCAACTCCCCATCGCTCAGGAGGGAACGGACGCCAAGCGCAATCTCGAAGACGCTTTCAGGGTCGCATCCAGCAACCTGGCAGAAGTAGCAATATGCTTCAACAAGAAGATTTGGAGGGGCAACAGGGCGGTAAAGGTTAGGGCACAGGGTCTGGATGCGTTCGATACGCCCGGGTTTCCCCGCCTAGGCCATCTGGAAGATGGCAAAGTCATAATTGAAAGCCATGCAATAACAGCACGCCAAGACTGCAGTCCGCTGACCCTCAAGACCGCCATGGATACGAACGTGGATTTCGTTGAGTCTACACCTTTCATTAAGCCTGAAGACCTGATCATCCGCTCTCAGATTGGCGCTGAAGTAAGTGCGATACTCCTTAAGTGGGAGGGAGTAGGCGGCGATTTCAGCAAGGGAAAGGATAACCCCCTCCTCGTTGCGATAAGATACGCAACGGAGCGCGCAGTGCCCGTGGTCATCACCCACAGCTGGGCGGCAAAGCACGGAGAAAACTACAGGGAAAAGATAACCGCGCTCGTTGATTCAGGAGCTATCCCTGCCTTGGACATGACCGAGTTTCCCGCACTGATGAAACTTTGCTGGTGCATGGGACAGACCGAGAGCTTTAAGGGAAAAGACAGGGTTGAGGAGGTCCGCAAGATGTTCGCCACCAACTACAGGGGCGAGGTTGACCTTAACTTCGACCCTTCGCTCCTGCGCCGAACGACTGGAGACGCAAAGAGCGGGCTAGCCAGGCTAAAGGTCTGACCGCCTCCTGGTTATATCGCCTTCGAAATCGCGGCTATCGCATCCGGGTTCTCCACGGTTGAGATGTCGCCGAGGTCCAACCCCAAATATTGTGCTTTAACCGCCCTCCTCACAATTTTCGCAGAGCGAGTCTTCGGAAGCGCGCTCACGAATTTCAGCTCGGAAGGCCTCATCGTCTTCCCCAGCGACTTCGTCACCTGCTCCATCAGTTCCTTCCGAAGGGCATCGCCCGGCGTGTTGCCCGGCTTCAGAACGGCGAAGCAGACAATCCGCTCCCCGCTCAATTCATCAGGCACGCCAATTGCGGCGGCCTCGCTAACGGACGGATGCTCAAGCAGGGCGGCTTCTATTTCCGCAGGGCCGACCCTTCTCCCAGAAACCTTAATCGTGTCATCGCTCCTTCGTGCAAAAACCACAAGCCGTCCTCGTCGATGCTTGCCCAGTCGCCGTGGTACCAGATGTCCGGCCACCTCGACCAGTAAGTTTCAATATACCTCTGCCTGTCGTTCCAGAACCCTCTCGTCATCGAGGGCGCCGGCTTCACGGCAACAAGATGCCCCTTCTTCCCCCGCACGGGTTTGCCATCATCGTCCCATGCGTCTATCGCCATGCCAAGGCTCGGGCACGCGAGAGTGCAGGGCTTCAGCGGCGTAATCGGGAGCGCGAGCAGGAACCCGCCAATTATCTCGGTCCCGCCCGACCAGTTCAGAATCGGCAATCTCCCCTTTCCAATCTTGTTGAAGAGCCACATCCAGGACTCCGGGTCCCATGCCTCTCCGGTCGAGCCAAGGTAGCGGAGCGATGAGAGGTCGTTCTTCTCCGTCCACGCGTCCCCTTCGCGTATCAGCCCACGGACCGCGGTTGGCGAAATGCCGAAGTGCGTAATCTTATACTTCTCGACCATCTCCCAGAGCCGCGCAGGCGTCGGGTAGGTCGGCAGCCCCTCGTAGAGGACGAGCGTCCCGCCAAAAGTCAGCACGCCTACGACCATCCACGGTCCCACCATCCAGCCGATGTCCGAAACCCAGAAGAATACCGAGTCCTGCTTCACGTCAAAATGATATCTCACTTCCTTCGCAATCTGCGCAAGCGCGCCGCCATGCACATGCACCGTGCCCTTGGCCTTCCCGGTTGTCCCGGACGAATAGATGATGAGCGCAGGGTCCTCGCTTTCCGTCCTCTCCGTTTCGCATTCCGTTGGCTGCTTCGCCATCAGCTCGTCCCAGAACTTGTCGCGCCCGCTGCTCATCGGGACGTCCAGCCCAAGCCTCCTCAGGACGATGACGTGCTCCACGGAAGGGCAATCCTTCAGCGCCTCGTCGGCATTTTTCTTTATATCCACCTTTCCCCCTTTCCGCACCCCACCATCCGCAGTGAAAAGCACCTTAGCCCCGGCATCCTGCAGCCTTGTCTGGAGCGGCTTGGGGCCGAAGCCCGAGAACACGGGCACGGCGATTGCGCCAATCTTCAGCGTTGCAAGCATCGCGATTACCACTTCGGGCACCATGGGCATGAAGAGCGCAACCCTGTCGCCTTTCACAACGCCGATGGATTTGAGGCCGTTCGCGCACCTGTTCACTTCCGCGGAAAGCTGGGAGTATGTGAACTTCCTGCTCGAGCCATCCTCAGCCTCCCAGATGAGCGCCGTCTTCCCTGAGAGCGTTTTCGCGTGCCTGTCCAGGCAGTTGTGGACCATGTTTATCCTTCCGCCCACAAACCACTTCGCCCACGGGATTCCGCCCGAAGTGTCCAGCACCTTGCTGTAAGGCGTGAACCACTCCAGCCCCATGTCCTTCACGGCAGCGTCCCAGAACCACTCAATATCCGAAGTTGAGCGGCTGACGAGCTCCCGCCAGTCCCGGATTTTGTGCTTCCTCATGAATGCCGCGACGTTCGACCTTTCCAAATAGTCCCCGTAGGGCTGCCACACAATGCCTGCCATGCCTACACCTTCGCAGAAATTTTGCCGCATAACCCTTAAATACCCGCTTCGCAAATCTTCCCCCATGCGACCAGAATTGAAAATAATCCTATTGGCGAGCCTGTTTGCCTCGCTCGCCTCCGCGGTGAATTACGAGGAACAGACGCTCAACTTCACGGTGAGCGAGGTCCCCGGGCTCATAACGGTTGCCACGAACATCAACACGACCAATTTGCTCCCGGGCTACGAATACAGCTACGACCTTTCAATCCTGTGGGGGGTTCCACCCGAGTCGCTCCGCAACATCAATGCAGATTCGGTTTCCGTATACGTGAAAATCCAGCCCAAGGCGAACGTGACGAACGTCTATTTCCGCGACCCGCTCATGAACAGGACGGAAACGGTGCGCTACTTCGACCTGAACTGCATCATTGCGAACTCGACCTGCGCAAGGAACTCAACCCTCCTGCGCAGCACTCCCGTCTTTTACACAATAATCCCCGGGAAGAACATCTCTCTTGAGCAACTGGTAGTAACCGCGCAGCTCCTCCCCTTCGCAAACGAGAGCGAAATTGCGGATGCCAACGCAAGCATCAATGACGCCAACTCCACAATCAGCGAGCTGAACGCAAGCGGCCTCAACACAACGAACGAGACGCTCATCCTCTTTGACGCGCTCCAACGCTTCAGCGACGGCGACTACAAGGCCGCGAAGGAGCTCGCGGAAATGGTCAGCGCATTGAGGGGCGCGCTCGCGACCCCGACGCCAGCCTACTCCCCGACCCCTGAGCCACCCTCTCCGATGGGCAACTTCTCCAACCTCGGGCCGCTCGCATATGTGGGGATCATCGCCGTGCTACTACTGCTCGCGCTGCTCTTCATGGTGAGAAGAGGGAAAAAACCCGGCCTTGGCCGCTAGCCCGCAAAGCGAGAACTGCTTGCTGTCCTCATCAGCAAAGGCGCTACATGAACTCCTCAAGCGAGAACTGCTTGCTGCTCTCATCAACGAACACGGCGTTGATATCCCTCTCGAGCAGCATGAGCCTCTGCGACAGATAGCTGGGCAGCCCATACTTCTCGACGAGCCCCTGCGATATCTTCAGGTATTTCTCCACCCCTCCCTTGGAGATTGTGAGCACCAGCTTCCCGCCGCACCTGTTGCACTTCCCGGAGAGCGGCGCCCTCCTGTAGCTTGCGTTGCAGTCCACGCAGCGAAGCTTCTGCCTGGAAAAGGAGCGCAAGTTGCCGTAAAGATCGGGGAGGAAGTGGCTGAGGATAAGCCTCTCCGCCGCATCGGCAAGCTTAACAGCCCTTATCTTCCCGCAGAGCTCGAACTGCGCAGCCACCTTCTCGGGCATGGACTTGAACTTCACATACCTCGTCTCAACCGGGGCGTCGTCTATGGATGATGCGGAGTGGGAGAAGCGCAGGCCGAAATACTGCTCGGGCAGGCCGAGCCTGTCCGCGACGCGCTCCACCTTCACCTCTGTG
>CAIXRF010000095.1 GCA_903921825.1 uncultured Microcaldota archaeon | reverse complement strand
TCTCAAAGGACATGAACAAGCCGAGCACGTTCGAGGAAAGGGCAACCTGGGACTACCGAATAGGGCTGAGCGAGCGCTCGAACAAGTGGTTCGAGCGCTTCATCTGGCCGCGCATAAAGAAGGGCGACGCCGACGTGCTCTATGTGGTAAAGCCCTCCGAGCGCGACCTGGACCGTATCCTCGATTGGGCGGGCATGCAGCATAGGAAGGACGAGCTGATGAAGCTCTGGCACGTGACGCGGGAGCATTAACCAATATATTCCTCTCCTGTGGAAAATAACCTATGTCCCAGTCACAGGTGCGCGAAAATCCCTGGCCAGGCATACTCTCAGCTGACGGCCCCAGGAGGATTGCGCCGAAGGAGCTCATTTCCCAGAAGGAGGCCCTTGGCCCGATAGTCCCGATGCTCAGGGCGGCTGAAGTCTCCTCCCTCGAGGGGCGGCACGCAGCCGTCGGCGCTTTCAACATAAACTTCTACAGCCAGGCAGAGGGAATCCTGGAAGGGCTCAGGCGCGCCAACGCACCCGGCATACTGCAGGCGAGCCGCGGCGCAAACAAGTTTCAGGGCGGCCCGGAGAAGATAGCGAAGATGGCGGCGGAAGCCGTAAAGAACTCAGAGCATTCGCTTCCGGTCTGCCTGCACCTGGACCACGGCGACGACGCATCCGCAATCGAATGCCTGGGCGCAGGCTTCGGCTCGGTCATGCTCGACGTCTCCAAGCTCGATTGCGACGCCAACATCGCCGCAGTAAGGGAAATCGTCCAACTCGCGCACCCCCGGGGCATCTCGGTTGAGGCAGAGCTTGGCGAGCTCTCCGGAATCGAGGAGCACATATCCTCGGAGAAGAGCACATATGCCGACCCCACAAAAGTCGCGGGCTTTTTCGAGAGGAGCGGCGCGGACGCGCTTGCCATAGCGTACGGAACCTCGCACGGCCCCAGCAAGGGAGCAGGGGTGGCGAAGCTGGCAATCAGGATAGTCGACGAGTCCTACCGTGGAATGAGAGACAGCAACCTTGACATGCGCCACTTCCTTGTGAGCCACGGCTCCTCGACGGTCCCGCAGGAGCTCGTGGATGAAATCAACTCCTTCGGCGGCCAGATTAGGGGGGCGCGCGGAATCCCGATGGACCGCATCCAGGCGGCGATAAAGGCAGGAATACGGAAGGTGAACATAGACACGGACCTGAGGCTCGCAATCACCGCAACCTTCCGGCGCTATTTCGCAGAGAATCCCGGAATAGAGCGGGGCTCGGCCAACCTTGCGGGAATAAAGAATGCCCTGGACTCCAAGCCTGCAACCATAGACCCGAGGGACTGCCTCGGCCACATAGACAAGGAGCTCATGCGCAGCAGCCCCAAGGGCACGGACATTGAGGAGATTATGGGCCTGGTTAAGGAGCGCGTCGCCTCCCATGTTGCATATCTCTGCAATGCATTCGGATGCGCGGGCCTGGCGGAGAAAACAGAAGGCCACTCGCTCGAGGAGATGGCGGCGTCATACTCCGGATAGGCAACTCTAAGGAAATAGAAAAAGCCAGGGATGGGAGTTGCTCTCTCGTGCGGTTCAGGAACCGCCATCGGGATTTGAACCCATCTGTTCCGGTCTGCAGCCGGACGCATAGCCGATCTGCCACCCTGGCGAAAGACAGTTTATTCTCTTCGCTCGACTTTTTAAATACCGCCGGAGATACCATGGCGGTGATGGTGTGGGGAAAGCGCAATCAGCGATGCAAGTTGCCCCTGCGGGGCAACAGCCTGTCAGACTGGCTCGTGGCCAGTCTGCCATGGAATTTCTCATGACTTACGGCTGGGCAGTCCTAATCATGCTCGTAGTTGTCGCGGTCCTTTTCATGCTCGGAGTCTTCAACCCCCAGACCGCATCACCCAACTCCTGCGTGCTCCAGCAGGGCTTCTCCTGCTACGGCTATGCAGTGAAGGACGGAGGCGTCCTCTCTTTGGACATGGGCCAGGCAACAGGAGGGGACATAAGAATAACGAACATTGCCTGTTCCGCAAAAGAAACGGGCCCGTTCAGGAACGTTTCCATGAACACGCGCGTCACTAGCGGCAGGCACAAGAACCTTACGACTCTTCCAGACTGCGAAAAGGCTGACGGCAGCCTTCCTGCAGCAGGGGAATTCTACCGCGGAACCATTTACATCACCTACGTTGATGACAGGACCGGAATAACGCACAAGATTACCGGAGATTTGAGCTACCACGTGGAAGCTGCCGGAGGCGAAGGCGGAGGCGCAACGCCCACACCGACGCCCGTAGGTGAGACACCTACGCCAACCCCAGTAGGAGAGACGCCCACGCCGACGCCGGTAGGAGAAACGCCAACCCCGACGCCTACAGAAACTCCGACGCCTGAATGGACCGCGACGCCAACTCCAACACCCACGCCCACACCAACGCCATCAGACATCATCGAGAGCTGCCCATACACAATCAACAGCCCGGGCTACTACGTGGTCGACGCAACCTTGGGCCCATACAGCGGCGACTGCATAACCATAAACACGGGTGGTGCGACGCTAGACTGTGGGGAGCACAGCATCTTTGGGGAGGGAAGCGGTTACGGGATTTACCTTTTCAGTGTCAGCTCGGTCACCGTTAGGAACTGCGTTGTCAGCGACTTCGCGCGGGGGATCTACCTACACGCTTCAAACAGCAACAACATCACGGGCAACACTGCCAATTCAAACGATTTGGGCATCCTCCTAGGAGAGTCAAGCGGCAGCAACAACATCACGGGCAACACCGCCAATTCAAATGGATATTACGGCATATCCTTATGGGCTTCGGCCGGCAACACCGTCTCGGACAACAACGCCCATTCAAACGTCCAGGTTGGCATCGTCCTAGGGGATGCAAGCAGCAACAATATTATCACGGGCAACAACTGCGATTCAAACAATATCAATGGCATAAACATAGGTTGGGGGACGGGAGACCTAAACAATTTGCTCGCGGGCAACCATGTTTGCAGCAATCCTTCGGACAACATCTATTGTTCTACGGAGCAGATTGATGGCAACGACAACGTCTGCGGCTCGCAGAACGGCTGCAACATCGTATGCGGTGCCTGCTAGCCCGCGTCTGTCAAGGGTTCCGCCACAGCCGTGATGCTCAACGCAGTATCACATCGTAGCCGTGCGTGTCAACGGGCTCGCCATCCAAGTAGATTCGTTTTTCCTTGATGACTTCTCCAATCCCCGCGAGCGCGCCGCCAGCTTCCTCAACGGCGTCCTTCACCTTTGCGAATTTGTTCTTGCGGATGCAGACCACCAGCTCGTAGTCCTCGCCGTATTCGAGCAGGCGCACCGGCGAGGCGTGCTGCTGGAGCTTCGCGAATTCCTTCGCCTCCGGGGTGAAGGGAATCTTCTTGCTGTTGAGTTTCATTCCCACCCCGCTTGCCCTTGAGATTTCGCTCGCGGTGTAGAGCAGGCCGTCGGTGATATCCATCCCTGCGGAGCCGGGTGCGGTGGAGGCGATTGCCCTTCCCTCTGCAATCCTGGCAACCGGGCGGGTGAATGAATCCGTGAGAGGCCCTGACAGTTTCGCAGGCAACTTCAACCCTTTCGTGAGGATGAGCATACCGCATGCTGCATTGCCGATGCTTCCGGTGACTGCGACCACGTCTCCAACTTCCGCGTTTGAGCGCAAAAGCAGCTCTTCCTTCCTGCAGGCTCCGACTGCCATCCCCGCAAGCGTAAGCTCCTTCGCCTTCTTCGTGTCCCCGCCGACGAAGGGGCAGCGGTGCTCCTCGCACGCCTCGTTTATGCCGAAAAAGACCTTCTCCAAATCTTCGGCGTCCATCTCTGGGGGAACGCCGAACGCCATGAGGAGCGCAAGCGGGCGCGCGCCCATCGCGGCGATGTCGGAGAGGTTTGCGACGGCGACCTTCCTGCCCATCGCCTTGAAGCCCATCGCGGCGGGGAAATGCGTGGAGGCGAACATGACGTCCGTCTTGAGCACGAGCTCCTCGCCGTTGTGCGCGACGGCGGCGGTGTCGTCCAGCCCAGCTGGAATAGTGGCCATGTCGCTGCCGAAGAGGTTCCGCACGAACATCTCAACCAGTTTTTTCTCTCCGAGCTGCCCCGCTTTCAAGCAACCACCAAAAGGCTATTTATAAGCCTTCTTTTAAATAGGAACGCAGTGACTTTTGCTGCTTAAGGTGATGGGATGAACCCGTTTGAGAAAATGCAGGCACCGGTATTGATGGACGTAGATGCGCCGTTTTCGCAGGTGATGGGCAAGCTGGGAAGGTCGGACAGCTGCATAATCGTCACGAAGGAAGGGAAATACGTAGGAATAATGGACGATTTGACGGCTGAGGCGGCGAGCTCGGACTCCACGAAGTCGAAGCTTGGCCACATCTTCAAGAGGGCGCCGCTCATAGAGAACGGCGCGAGTTTGATGGACATCTGCAAGGCGTTCTTCAACGGCCCCTACAAGGCGCTCCCCGTGCAGCAGGATGGCAAGATTGTCGGCGTGCTCGGCAGGATGGACGTGATTGCGTCGCTCCTGAACTCCGGCGTCCTTGTCGGAGGGGTGCAGGCGCACATGAACTCGCCAGTCATCACGCTGGACGCGGGCGCGACGGTCGCGCAGGCGAGGGCGAAGATGAGGGAGATGAACGTCCGCAGGCTCGTGATTACGGCGGAAGGGAAGATACGCGGGCTCGTGAGCGCGCACGACCTTGCGAAGGCGATGGCGGTCCCAAGGCAGAAGGCGCCGTTCGTGACGGAGAAGTTCGCCACGGACGACCAGAAGCTTTCCTCCATCATGGTGGATGCCGAGGAGGTTGCAACGATTCCTCCGGGTGCGACGCTCGCAGATGCCGCACGGAAGATGGCGGAGAAGAAAGTGGCGTCGCTCGTCGTCGCGAGCGGGGAAACGCCAGTGGGCCTGCTCAGCGCAAGGGACGTTTTCGAATCCGTGATGGTGCAGGAGAAGGCGCCCATCTACATCTCGGGCCTGGATTATGAAGACAGGATGATGGCCGACGAGATAACCTCGGAAGTGGATAGGGAGATGGAGAAGATAAGGAAGAGCTTCGACGTGGAATACCTGGCGCTCCACTTCAAGAAATACGGCAGGAAGCACTCCGTGCATGCGCGGCTGAAGGTTTCGAAGATGGGGATGCTCTCGGTGAGCAACCACGGCTTCGACCTGCAGGGCGCTGTCCACGGCGTGATGGCCGAGCTGAAGAAGATAATGCTGCAGAAAAAGAAGATAGACCCCATGCGCGAGAAGAGCCAGGGGCCGTTCAGGGGCACGGAAGAGTGAGCCCAATGGGGAAGCAAAGGGGCGCGCTCAAGGCGCTCGTGATGGGCTGCGTTCCTTTCCTCCACCTCCTTCTTTTCTACAGATTGTGCAACGAGGCCAAGCTCAGGTGGAGGGTGGCGGGGCTCAATGCCACGCTCTACACCGCGATGTTCCTAGTCCCAGTGCTCAATATCTACCCGCTCTACAAATTCCTCCTGCTGGTCCAGTCGAACCTTGCGAAAGAGGGGAAGCCGGGCTACCCGCGTCCGCTGTGGCTGCTCGCAGTCCTCTCCTTCCCGCCAATTCTCGGATGGTTCTACGTGGCCTGGAAGACGCAGTCGCTCTTCAACAGGAACGGGGTTGCGTCGCTGTGAAGCCATCGCTCCTGCTTGTCGCCGCATCCTCATCCGACGGCTGCGCTGGGATGCAGATGGACGTGCGGGTAGCCGCCAATCTTGGCCTGAACCCCGCGTGCGCAGCCACTGCGATTACCGCGCAGAACACGAAAGGCGTTCAGGGCGTCTGGCCCGTTCCGGCGGCTGCGGTCCGCAAGCAGATTGATTCCGCATTCTCGGACCTCGATGTGCAGGCAGTGAAAATTGGAATGCTTTGGAGTGCGGAGATTGCGAAAGAAGTTGCGGAAGCTCTTGCGCACTGGGGCGCGCTCAACGTGGTGTTCGACCCGGTGATGAGCAGCCAGAGCGACGGGTGCAAGCTTGTTGAGGAAGGGGCGCTGAATGCTTTCAGGGCGGTTGCCGCTGTGAGCGATTTGGTGACTCCGAACCTTGACGAGGCGCGGGCGCTTTCGGGTGTCGCAGTGCGCGACCGGGATTCGGCCTGCAAAGCCGCGTGGAAGATTATGGAAACCGGGGCGCAGGCGGTAATGCTGAAGTCCTATCCAATTTCGAAGGGAATGATTGCGGACCTCGTTTTCACGGACGAGGGCTTCGGGATGTTCAAGAAAAAAAGGATGGCAACATCCACACACGGAGGAGGCTGCCTCCTCTCAACCGCAATTGCGGCGAGGATGGCGCTGGGCGACGAGCTGCTTGAGGCGGTTTCCGCCGCGGAGGCGCTCGTGGAGAAAGCGATTGCAGGTGCGAATGAGATTGGAAGCGGAGTGAAGTGCGTCGCGCCGTGAGGCGCGGGAAACCTTTTTAAGCACCCGAACGAATTATAGGCGCATGCGACGGAGGAAGGGACAGGCTTCGGTGGAGTTGCTAGTCACGCTTGCGTTCGCGCTTCTTATGCTAATACCAATCATCGTGCTCGTTTTCCTGCAGACGTCTTCGGGCTCCGAGGAGCTGGCGATAGACCAGGCGCAGCAGAGCGTGAGCAGGCTGAAGAACGTCGTGGACGTGGTGGGTGCGCAGGGGCCGCCTGCGAAGGCGACGCTGAATATAATCATCCCGGAGAGGGTTTCTAGGATAACGATAGGCAGCGTTGCGGAGCCGCCCATCGGAAAGGAGATAGTGTTCGCGGTGAGAACGCGGGGCGGCGATTCGGAGGTTGTCGCGGTGACGCTATATGCGGTGGCGGGCAACCTGACGAACTACACGAAGGCGGGGGTCTACCCCGTGACCGTGGAGTCAGTGGACGACTGCCTGGGGACCGGGAACCCCTGCGTCTACGTCCGTCCGACCTGAGGCGATGGGTATGTCGAGGAGGGGCCAGCAAGGCGTTGAGCTTATGGCCATCTTCGCGACCGCGCTCGTCCTGTTCATGATTTTCTACGCAATATTCGCGCAGCAATACGGAGAGAGCGTGAAAAGGCAGGCGCAGAACGACGGAGTCAGGGTTGCGGACACACTCGCGCAGGAGATAAGCATCGCAGCGAGGGCCGGGGACGGCTACTCCAGGCGCGTTACGTATCCGGACAGGCTCGCCGGGGCGATGGCCTACACGCTGGAAATCAACACCGTTTCCGGCTCCGTGGACCTCGTGGAAACGCTCGGACCGAACAGCACCTTCACTTACAGCGCCGCTGCGGCGACGAGGAACATAACCGGCGAGCCGCAGTATGCATCCCCCAACGGCTTCTACCTCGAGATAGCGAGGGGCGCCGCGTATGTGGAGAACCACAACGGCACAGTGGTGATAAACCAGACGAAGGCGGTGACTTGAGAAAAGGGCAGGTGTGGTCATACGACATTCTGACTGCCGTAGTGGTCTTCATAATCACGTTCGCATTCCTCATATTCTTCTGGTGGAGCGTCACGACGCTCACTACGGAGCCGAGGCCCGAGGGGCTGGCGCTCGGAGCGAGAGACATTTCGGATGCGCTGCTCTCACCCGGGAACCCCGAGGACTGGAACACAGTAGTGGACCCTGGCGATGCGGGCACGTGGGGAGCAATCTCGCTGCTCGGCATGGGCGAGGAGTTCGGCTCGCAGGAGATTTCCATTGACAAGGCGAGCAAGCTCGTGCAGATGGACGCGACGAACTACACCGCGCTCAAGGCGAAGCTGCGCATCAATTATAATTTCTACGTGGAGATGAAGGAGTTCTACAACTGCTCGGAGACTTCGATTATATGGTCACCGATGAACTGCACTGCGCGGGGGATTCTCCCGGGAACGTCGGAATGGAACTCCCTCGAGCACTTCGCCAGCACCCCCTCGGGGAACTTCACGCTTGGTATTGGGCCGGACGCGGGCGGCGCGCGCTCCGTTTCCGTGCTTAACAGGTTCGCGATATACAACGGCTCGCTAGTTAGACTCAAGGTGATTACCTGGACAAACCAGACATGGCAGTAGGGAGGAAGGGCATCGTGCTCACGCTCGACGCCCTGTTCGCGCTAGCCCTGCTCCTGCTCTCCACCGTCCTAATCCTCATCCTTCTCAGTCGCCCTCTCCCGCTGGATGTGTACGGCTTCGAGCCAGCATCGGACCTGATGGGAGCTATGAGGACGGTGAGCATGGCGGAGCTGGCAGCCAACCCGCGCTATCCGTATGCCGCTTCCGTCGCCGCACGCAACCTTACCGACCCATACAATGCGAGCGTGGCGGATTCCATCGGCGAACTCTTCCTCTCCGGCAGGACGGAGGAGGCCGGGGGGCTTGCACGCGAATTCCTCGGAGACGCGGTCCCAGCGACTTTCGGCGTAGAGCTTATGATGAACACCGGGCCCGGGACGGCGTTCAGCTACATATACAGCAGGCCTGGCTCTGCCTCGAAGAATTTCGTAGGCGTTGACAGGCATCTCATATACTACAACGGAGTGGAGAGGGAGATGAGGCTGGTGATATACCGATGATTCCATCCGGCAGGAAGGGGTTCATATTCACGCTTCTCGTGGTAGTGCTCTTCATGCTCGTGCTCCTTTCGGTGAGGGCATGGATGGCAGGGCAGCAGGCGGAAGAGGAACTGAATGCGGTCAGCGTGCGCGCAGGCGCGATGGGCAGCTTCATGGACTCTGGTAGCGCGGAAGCGGGGCGGATGGCGGGCATATCCGGCAGCCGCGCAGTGCGCTATGCCGCCTACTACGCAAGCGCAAGCGGGGTTCCGCTTGCGGACGTTTCAGCGAACATCAGCGAGGTTGCATGGGACGGGACGCTGGGCGGCAGGCCGTCCTACACCTGCGGCGGCCGCACGTGCGTCTTCGCGGACCAGATGAAACACATGGTCATGTCGGAGTGGCTCTCCACCTTAAACGGCTCGGCGCAGAAGTATGGAATGGGCGTCGCATGGGGAAGCGGGGGAATGACCGTCGCGCAGGAGTCTTATTACTCCGTGGCGCTGAGCAACGGCATGTGGCTGCGCCTCAACGACTCGCAGGGGACCGCATCCTTCAACCGCTCCATCCGTTCATCCACGCACGCAAACATAACCGGGGATTACGCGAACGTGAGCGGCTTCGAGGACCCGCTCTTTCCTTTGAGAACCGCCGGCTACCTCCGGCGCAACGTGACCACCTGGCCCGATTTCCAGATGGTCAGGAGCGTCGCAACCGGGAGCAACGGCTCGAACGGCTGGATTTATGGAACGGTTACGACGAGGCCAGGCTGCTGCACCATTGACAACTGCACCACGCTTGGCGCCCTGGATAACACTACTATTCTCGTGGTCGATGACATACGGCCCATCGCAGCCACCTGCCCCGAAGTTGCAAATGCCTTCCGCGGCGTGCTCTCCACCTACGGGGACGCGTCCGTTGACACGAACATCACCGTCCCATACATCTACAGCCTCCAGGTCTATGGCGGCTTCCTGATAAACACGACCGCTGAATTTGATGCGGGGACGAAGAACGGCACCGCAACAATAACCCAGAATCCCGGAACGGCAGCGGCGAACACGCTTGAACTGAAGAACGGCGAAATAGTGCCCGATGCAAATGTGGTGGGCCTCTGGCACATGGGCGAGGGCACGGACGGCACAACCGCAGACTCAAGCGGAAACGGAAACACGGGAACAATCAACGGTGCAAGTTGGAGCTCCAGCGGGATGTTCGGGAACGCGCTGAGTTTTGACGGCAATACTAATCGTGTTTCATTTGGCTCAAATCTGTTCAAATATACTACTCAAACAATCGAGATGTGGATCAAGCCATCTGTAACAATTAATTCTACATATGTTACACCTCACATGTATGTTTATTTGTGGGATAATTACAGGCAGGGCGGTACGCTCCAGTGGAACGTGAATTATGGGGGCGATACGGGCAGATTAGGTTTTCAAATACACGATGGTAGCTGGGAATTTGCTACGACAAACACAAACGTGTGGAATGCAGGCCAATGGTACCATGTTGCTGCAACCTTTTCTCAAAACGGGCAAGTACAGACATATGTAAATGGCGTTACAGACGGAAGTCCCACATCAATCGGGACAATTACGATCTATGCATATAATCCAGCAATCGGCTCAGACGCAGGCGGCGGCAGCTATGGATTCCCTGGCATCATAGATGAGGTCGCCATCTACGACCGCGCCCTCTCAGCTGATGAGATAGCCGAGCAGTACAACTCCGGCCTGAAATACCATACCTCTGGCAACTGGACTTCGGCCACTCAAATAGTGCCACCGGGCAAGACGCTGACCGACACCATCATCAATTACTCCGGCGTGAGTGCGGACAACTACATAGACAAAATCGAGTGGCTGGTCGGCGGCGTCGTGAAGGCAGCCTATGACACGAACATCGTTTCCGGC
>CAIXRF010000094.1 GCA_903921825.1 uncultured Microcaldota archaeon | reverse complement strand
CATCGCGCTCTGCCCGCGGCAGGCGCGATGCGCAACGCGAGTTGCGCAGTTGTCGCCGCAGGCGACTTGAGGCTGTTGCCCGCCAGGGGCAACTTGCATTGCGGACTGGCCCTTCAGGTTAGCATGCGGCGTCATTAAAATCACTCCGCTACTCTGTTGTAGGCATTACTTTTAAGTATTTTGCTGCGGGGTCAGTGGCAAGTGAGCCAGGCGCAATTCTCCATGTCGCACATGTTGTTCCCGCCATCGGACTGCGCTCCCGTGTATTCGCAGTGGAAGTCGCGCTCGCTGTTGCCGGTCACGGTGTTGCCCGTGAAGGTGTTGCCGCTGGCGCCATGGTCCCAGTGGATGTAGATGCCGAGCATGTTCGAGTTGCAGGTGTTGTTCCTGAATGTGTTGCTGTTGCTGTTGTGGAGCATCATCACTCCATCATAGGTGTTCGAGTTGAGTCTGTTGCCTGAGATTGTGTTGCTCGTTGAGCCGTCAAGGCAGAGGCCGCACTGGCGGTTTGAGTTGCCTGTGTTGTCCTTCACCGTGCCTTGCGTGGAGTTGATGAGGATTATTCCTGCATTGAAACCCCTCAGTACGCAGTTCTTCACCGTCACGCCGCTTGCGCCCTCTACGCGGATGCCATCGGTGTCCATGTCAGTGGAGCTGGAGATGGAGTGGCCGTTGCAGTCGAGCGTCGCGCTGTCAGCGGTGATTCTTATGCAGCTGTCCGAAGTCGCAAGGTCATGGGCAAGCGTGTATGTGCCCGGAGTGCGTATTGTGCACGGGCATGCGGAGATGGCCCCTCCGCCTGACGGACACGTCTCAAGTGGCGTCCCGCTCTGCGCAGGAGTTGGGGTTGCGTATTCGGCTGTCGGCGTTTCTGCGGGAGTGGGAGTCGCGATTGTGCCGCCGCCCCCCGGGGAGCTGGAGCATCCGCAGATTCCTGTCCTGTTGTCCCCGCCGCCGAGGCAGACTGCGTAGGGCGTGGCTGCTTTGCAGTCCATGGACGCGCAGTCCGAGTCCTTGGTGCATGTTGAAGGGATGTTTGCATTGAACGAGCAGCAGCCGCAAATTAGGATTGCAAAGAGTGCCAGAAAGACTAATGCGAACTGCGTTCCCATCTCACCACCCTCCAGAATTCCGGCTATTTTCCCAACTGCTCGCAGCGCAGGTCCGCCTTCTTGTCCTCGCGCGCCGTGATTGCCCCGTCCCTGCCGAAGCCGAACGCGGTCAGCTTCAGGGTGTAGGTGTCGGGATAGCTGCGCGAGTTCGCGTATATCTTGCATTTTCCGGTGAGTATCTCCTTGGGCGCGATGATTCCTATGCGCAGCCTCCCCCTGTGGAGATCCTTGTCCGGCGCGAGGGAAACCGCCTCGGGAATGGTTATGTCGCACTCCGTCCAGAGCGGCGACTCGCTGCGGTTCTCAATCTCAACGCTGAGCTCCACCTCGTTCCGCATGAATGCAGTAAGGCGTATTGGATGGAAGCGGGTCGCAATGTTGAACATGGGCATGGAATCACCTGTTAGGAATTCCTTCGCACCGTATATAAACCTTGCGAAAACATACCAAAAGTTTTTATATAAATGCTAATAAAGTCTTGGTGTGGCATTCCCTGAGGCGCAGCTTATAGACACGGAGGTCACGCTGCGCGACATGCAATTAACGAAGGACGTGAGGCTCACCAGGAAGTCGCTCGTGAGGTGGCTCGCGCTCTCGCTCGGCCTCATCTCGCCGAATGAAAGCCGCACCACGATGCTCGAGCTGCTGGACGCGCTGCTCTACTTCCAGTTCGCGGAGAAGAAGGACCCGGAGATTGCGGAGATAATGGCGTACATCAAGCAGGAGGCGGGGAACGGGAACGAGAAGGCGGTGAGGTATCATCTGCTGCAGCTGAAGACTACTGGCCTAGTGGACAGGAAGAAGGGGAAATATTTCTTCGCGATCTCGCCGCTTTCGGAGAAGGGCGACATCTCATCCACGCTCGACTACGTATATAAGAGAAGGTACGACATGGCGCTCGTGAAAATCAAGGATGCATTCAGGGAGCTGCAGGACTCCTTCTCGCGCAGGAGGCAGCCCGACGTTGAATTGGTGCCGTTCCTGAAGAAGAAGCCTTCAACGTAGGCGAACGAAAGCGGATTTGTTTTATACCCTTCGCTACAAAGCCTATGAGAGGGATTCCTATGGAAAGGGAGAAGATTGCGGTCGCAGCACTCGCGTTGCTCGTATTACTCGTGGCGGCTTACTTCCTCCTGCAGCCGAAGGGGAAGCCGGACCTCGTCCTGAACGTTACGCTCAGCCCCTCGCACCCCTACGCGGGCGATGCGGTGGAGTTCAAGATTACTGTCACGAATGCCGGAGGGGCGACGGCAAGGGAAGCGCTGCTTGACCTTGGGATAGGCAACCACTCTGTCGCGCAGAAGTCCATCACCCTCGCACCTGGCGAGACGCAGAACACCACGCTCGACTGGCTCGCGGACTCGGCAGGGAGCGTAGCCATAACTGTCGACGCGAACAAGGGCAACGTTGTGGATGTGGCGAACCCCGCGCATGGCGTGTTCTCGACAGCGGTCGAGGTGCAGCCCGCGGAGAACGTCTCCCTCTTCGAGAACCTCCCCGACGTGAACCTCACGCAGGTGTGGGAATTCGGCGCGGCGCGCGCAGGGATGAGCCAGCTCGTGGGAATCCTGGCCTCCGCGAATGAAAGCTACTCGCAGTTCTACGGCGCGCTCTTCAACAAGTTCGGGGAGGCGCACCTCGCCATAGCGCACTACAGGAACGGCTCGGAGATAGGCTTCATGTATGCGGGCGCGGAGCTCACCCCCGAGGGCGCGCTCAGCGCGTTCAGGACGATAACGGGCGAGTTCGTGGGCGACACCTACGAGACCAACTCCACCGTGGGCGGCAGAGAAGTTACTACGCTCATGAGCAGGGATTCCGTTGTCACGCTGTGCTTCTGGCATGAAGGAGGCTGGGGCAAGGCGCTTATGTACAAGAGGTATTTCCCCTCCACGCAGATAGGCAACGTAACGGTTGGCGACCCCACCTCGTGCGCGGACATCGTGGGCAGGACGTTCAACGCGTCCGTTGCGGAGGGGATGCTCAGCGGGACGGAGGACCTTTCAGCTGCAGTTTCCAGCAGTGACCCGCTCCTGCTCGAGGCGCGCGCGAAGCCGGGCGCGGACGCGCTCTACGTGCGCGGATTTTACGATGACAACAGCGCATTCCTCCTGATGCTCTCCACAGTATACAGCGCCACGCAGCAGAGCTGCCCCGGCGACGTAATCACGCAGGACAACAAGACAATATGCCACGCACAGCAGGCGCAGATAATGGGGGCGGTGAATGCGGAGGCATACTTCAGGAGGCAGGGCGCAGTAACGATTGTCGTCTTCATCATCCCGTTCCAGGGCACGAACATGGACACGGCAAAGGCGAAGGCGCTCTCCGTTGTCAAGGGCGTCGTGTTCCCGGGCATACCCGAATATGACTGGAGCGGGCACGGTCAGGCAGTAATATCGGACTGCAGGTTCCCGTCAGAGTTCTGGTGCCTGCCCCCGGCTTCGATAAACGGCACGCTCTACGTGAACGTCACGCAGGCGGAAGGCCACCCGTTCAGGATAGACGGGCTGAGGTGCACGCAGGAAGCGCAGCTTCCGGGAGGGGTGCCCGCGCTTCCTTCACCAATAATAGTTCCCGCGAACGGGACGGCGCAGCTCTCATTCCCATGCTACGTCACTGGCAATGACACCGTGACCGGAGCCATATGGTTCCTGCAGACGAAGCTGTTCCTGAACTACACCGACCTCGCGACGAACGAGACGAATGTGGTGAGGGGCAGCCTGCTCGTCAGCAAGCCACCGGGAAGTGGCTAGCCACAATAAATACCTGCACGCCGAAAATCTACCTACGCATGGTTAGCAGCCGCCTTCTGGGCCTTATGGGAGAGAAGGGATTCGGCGAGCCGACGGAAATCCAGAAGCTCGCCATTCCCATAGCGGAGAGCGGTTCGAACTGCCTCATCATCGCGCCCACGGGCTACGGGAAGACGGAGTGCGCGCTGCTTCCGATTTTTGATTTCATCCTCAAGCAAAGGGAGGAGCCTGGAATCGTCGCGCTTTACATCACGCCGCTCAAGGCGCTGAACCGCGACATGATGGAGCGTGTCGAGTGGTGGAGCGGGAAGCTCGGCATCTCCGCATCCGTCCGGCACGGCGACACTTCGCAGACGGAGAGGGCGAGGCAGGCGAAGCATCCGCCGCAGCTGCTGATTACCACGCCCGAAACGCTGCAGGCGATTCTGCCGAGCAGGCTGCTCGGCGATGCGCTGAAGAACGTGGAGAAGGTCGTGATTGACGAGGTGCATGAACTCTATTCGGACAAGCGGGGGGCGCAGCTCGCAATCGCGCTCGAGCGGCTGCTCGAGAAGCGCGGGGGAAGGGCGTTCCAGCGAATCGGGCTGAGCGCGACTGTCGGTAACCCTGAGAAGGTCGCGGAATTCCTGTGCGGGGACAGGGAATGCAAGATTGCGAGGCTGCCGGTTGAGCGCGCAATGCACCTGAGGGTGGAGTCGCCGAAGCCGGTGGATGAGGATTACAAGCTTGCGGAGCAGCTCTTCGTGGACGGCGCGGCTGCTGCGCGCCTGAGGCTGATGGACGGGCTAATCCGCTCGCACACCGGGACGCTCGCCTTCGTGAACACGAGGAGCATCGCGGAGACGCTTACCTCGCGGCTGCTGAGGCTGCGGCAGGCGGAGGAGGAGATTCACCAGATTGCAATCCATCACGGCTCGCTTTCGCGCGAGGTCCGCATAAGGGCGGAGCAGAGGTTCAAGGGGAAGGAGCTGAAGGGCCTCGTGTGCACGAGCTCGCTCGAGCTTGGGATGGACATAGGGCAAGTGGATTTGGTAATTCAATATTCGTCTCCGAGGCAGGTGCAGAGGCTCGTGCAGCGCGTGGGAAGGAGCGGCCACTCCATAAGCAAGACGCCGAAGGGAGTCGTGATTGCTGCGGACGAGGACGACATTGCCGAGGCTGCGGTGATTGCAAGGCGGGCCGCGAAGGGCCTGCTTGAGAGCGATGAGGAGCAGACGCTCGCACTCGACGTCTTGGCCAACCAGGTTGCGGGCCTGCTGATGGAGAAGGAGGAGAGGAAGATTGAGGACACGCTCTCTCTCATCCGGAGGGCGCACCCGTTCGCAAAGCTCACGCAGGAGACGCTGGCCCGTGTCTGCAGCCAGCTCCAGAGGGAGGGGATTGCGGTTTTCGACGAGAAGAATGGAATTATCAGGCGCACCGGGAGGACGCGCATCTACTACTATGAGAATTTGAGCATGATTCCGGACCAGCGCAGGTTCTTCGTGAAGAATGCGGTCACGAACTCCAACATCGGCACGCTGGATGAGGGGTTCGTGGCGAACTTCGTGGACAAGGGCAGCACTTTCATCTCGCGCGGCGTGCCCTGGAAGGTGCTCGATGTGGCGGAGGGCGAGATAATAGTGGAGCCCGCGGAGGATATCGCTGCTGCGGTCCCGGACTGGGTTGGTGAGGAGATTCCGGTCCCGTTCGAGGTTGCGCAGGAGGTTTCGGAGCTGTGGGGAAAGATTGCGGGCGGCGATGAGGGCATCAGGCGCGACTATCCTCTCTCTGAGGAGGCCTATGCGAAACTCGCAGAGACGGCGAAGAAGCAGGCTGCGCTATTCCTCCCGGCCCCAAGGAAGATTGTTGCCGAATTCACGCCTGACGCACTTGTGCTTCATTGCGCGCTCGGGAGCAAGGGAAACGAGGCGCTGGGCCGCCTGCTCTCCGCACTTATCTCGCAGCATACGGGGCATTCCGTTCGCGCGGAAGCGGACCCCTACAGGATAATCCTGCAGGCAGCGGATGCGAAGCTTGTGAAGCGCCTGCTGGTTGAGACTTCGCCAGATTTTGCGGAGAATCTTCTGCGGCAGCTTGCGCCGAAGACCGCACTCTACCGCTACAAGTTCGTCCATGTTGCGAAGGCATTCGGCCTGCTTGCGAAGGATGCAGAATATTCCGCGAGCGGGATGCGCAGGATAATGGAGGCGGTCGCCGGCTCGCCCGTGCATGAGGAAACGCTGAGGCAGTTCATGCTGGATTATTTTGACATGAATGCTGTCAGGAACCTGCTCGGTGGGATTAGGAGCGGCGCCATTGCCGTAGAAAGCGTGAGGCTGCCCGAGCCTTCTCCGCTCGCGCGGCTTTCGCTGCTCAAGCTCTCCGCAGCGAGCGAACTGATTGCGCCAATCGAGCCGTCGGGCGAAATCCTGCGGGGTTTCAAGATGCAGGTGCTTGCGAAGACTGCGAAGCTGTTCTGCACCTACTGCAACCGCGTCCACTACCGCAAAATTTCGGAGATTGGTGTGAGGGAGAAAATCAAATGCACGAGCTGCGGCTCGGAGCTTGTCGCTGCAGTGGATCCGAGGGAAAAGGCCTTCCCTCCGCTGCAGAAGAAGCTGAAGGAGGAAAAGAAGCTGAATGCGGAGGAGGCGAAGCTGCGCAATGAGCTCCTCCGCTCCGCGGGCCTTGTGCAGGCATACGGAAGGAGGGCAGTTGCGGCGCTCGGGGTGTATGGGGTGGGCGTTGGGACCGCGGCGAGAATCCTCCAGAGGCTGCATAGGAACGAGGACTTGCTTTTCGCCGACCTTCTGGAAGCGCAGAAGCAGTTCATCAGGACGAAGCGCTACTGGCAGGCTTAAATATCGGAAACGGCGCAATTTACCTCATGGGAAAGGTGGTTGTGCGGGAGGACGTGACCCCGAAATACATGGCCGCAGCGAAGCGCATGTTCGAGCGCTTGGGCATTGACGCAGGCGGGCTGAAGGCGCCGGAGGACGTGCGCGGAATCCTGCTGAAAACCCTGAAGGAGCCGAGCGTGAGAGAGGCTATGGATGCGGAGGTCCTCTTTGAAGGGGAGTCACGGCGCTTCATAATCCACGAAGATGGCGGCGTGTCCATATTGAAGAGGGACTTTGTGGCGGTCCTTTTCCTTGGAAAGGAGTGCGCAGGCTTCGCTGAATTCAAAAACAATTCGAAGGAGGCCCATTTCGTGTTCTACTGTGACAAGGAGGGAAGCGCCGAAGTGGACGTGGAGGAAAGGAGATATGTGCGGCGCGATCCGGATGGCAAGACGGAAGTTCTCAGGATCGCAGAGGAGGATTACGCTACTGTCCCAGATGAGATTGGCAGAAAACTTGATGAGAGATGGCTGACGGTGTGCGAAGTGATGAAGGAGCACGTGCCCAGAATGTCATTCGATGCGGCGCTTATCATGGCCCTGGCTGGCAAGCCGAAAGAGGAGTGAGGGTATGGGCACGCAGGTAAATGTCGCAAAGGGGGCTCCGGTGAGGGAGGCCCAGCTGACGGATAGCCAGCACTTCATCATCGAAAGATTCAGATACCTCCTTAACAAGCCGCCCGGCACGATGAGCAAGGAAGACTATGATAAAGTGTTGGGCGTGGCGAGGCCAATGCTGCAGCGGGAGGTTACTGACACTCTAGACACTGCCTTCCGGGAAAGTATGCTGCCGGACACCAAGGTGACGGATGAGAGATACGGGCGCAAAGCGGTTCGGAACACATTCATAGAATCGGATGCATGCCTTGGCAGGGAAAGGTGCGCCAAGCTGTCCGAGGCGGCGGTGAATGAGATTGAGACCTGGGAGAGGCCTCCGCTGAGCCCCGAAAACGAGATGAAGATTTCGTTCCTGGGAAGGGCGTGGAGGGAGATTGCCTCCGAGTGCTACAAGGATGAGAGCCTGTTGGTAGATACGTGCCGCGTCATCGAGCTGGCGAACAGCACTCAGAAACCTTTTGAAGTGGTAATGGTGTCCACAAAGGAGGGCGTGAAGCCAGTCGTGAGGTTCGTGAGCCTTGAGCAGGCGGCCGCTATAGTTGGAGAGAGGGACTACTTGTTAACGACGGAAAGGCGGGAATATTAAGCCGCCTGCCAAAACTCCATAATATGCCAGCGATAGTCTACACGAAGATTGACCCGGCAGGCTGCAACATTGCCGAGCACCTGCGCAGCCTCTATGGCTTCAAGCCCTCGGGCGACCCGGGAGGCAAATTCCCATTCTGGAGGGATGAGAAAGGCGTGCTGCTTGTGGAGATAGACACGCCCACGATAACTTCTGACTATGTTGACTCCCTGCTGAAGACGGACCTCATCGTGTTCGCAAGCATGCACAAGAGCGAGAGCGGCAAGCCCACGCTCACCGCGCACCCGTGCGGGAACTGGAACGACAAGGCGGAATTCGGAGGGAAGCCGAGGACGCTAGCACCTACCTCCGCGCTGGCATTGAAGGCGGCAATGCAGTCGCTCGCAGCCAGCCAGCTGCCGGGCTTTGAAGCCGTTCTGGAATGCACGCACCACGGCCCGCTCCTGAAGACGCCGTTCATCTTCGTGGAGATTGGCAGCACCGAGAAGGAGTGGGGAATCGCGGAGGCGGGGGAGGTTGTTGCGAAGGCATGCTACGCTGCATGCACCGCAGGGCTGCCGCCGCAGAAGATTGTGGTAGGCATTGGCGGCATTCACTACCCTCATGAGATTACTAAGGAGATTCTGCGCAGAAATGTTGCAGTGGGCCACGTTGTCCCGAAATACGCGATGGCGTGGCTTGACGAAGGCATGATGGGGCAGATGGTGGAGAAGAGCGGGGGAACGGTGGGGCTCGCGCTCATCGACTGGAAGAGCCTCAAGAAGGAAGAGAGGGAGAAGGCGCTCGCGCTCCTGAAGATATTTAATATCCCCTATGAGAAGGTCTGAAAAGGTGGTTCAATGGCATATGCTTTGGATGCGAACCAGTTCGGCTTCCTGGTCCGCGCGTTCACTGTCCTGCTGGCGCTCGGCCTTTCCTACATCGCATTCCTCTCCTGGCGCAGGCGTAAGCGCAGGCTCATGCTTCTCGTTTCCATCGCGTTCCTCGCATACCTGGCGCGCGATGTGATAAGGCTCACGGAGATAGTCCTCCCGGGTAGCACCTCGCCCGTCCTGATAAGCATGTCCGACATACTCGACCTCGTGACGCTCGTGCTGATTTTCTTCGCGGTCGTGAAGGAGTAGGTGCGGGAATTGGTGCGCGGCACGGTGAACATCCAGGCCCTTGAGGTCAGGCAGCAGATTTACGAGTTCATACAGCATTATCCTGGGCTGCACTTCCGCGAGATACAGCGCCGCCTAGGGATTGCGGTCGGGACGCTGCAGTACCACGTAAGGCATCTGGAGGAGGAGAAGCTCATCATCGGGAGGAAGGACGGGGAATACACGCGGTATTACACCGTGGGCGTGGTGACGGAGCGCGACCGGTTCCTGCTGCAGTTCCTGCGGCAGCGGCCGATGAGGCACGCGCTGCTCTTCCTGCTTGAGAAGAAGAAGGTGAACCACAAGCAGATATCGCTGAAGATAGGCCTCTCGCCCGCGACGACCTCGTGGTACCTTGCGAAGCTCGTTGACGCGAACCTGCTCGGGAAGAAGCGGGATGGCAGGGAGGTATTCTACCATCTCTTGAACCCGAAGGAGATGTCGCGCGTCCTCCTCACCTACCGCGCGAGCTTCCTCGATGAAGTGGTGGACAGGTTCGCTGCCATCTTCGAGAAATGATGCCTTTTTATTATTCTTCATCGCGGGGTATGCGGTGAGAAGCATGGCGGGGCAGATAAACACAGTAAAGGTGGACGAGAAGGTTAATTTCACCATCAAGATATACGGCAGCGACCCAAGATTTACCGACTGCCCGTTTAGCGCAGTTTCAAGCACCCGCAGGGAATATACTGGCGCCTTCTCGAAGGCAGCGGGTGAATTTGCCTTTGCCGTGCTCAAGGCAGACGGGCAGTTGATAAGGGTGGAATTCGACAGCAACGGCAGGCCGAGGGGAATCCCCACAGGCGCGGACCCCATCGTGCGCGCCGAGCTGGGCGCGCTCGGCAATGCCCTGGTCGTGGAAAGCAAGACTGACCAGGCAGCAAGAGACTTCTTCAACGGGAAGGAGATGAAATTTAGGGGCTGGGTGCTGAAGTAGAAGTTCCGGGGCTGATGACTACGTTATTGATGTTCGTGAAGGAACATGCCCGGACGTTCGACTTGACTGTGAAGAAGGAGCGCGACGCGACCGGGGAATACCTCTCCTTCACCGCGGTGGGCGTCCACAACGGGATAGAGTACCACGGCGAGGTGCGCCACGACAGGTTCAGGCCCGTAAAGGTCACTGTCGACGGGTGGAAGGAGTGGATAACCTTCGATACGGGGCTGAAGCCGCAGCTCAAGGACGACACCGTCACCTCGCTGCGCGATGAGATGGAGGCCCTGGGAAACGCGCTGCTCTTCGACAACAACGTTTGGACTTTTCTTGGGATGAAGAAGCGCCCAACTGAGGAGAAGCCGCCGAGCGTGTGGTCGAATCCCGGAAGATTCTCCTCGGAATAGGCAGCGCGGTTTTTAACGGTGCGTTACGAATCCCTACCGTGTCCGTAGAAGACTTCTTCAGGCAGTATTTCCTTGCGCCAATAGACGAGCGGACGGGCTACAATGTGGTGAATACCGCAGTCTATGCGGCGGTTGCGCTCCTCGCTGCCTATATAATCTACAAGGGACTCAGGAAACTAGGTGTAAAAGTCGACGAGGGGTTCGTCCTCTCCATAGTCCCGTTCGTGCTTTTCGGCTCCACGCTGCGCGTCGTCGTGGATGCGAACATCCTTCCTTACAGCTATTTCACCGTGACACCGGGAATTTACTTCCTCGTCGGCTTCGCGACGCTCGCATCGGTGCTCGCCTGCAACCGGCTCGGCGTGATGGGGGGCCTGTGGAAAGTCGGCGCTGTGCTCTGGGTTGCCTCACTCCTTCCGCTCCTGCCGCTCCCGAGATACCCAGAGTTCTTCGGGCTAGCGCTCCTCCTCGCCATCGCCGGGTTTTTCGCAGGCGGTTGGCTGCTGAAGCTGCTGAAGCTCGAGGCGAAACAGGTGGGCGGGCTCGTGATTTTCTCGCATGCGCTCGACGGAGCCGCAACGTTCGTGACCTTGGACATCTTTTCCAGCATGACGGGGCACCAATATTTCGAGCAGCATGTGGTCACGAACGCGCTGGCGCAGATGTTCGGGGGCTTTTGGGTATTCTACGTCATCAAGATACTGTTTGCCACGCTTGCCGTTTACGTTGTCCGGCGCAGCTCGGACATGGATGAGAATGAGCGCAACTACATATTCCTCCTGCTCATGATATTCGGCCTAGCTCCCGGAGTGCGCGATGCGCTGAGGCTGCTCTGCGGTGTGTGAATGGCGCTTATTTTCGTCGGAACCGGCGTTTGGGACGAAACGGATATCTCTTTGAGGGGGCTTGCCGAGCTCAAGAGGTGCGACGTGCTTTTTGCGGAGGAATACACGAGCGAAACCAGGGAAGGCACGCTAGAGCGGCTGGGGAAGCTCGTTGGGAAGAAAATCACGGTCCTCGCGCGCGAAGAGGTGGAGGACGGGACGCGCATACTCGCCGAGGCAGAGAGGAAGGACGTGACGCTCATCGTGGCAGGCGACCCGATGATTTCCACCACCCACCTTTCGCTCAAGCTCGATGCGCTGAAGAGGAAAATCCCGGTGAGGATAGTGCATGCGTCGTCAATTCTGTCCGGCGCAATCTCCGAGTCTGGCCTTCACACATACAAGTTCGGGAGGCCGGTCACGCTCCCGTTCTGGAGCGAAGACTACAAGCCAACCTCCACATACGACGTAATCGAGGAGAACCGCGCGCGGGGGCTGCACACCCTACTCTTCCTGGACATACGCGACGGGAAGAGGATGACTGCGCGGGAGGCAATGGCCCTGCTGCTGAAAATCGAGGCGGAAAAGAAAAAGAAGCTTTTTGCAAAGGCGACGAAGCTCGTGGTCCTTTCCCGTATCGGGAGCGGCGAGGAGAAGATAAGCTACGGCGCAATCGGCAGGCTGGAGAAGGCGGAGCTGGGGATGACGCCGTTCATAATAATCGTCCCGGGCAAGCTGCACTTCACGGAAGAGGAAGCGCTATTAATAAATTCGGTCTAAATTCACGCCGTGGAATTTTCCGTCCAAACTTCCAGGCAGAGGGAGCTTGCCGACATCACGGAGCAGGTCGCTTCCGCTGTCGCGAAGAGCGGGGTAGCTGAGGGGATCTGCCTTGCCTACGTGCCCCACGCGACCGCGGGAATCATAATCAACGAGTTCGAGCCGAACATCGAGGCGGACTTCCTTGAGCTTTTCGGGAAGCTATTCCCAAGCGGGAACTGGCGCCACAACAAGATAGACGACAACGCGGAGGCGCACCTGAAAAGCGGGTTTGTCGGCCCTGGCGCCACCGTGCCTGTCGAGGGCGGGCGCCTCCTGCTCGGCACATGGCAGCGCATAATTCTTTGCGAGTTCGACGGCCCGAGAAAGAGGATGGTCGTCGTGAAGGTGGTAGGAAAATGAAAATGCTCAAAAGCGCGGCGATGGTCTGGAACCCGAAGAAGCCGGAGGCGAAGAAGCTGGCGGCTCGCGTGCGCGCATTCCTCGCGGCAGGCGGTGTGCGCATCACGGAGGCGGGGCGCGCGGACGTGCTTTTCATCGTAGGAGGCGACGGCACGCTCCTTTACAACAAGGGGCGCTTCAGCATGCCGATATTCGCAATCGGCAGCGAGCGGAGCTTCATCTGCCAGGCTACGGCGGCGAACTGGATGGCGGCGGTGCGCAGAATAATGCGCAGGGGCTTCGCAACTGAAAGGCGCATGATGCTTGCATGCGAGGTTGGCGGCAGGGTTATTGAGAATGCGCTCAATGAGATTGTGATACGCAGCCGCGACCATCGTGTAATAGACCTGCACGTCGAGGTTGGGAGGCACAGGTCGGAATTCTATGCGGACGGCGTGCTGTTCTCCACCCCGACCGGCTCTTCCGCCTATTGCTACTCCTGCGGCGGGCGGGAGCTTCCCCTGCACGCGCACATGTATGAAGTGGCCGCCATAGCGCCCTACCGCAGGCTTTTCAGGCCCGTAGTTGTCCCGGACTCCACGGCCTGCGCAGCATGGACGATGAGCGGCTCCGCGGACCTCGTTTTCGACGGCCAGTTCATCCACCGCATGAAGCCGGGCTCGCGGGTGCGCATACGGAAGTCCGCACGCACCGTTGAGCTCGTGAAGGCGTAGCCCGAACCAAAGCAAAAAGCCTTTATACGCGGGGCGCGAGAAATTGCCAGGCGATCAGATGCCAGACCCCATCTACATTGAAGTCCTCACTTCCCCGAACTGCGTCCATTCCCCTAAGGCGATGAGGGTTGCGAGAATGGCGGTGATGCGCAGCGGCGATGCCATAATCCTGCGCGAGGTCAGCATCGCTTCGGCCGAGGGCGCGGACAGGGCGGAAGCGCTGCGCGTGGAGGCTACGCCGGCCATAATGATAAACGGGGCCATCGCATACGTGGGCGTCCCGACGCTCGGAGCGCTGCGCAGGATGGTCTCCGAAACGGTAGCGAAGGAGAAGGAGAGGAACTCCTACTTCTTCTAGGCTAGACCTTCACTACCTTGTATCTTACGAAGTGGAGCACCAGCCAAACGCATGCGTAGGCCGCGAAAGCCCACCATGAGTTCCACCATGCGTGGTAGCTCATAAGCCCCGCGAAGATGAGCAGGTATTCGCCGAGCGCACCGTAGGCCGCGAATACGAGGACGTCCATCACGGTGTAGAACCGGTTATATTTTTTGGGGATGTAGAGCGCCCACGCTGTTCCGCCTATGAAGCAGATGAGCACTATCTCAATCGGCACGGCGCCCATCATGAGGATTGAGCCGCTCGTCTGCCAAAGCCCAAGCAGCCAGCCTGCGTTCTGGAATGCGAAGTCGAAGACGGCCAGGAAGAAGCCGATGAACACCGCCTTTCCTATCATCAGCGGCTCATCACGCCTGTAGTATGCTTCAATAAGGAAGAAGCCCACTGCGCAGATGACGAGGAGCCAGTAGACTGCCGCCCCTGCGACTATGCTGGCCTGGATGAGAAACGCCAGAAGCGTGAAGATTACGATAAGCGCAAGCAGAGTATTGCGGCTGCTTTTGTTGTCTGCCAGCGTGCGGCCCGAAAACACCGCGCGCGGAGCCGCTTTCCTCCTTGCTGCCCTTTTCCTCTTTGCCATCCCCTCACCCCTTTCCAAGCAGCGCCGCGACTTCGGGCAATGCACCGAGCCGCGGGCCACGTGCCCTTCTCTTAGTCAGCAGCACTGTTTTAATACCTGCCGCAGCGCCCGCCTGCAAATCCACCTTGCTGTCGCCGACAAAAAGCGCCTCCTCCCGCGTAACCCCGAGCTTCCTCAGCGCAAGGAGCAACGGCTCTGGGTGGGGCTTGTGTTCGGTTACGTCCACGGAAGTCACCACTGCGTCGATGTAACCGACAAGGCCAAGAAGCTCCAGGAGCCGCTTGGTAGTCTGGCCGCGGTTCGTTGCAACCGCCACCTTCAGCCCTCTTCCCTTGATAAATGAAAGGGACTCGGATGCGCCGCGCATCGGCCGTATCTCGGCCAGAAGCTCATTCCCTATGACTCCGCACCTCTCAGACATCAGCTCGAGAAGCTTCGCATCTCCGCGCTTCCCCGTCGGGAGCAGCCCTTCTATTACCTTCCTCCTGCCGAACGGCTCGAGTTTCGCCACTCTGCGCGCAGAGGGCTTCGGGAAGCCGAACTCAACGAAAAGCATCTGGAACATCCTTATTATGGTGGGTTTGCTGTCCGCAAGCGTGCCGTCCAAATCGAATATGACTGCCTTAATCAAATTTCATCATCCTCTTTTTCGCGGCTTTCGTTGCCGGCGTGCTGAATTCCATTTTCGGCGGTGGCAGCTTTCTTTCCTTCCCGACCCTGTTGTTGACCGGCGTTCCGCCCATCCACGCCAATGCCACCAACACCGCCGCGCTCTGGCCCGGAACCGTCGCCAGCACCGCCGCCTACCGCCGCGAGGTTGCCGCCCATGCCCGTCTCCTGCCGCTGCTGACCATCGTGGGCGCTGCCGGCGGAGTCATCGGCGCCAAGATCCTGCTGCGAACCCCGCCATCCACCTTCATGCGCCTGATTCCCT
>CAIXRF010000093.1 GCA_903921825.1 uncultured Microcaldota archaeon | reverse complement strand
TTGGTGATGCTGAACTCCTTGCCCTTTTCCACCTTCATTCCATACATCTGCGTCACCTGGTTTCGGATGGCTCGTGCCAGTCCGACTCCCCCCACTCCTGCACTTCGGCGCCAGCGGGCTCCAAGCCCCTCGCCGTCAGTATCTTCAGCGCCTCATCCCTTATCCTGACTGCATCATCTATTTTTATTGCGCGCAGCTTCGTGACCACGTCGTTGCCGCGCAGTTGAATCTCACCCATCTCGTTCCGGATGGTGATGGTCCCGTCTTCGTTGAACAGCACGCGCCACTTCTTCTCCGCGTCCATCACGGAGCTCACGGTCTTCAGGTCCTTCGATTCAAAAGTGAGGCTGCCGTCCTTCCATTTCTCATGCAGCTTCTGCGCTGCCCCGGCTTTCAGCCCGGCCTCCTGCGCCTGCCTCGCAGCCTGCCGCTCGGCTTCCTTTTTTTTCGCATCCTCCATGACTATCTCCCTGATGGCACGCAGCTCCAAGAGGTGCTTCGCCGCCTCCCTTTGTATCCGCTTCATCTCCTCCTTCGTAACGGGATTGGTGGGATCGGCAATCTCCATCACCCGGCTTTCGAACTTCTTCAGCGCAACCCTCGCACGCGTCTCCAGCTCCTCTGATGGGTTCATTTTGAGAATCGGCGCAAGCTCCTCATCCTTCCTCTTCTGTATCAGCTTCAAGGCGCTCTCTAGCGAAACATAGAATTTCTCGTCTCTCTTTGCCGAGCCCTCTTTCTCCGCCGTAATTCCCCCCATCATCTACACCAAATGAATTCTGCCTTTTCAGGTATAAAAGAGTGCGCCGCCGGCTCAGGCGCCGGTCTCGGCCATAAGCCTCGCCAGTGTGTGCTCGGGCAGCTGCGACGGAAGGCCGGTTCCTGCGGCGAACTCGCTCCAACCGGCAATCTTCGTCAGCCTGTGCATGCGAAGCCTGCCAACCTGCGACATCTCGCCCACTGCACCGATGAAATTCAGCTTCACCATGTCAGGGTTCTCCGCATGCGCGCAGAGGAGGGCCGCCCATCTTTCCGAAAGCTCCTCCACGTCGAGCTTCTTCCACGCCTCAGTCATCTTCCTTGCATACTCAATCAGATGCTGCGGGCTGCGGAGCACTTCGTCCACATACTCCCGCTTGGGCCCCTTCGCCTGAGCCTCATTGATTTTTGGCGCGATGCCCTGCGCCTCCAGGTGGAGGTTGCACAGCTCGGAGAAGAATTTTTGCAGCTCGCGCGCGTCCGAGTCAATCAGCATTGCGCCGAGCTGCTTGTATTGCGCGTGGCGGGCCAGCGTGCGGAGGAAGGCACGCGCCTCATCCGCTTCCACCCCGCGCAGCGACCTGCAGATGTTGTGGTGGAGCTTGCGGGAATCCCTGCCCTGCGCCGCATTGAGCACGCCCCAGGCGTCCTCCCGCCCCCGGGCTATTTCGCGCGCGCAGTCGAGCCATCCGTCCGGCCGCGCAAGGACATCGCGTATCCTGGGTTCGAGCCTGAACCGTGCTTCGCCGCCCGCATTTTGTTTTTCAGCGGACCTCGGAAGCGGCAATAAACCAAATGGAAGAGGGTCGTGGCTCATATCCGTTCTCTCTCGTCCTTCTCAATTTTCTCAAGAAGCCAGAGCAGGCGGAGTGCGAGCCTCTGCGACTCCGGCTTCTCAATCGCGTGCGCCCTCAGCGCGTTGAGGAACTCCTGCCCCTCGCGGCTCTTGCGCTGGCTTGAAATCCTGTGGCGCCAGACGGACTCGAAGTCCGCCCTGTTCGACTCAATGAGATGTATGAAGCAGTCGTAGGCGTTGTAGCGCAGGCGGGCGTTGTGGCTCTTGCTGATGTATTCGCTTATCCTCCTGCCTATCGCGAGCCGCTTCACTACTGTGTCCCTGCCGAAATCAGGCAGATGTTCCCGCTGCACCACTGCCATGGCCGCCATCGCTGGAATTATTCAGTTCAGATTTATTAGCACCGTTGGTGAGGAAGGTCTCCAACTCCTTCAGCTGGCCGTCAATCCTGGCCATCTCCCTCTGCGAGTCCGCCAGGAGGCGCGCCGTCTGCTTCTCTCCGCGCTCCATTCCATTGAGCTTCTCATTCGCACTGTGCAGCAGGGAAACCGGGTTCTGCACCGCGGCCTCCTTCTTAAGTCCGGCTATCTTCTCGTCTAAGTCCAGTATCTCCGCCTGCACTTTATCCAGCTCCTCCTGCGTCACGGGCCTCGGCTGGAAATTGGAGAAATTGACCTTCGCTTCACGGTGCCGATTGTATTTCTCCTTCTGCTCTGTGAGGTTATGCAGCTCGTCCTGCTTCCGCCCCCGTGCCTTATGCAGCTCGGTTATGGTTTCCTGCTTCAGGACTTCCTGCGTGAGCTTCCATATCTCCCCCTCAAGCTTCGTGCGCCTTCCGGGATATTCCTTCAGCGACTTTTCCGCCTCCGCCTTCTTCGAGGAGGCGAGGGAAAACTGCTTGCACAGCGCAGTGTAATCCCTGATAAAAGCTAGCTTCGCATCGCATTCCGCGATGGCGGACAGGCATTTGTTCGCCGTCTCCACTTTCTCCAGCACCTGGTCCGCCTCCTTGATTCCGCTGCGCACCCGGCCGAGCGTCGTATTTATTGTCTCCTGCGGATTGGGGAAGTCACCCGCGCATATCACATACTCATTTGCGATTGGTGGCGAGACTGGCTTTATGCCAACTGTGGAGAGCACGCCTTCCACCTCGGACGGCCTGACGCCCTTCACGTTCATGTTCGGAACCAGGTCCTTCAGGTCATTGTAGTCAATCACCATTGTGGCGGAATCTTCTGTGTCCCCCTCCTTCTCCGCCAGATTGCGGAAGGCGACCAGCATCTCCTTTGTGCCTGCAAACGTCTTGCGGATAGACTCCACACGCTCCTCCCTCGTCCTCACGGGCTTGTGGTTCGAGCCTTCCCTGCGCAGGTTCTTATCCTCCCTCACGAAGAACTCGTCGAATTTTGCGAAAACCGCCTCCTGCTTTGTCTTCTCGCTGTTTGTGCGCGCGCGCACCTCCTCCAGCCCCCCGAGCTTCCCTTCCTGGGTCTTCCCCACGATTGCGGCCTTCAGCTCATTGCGCGACTGCTCGCTGAGCTTTGAAAAATCAGCATCCTTCCTAACGGGTTCAGTTTTATACTTCTGTTCCATACCCAATTTGCCGAGGTTCAGGTTAATAATAATTGCCTACTTTTTCCTGGCTGCGAGGTATGCGGTGGGGTTCACGACGTAGAGATAGACCGTGACTATCCCTCCGAGATACCTTCCCACGATGAAGCCCGCGAACCCGAGCTCGCCCAGCGTCCCCTCGAGCGCGAACGCAAAAACGAGGAAGAGAAAGGAGATGAGCGTCAGCCAGAAGACCTCGCTGAAGTTTTTCTGCGCGAGCGTGAAGCCAGTCCTGAAAGACTCCGCGAAGCCCGCCTTTTCCAGGATGACGGACGTGGGGACGAAGTAGAGCGCAATCCCACCGATGAAGACCAGGACGGCCGTGCCGAGGATGCCCAGCATGATGAGGGGGAGGAACGCTAATGCGAGCCCGAGTGCCAGCAGCGCTGCGAACGGGAGGAAGCAGATTGTTGTGGCTACAACTAGGAGGAGCAGGAACGCGAGCAGCTGAAGCAGCCTGCCAAGCACGTGCCTCAGGGCTGCGGAGAAGTCCAGCCTCTTTTTCTTTTTCTGCTGGAGCACCAAGACAGGATACATGCTGTCTATTATCAGCCAGAGCGGGGAGAGGATGAAGATTAGCGCCGTGTAAAGCAGCGTTTCCTGCGAAACAGTGGCGCGAAGAAGGTCTACTTTTGCGGACTGCATGAGCAGGATGTAAGGAATGAGCCATATCGTTACCGAAATCATCTTGGGGAGGAATAGGAGCGGGTTTTTCCTCAGCTCGGCGAATGAGCCCTTTAGGACTGCGAAGAATCCCATAAGCCTCCGGAGGGGATTGAACCCTCGACCTCGTGCTTCATGGCTTTCCGCCAACGCTTTTTCGCCGCAGCGAAAAAGGGCTGTTACCATGCACGCGCTCTACCACTGAGCTACGGAGGCGCAAGCGGCTTATTTGGGAAAACGTCCTTTATTACTATGGTGTCCTCTCTCCCCGCGCCTATGCTAACGATGCAAATAGGGACGTTCAGGTATTCGCTTATCCGCCTCATGTAGTTCTTCGCCTCTTCGGGGACTGCGAACATCCCGCGGATGGCCGTCTTCCTCCATTCAGCCGGGGGCGCCTCTGCCCAGCCGGGCATCTCCTCATAGACGGGCGTGCAGCGCGCAAGCTCCTCCGCGGTCTGCGGCATCGTGGTTATCTTCTCGCCGTCAAGCTCGTATGCGACGCAGAGCTTCACCGGCGAGACTCCTGCCAAGGTGTCTATTCTTGTGAATGCAAGGCCTGTCAGGCCATTCACGTCGCGAGCGTATTTCAGCGCGACAACATCGAGCCAGCCAATCCTCCTGGCCCTTCCGGTGTTGGTGCCGTATTCGTTCCCCTTGTCGCGCACTTTGTCAGCTATGTCGCCGGATATCTCTGTCGGAAGCGGACCGGTGCCTACGCGCGAGGTGTAGACTTTCACCACGCCAACCACTTCGCTGATTTTATTCGGCCCGACGCCTGCGCCCGTGCATGCTCCGCCCGCCGTAGTATTCGAAGATGTTCCGTAAGGATAAACTCCGTGGTCTATGTCCAGCAGCGTGCCCTGCGCACCCTCGAAAAGAATGTTCTTTCTTTGCGCCATCGCATCGTTCACCGCGCCGCCAGCATCGCCGATGAATTTTGCCAGCTGGTCCGCGTAGCCCGAATATTCCGCGAGAATCTCCTGCTCGCTCTGCGCGAACGTCTTCCCGTAGATTTTCTCAATCTGTGCAACCTTCAATTCGTGGATGGTGTGGAGCTTGGCCTTGAATGCCGCCTTGTCAAGGAGGTCCGCGAACCTGAGGCCGAACCTCGCCGCCTTGTCCGAGTAGCATGGCCCGATTCCCTTCTTCGTCGTTCCCGCAGCCAATTTTCCCTTCCGCTCCTCCTCCGCCCCGTCGAGCGCGATGTGGTAGGGGAGGATGATGTGCGCGTGCGCGCTTATGAGCAGGTTCGGCTCAATCTTCTCCCTGCGGAGGGCGTCTATTTCGGAGAGGAGCGTCTTCGGGTTGATGACGCAGCCGTTGCCAATGACCACCCGCTTCTGCGGGTAGAGGACGCCGCTCGGCATGTTGCGGAACTTGAACGTCTTTTCCCCCGCAATCACGGTGTGCCCGGCGTTGTCGCCGCCGTTGAACCTCACTGTGACGTCGGCCTTTTCCGCAAGCAGGTCGACTATCTTTCCCTTTCCCTCGTCGCCCCACTGCGCGCCTACGATTATCACTCCGGCCATGAGAGGATATTTGAAATATCACTATTAAATTACTACCATGATTCACTTCCCTGAAATTCTAAGGAGGCTGAAGAGGGGCCCGCAGGTGATGCTGCCGAAAGACATCGGTATGGTGCTCGGCTTCACCGGAGTAGGAAGGAAAAGCCTCGTGGTTGATGCCGGGGCGGGAAGCGGCTGGCTTGCCGTCGCCCTCGGCAACGCATGCAAGAAAGTCGTTTCCTACGAGAGGCGCGATGATTTTGCCGCCCTTGCCGAGGAGAACGTGAAGAGGGCGGGGCTGCAGAGATACGTGAAGATTAAGAGGAAGGACGTGTTTGAGGGGATAGAGGAGAAGGAAGTCGATTTGGTCACCCTTGATTTGGCCGACTCGGAGAAAGTCCTGCCGCATGCGAAGGCTGCGCTGAAGGAGGGCGGGATGGTCGTCGGCTACCTTCCGCATGCAGAGCAGGTGCAGAGGTTCGTGAAAGTCCTGAATGAGGAGAAGTTCCGCGACGTCTTCTGCGTGGAGTGCATTGTGCGGGAGATGCTTGTGAGGGAGGCGGGGTTCAGGCCCGATACGACCGGCCTTTGGCACACCGCCTACCTTGTTTTCGCGAAGAAGTGAGAACCAATAAATACCGCAAGCGAGCGTCTTCTAGCGGTGGCGTTGATGGCGAACGGTATATATCACAAGAAGCCCGGAATTGCGGCGGAGCAGGGGAAGCACCTAGCTGAGCAGATTACGCGGCAGCAGCTGATTGCGAAGCTTGTAAGCACTTCCGAATGCGGCGAGTATGCGGCGAATGGCATAAACGCCTTCCTCGAGAAGAAGTATTTCTCTGAAGAGGACAGGGTTGCGAAGCTCAAGCAGATTCTTGAGTTCGCGCAGACCGCAAAGCCGAAGGCTGCAATTGACTATTTTGATGCGGTAGGCCTCGCCATCCAAATCACTACGGGTTATGGCGGCGCCACGAAGGAGATGCAGGAGAAGGTCGAGGCCAGGGAGTTCAGCGCGCTTGAGGCGCTCACGGACGAGAGGGTTCTGAAGACCCGGATGACGGACTTCATCTACTCCGCGGAGAAGGAGTACCCAATCAAGCCGAAGAAAGGGGATCGCGGGAGGAGCATCGGCGGCGGGGCCTACGACTATTACAAGGCAGTCGCGTTCACTGGGGAAGTGGAAGCCCTCACAAGCGAGAAGATGATTTCATTTGCGAAGGCAATCGGCCCCCATTTGGCCAAGACGTATTTCATGGCAATCGAGAGCACGTCCTTCCGCCCTGAAGAGAGGGCCAAGGCGAAGGCGCTGCTGGATGAGCGGATTTTCGGAGCGGAAGTGGTCGGGTTCATAAAAGCGCTTGGCACGGAGATTTCGCTTGCATACGCCTATTTCGAGGAGATAGGCAGGACTGGGGCTGTCGCGGAGCTCACAGACAGGCGCGTGCTGAAAACCGCGGAGTTCATCAAATCCGCGGGGAGCGCGGCGGCGCACGGCTACTTCAGGGCGATAGGCGAAACGAAGGCCATCGCCGCGCTTACGAATGAGAGGGTGTTCGCGACCGCGAAGTTCGCAAAATCCCTGGGCAGCGAGACGCAGCCCTGGAAGAACGAGGCGGCGCACAGGTACTACTGTGCGATAGGCGAGACCGGGGCTGTCGCGGAGCTCACGGACAAAAGGGTCTTCGCGACTGCGAAGTTCGCAAGGTGGATAGAACAGGAGGAGGACAGCGAGGTGAAGCACGGCTACTTCTACGCGATAGGCAAAACGAAGGCGCTCGATGTGCTTACAAGCGGGAGGGTGCTCAAGTTCGCCGAGTCCATCGGCGAGCGTGGTGGGCAGCGCTTCTTTGAGGCGATAGGCATAACCGGGGCGGTTGATGCCCTCACCACTGATAGGGTGTTCAGGTTTGCCGAGCCCCTGGGCGCGTACGGGGCTCGCGACTACTTCCAGGCCATATCCGAAACCGGGGCGGTTGATGTCCTCACGAGCGAGAGGATAATCGGGTTCGGGGAATTCCTTGGCGAATCCGGGGCCCAGAAATATTTTGTTGCAATTTACAAGACAAAGGCGATTGACCTGCTCACCAGCGAAAAAGTTCTCGCCTTCGCCAGGCAGATAGGCAGTGGCACGGCCGAGCGCTACTTCAACATCATAGGATTCAAGAATGCGGCTGTTGCGCTGACGGATGAGCGGGTCCTCGGCACTGCGGAGTTCGCAAAGGAGATTGGGGAGAAGGCGGCAGGCCAGTACTTCTTCGCAATCGGGAGCACGGGGGCGGTCGAGGCGCTCACAAGCGAAAGGATTTTCAGCTTCGCCAGGGCGCTGGGTGGCACGATTGCCGCTGAGTATTTCATCGCTGTGGGCAGCAGCGGGAAGGTTGCGATGCTAGGTGATGAGAAGGTCCTGCGAATGGCGGCCTATGTTAAGTCCAAGACGCCAGAGTTCGCGCAAAACTACTTCAAGGCGATAGCGTATACGGAAGCCGTTGAAGAATTCACATGCGATGCGGGGACCAAGTACCTGGATGCGATGGGCGGAATGGCCCAGCAGTTCCTCGAGGGCATGCTGGTCGCCCCGCCCGCTTCGGCGAGGTTCGTCCTTGGCTGCTGGAGCCGGTTCCAGAAAGAGAAGGAGAATGCCATGCTGAGGGTCATCGACAGGTCGCCGGAGCTGCTCATCTACCATGGGTATCTTGCGACGGTAGGCTATGACGCCTCTGAAGAGACGGAGTTCCTAATTAAGAAGGGCAGCAAGGCGGAGATAACCCGCCTTGCGCTCGGAGTCAGGGACGGGGTGGGCAGCCTGAAGGAGTACCGCGAGCCGTTCGAGTATGTGGCGCAACTCGCCAAGATGGGCTTCAGGCCCGAAGAGAGGATAAGGGCGATTGACCGGCTCGTCATTTCAGCGCCCCTCCTTGGAATACTGCCCACGGAGCTGAAGGCGGATATCACCGCCTCCCTTTCAAGGAGCCTTTCTCCGGACCTCTCGGTTGCGGAGGAGGCGCTCAGGAAGGCTTACCCTGATGTGATGGAGTACGTTGACAGGCACATCGCATATGGCGACGCGCATCCGGAATACAAGTCGCCAATCAGGAAGGAGGATGCCGTCCAGCTCATCGCCGCCTGCCATTCCCTGGGCAGGAAAAGCCTGAACCTCGGCACGGTGAATGTTGAGAAGCAGCAGATGGGGACAGGCAGGCAAATTGCGTTCAAGCCGAAGTTCGAGGCCAAGTTCCTCGAGGAGCTGGCAGCCGCGGCCAACAGGGCGAGGTATGACGCAGTCATCGACGCCATGGATGCGCACCGCACAATCCTAGAGCACATCTGCGGAGAGAAGGTTGAAAAGGGGAAGGAGATTTCGCCCGAGCTCAGGAACGTGCTCGAGGGCTATTTCAGGCTCGCACACAACAACGAGCTTCTCACGGACCTCATCAAGGCGTATTACCTAACTGGGGCGGAGGCCGCGAAGGAGTGGGTTTCCGGGCTCGAGGGGAACGGGAGGGCTGTTGAGCGCATGAGGAAGAGGGGCACGGACTTGGATGCCATAAACAGGTTCAGGGTGGAGTACAAGGCAGTCGGGGTGCGGAGCATTCAGGAGAAGCAGGCAATAAGGGCCTCGCAGGTCTACAGCGAGCTGCTCAGCCTGCTGCAGGAGCTTGGGTACAAGAGCGCGAAGGAGCTCGGCGTTGGGGAAACGGGCGACAGGGAGATGACTGCCATCACCATGTCGAAGAGGCTCAATGAGCTTGTGAGGGAAGGGAAATTCTCTCCGGAGCAGAAGCGCGTAATAGATGACATAAATGGGCACGTGGAGAACCTGAAGAGCGCAGTTGGGCAGCTCCATGCGGTGGAGGCGGAGGCGAACGTGGTCTTCTTCGTGCCTACGGACCCTGTGAAGAAGCTGCAGATGGGAGTGGGCTTCCCGTCCTGCCTTGACATAAGGAACGGCTGCAACAACTTCGGTGCGGTTGCAAGAACGATAGATGCGAATAACGTGACCCTGTATGCTGCCGAGGGGAACGAGACTGGGAAGGTGATAGGCAGGGTGTCGCTCATGGAGAGCGGCGCGGGCTTCTTCGTGAACTCGCACTTCTACGAGAACACGAACCGCGACCTGTTCGCGCCGGGGAGCGGGTGGGTGGATGCGCTCATCAAATTCTCAGAGGCGACCGGAAGGGACGTGATGGTCGTGCCGAATATGTATGCGCCGCACGCGAAGATAGAGGAAACGCTGGGGAAGGCGGGCTTCGTGCTTGAGAAAGGAGTGAAGGCGCACGTGGACAAGGCGGTGTGCGGGAGCATCTACTCCGATTTGGGCTTCGGAGGCGAGATACTCGATGAAGGGAAGGACGCCACGTTCGATGCCTACGTGCTGAGGGCGAAGAAGTGAGCGCGGGGCGAGATGGCTCTATTTACTGCCTTTCTTCTTGGGCTTGAGCGATTCATCGCCATCGTTGAAACCGGCATCAATGTGCATTCCGTTGCAGAAGGGCTTGTTTCCGGACCTGCCGCAGCGGCAAAGTGTGACGCGGTTCCGAATCTCGTAGGTTTCGCCATCTGAAGAGACTATTTGAACGCCGCCCTTCACCCATAGCGGCCCGCTGACTTTCTCGTCGGGGTCCTCAACCAGGCTTATTGAAGGCTTGAGCTTGGGCTCGATTGGCTTCCCCGTCTTCCTGTCCCACTCCACCAGCCTTCCTGACGGGCAGTTGCACGCCTCTTCAATGGCTTTCTTCCTTGCCTTCGGGTCGCCGGAATCCACAGTAAGCTGCCAAACGCCGCCTGCCTTCTCGCAAAAGCGGGCGATGGCACAGAGCTCCTTGCAGTCGGTGAGGATAAGGCTTGGCCCGGATATTTTTTCGGCCCGCGTGATATACTTTTTCCTGCTGGCGGTCTCCGTGCCGTCAAAGCCGGCGTTTGCGTGGGCTCCATCGCAGTACGGCTTGTTTCCTGATTGGCCGCAGCGGCAAAGTGAATACTCTTTCTTGAGCGGGTAGCGCTTCCCCTTGCCCCATTTGGCGGGTATGCCTTCACGGTCACAGACTATAATCTCCTTGGCCAGCGGCAAGCTGCCGGAAATGAAATAGGGGCCGTTCTCCGCAATTACGACTTTGCAATCTCTCGCGTTCTTAGCCATGGCAGACACCTCTTGAATATGCGGGGGGCAGGGTTCGGACCTGCGAAGCGCCTAAGCGCAAGGGATCTTAAGTCCCTCCCGTTTGACCACTCCGGCACCCCCGCACAAAGTAGGTTAAGAAAAGACGGAATAAAAAGTCTGCCTTACTGCTGCGGCTTTGCGCCTAAAGCTATCGCCTTTTTCATGCACTCCTGCGCATCTTTGTCCCTTCCCACTTCGCTCAGCGCCTCTGCCATGTGGTGCCATGCCGGCGCGTATTCGGGGTTTATCCTTACAGCCTTGCTGAAGGCTTCCAGCGCTGCACCCCATTTTCCCATCTTGATGGATAAGGTTCCCATGTTGTACCATGCTGCGAAGCTCTCGGGGTTTAATTCCGTTGCCTTGATCGATGCCTCAAACGCCTCGCCAAGCCGCCCCAGGATGGAAAGAACACCTCCCTTGTTGGCCCAGGCATCGAAATTGTTCGGGTCCAGTTTGAGCGCCTGTTCGTAGGCGTTCAATGCCTCCGCCTCCCTCCCCGAAATCCAGAGCGCAGTCCCCAGTTTGTTCCACGACTTGATGTCTTCGGGGTTGAGCCTGACCGCCGTTTCGAAGACCGGCACCGCGTCCTCGTGCTTGCCAATCTCTGAAAGAGCTATTCCAAGGCCCTTGTGTGCATCCGCGAAATTAAACTTCAGCTCCGTCGCCCGCCGATAGGCATCAATCGCCTCTTCATATTTTCCCGCACTGAAAAGCGAGTTTCCCCTATTGTACTCCGCCTCGGCTGAGTTCGAAGTTTCCCGCGCAGGTCTTGGAGGGGCGGGGCTCTGCTTGCCGCATTGGCAGTGCTGGCAGCGCTGGCAAGAGGCGGTTACTCCTAGTTCCTTTGCCTCCTCGATGCATTTTTTTGCCTCATCGTCCCTGCCCATTCGCGCAAGCACGTTTGCCTTTTCGATCCATGCCGCTCCGTCGTCGAGGTCTGAGCCGATTGCCATGTTGAAGCAGACGAGGGCTTCCTCCAGCTTGCCCATTCCGGAGAGCAAAGTCCCTTTGTTGAACCACGCCCCGGCGAAGTCCTTCTTGAGTTCGATTGCTTTATCATAACAGGCGATGGCCTCGTCCTTCTTGCCCAGCTCCCTGCACAGGTTTCCCTTGTTATACCATGCAAGGGCGTAGCTGGGATTCAGCTTAAGCGCCTGTTCAAAGCAGGGGATGGCTTCCTTAAGCCTGCCCGTGTTAGTGAGCAGTGCACCTTTGTTACACCACGCTTCTGCGTAATCAGGCTTCAGCTCCAGCAGCTTATTGTAGCAGTCGAGGAGCTCGTCGTATCTTTTCATATGCAGAAGCAGGTTTATTTTGTTCTCCAACGGCGCGGTGTAACCGGGTGCCAATCTCAGCGCCTCGTCGTAGCAGGTGATGGCGGCAGTGGAGTTGCCCTCTGCGGCAAGCATCGCGCCTTTGCCGTTCCATGCCGTGGGGTCTTTTGGGTCCACCCTTAGTGCCTCTTCATAGCAGGCGAGGGCATCGGAGAACCTGCTCATCTTCGCAAGGATGAGGCCCTTGTTATCCCAAATGACAGAACGAAAAGGGTTAGTACAGTCCTGTTCAAGCGCCTTGTCGCAACAGGCAAGGGCTTCGTCGGACCTGCCCATGTCGCTGAGCAAATTCCATTTGCTGGACAAAGCTTCGAAGAAATCCGGCTTCAGCGTTATTGCTTGGTTGAGGGCCTCCAGTGCCTCCTCAGGCCTGTTGAGATGCGCAAGCGCAACCCCCTTGCCGCCCCATGCCGCGGCATTCAGCGGATTCTTCGCTATCACATTGTTGAATGCTGCAAGTGCCTCTTCGAATTTGTTCGCCTTAAGAAGCTCGCTTCCCTTCTTGAATTCGGTTTGCGAGGATTCGATTACTGCTTGATGGGTCGCTGCCATGCGCGAATTGCGAAGAAGAGGTATTTATCCCTCGCGCTTGCCGGCTGAGAAGTCGTATTCCCGCAAGCGCTTTTCGGCATATTCGGCAATCTCGGGTTTCCCGAACTTTATCAGGTTCTCCATGACGTCGCGCATGCCTTTCTCGAGCGCACGCTCAGCCACGTGCTTGCCGACTTCGAGGGGCCCGAATTTTGCGATGGCTTCTGCGGTATCCTTTTTTCCCCTTTCCAGCGCCTTGTCCACTGCGTATTTGGCGGTTTCCAGGTCCCCGCGCACGCCGATGCGGTAGATGACGTGCCAGTGCCCGTCCTTGTCGGCTTGGTCTACCCTGTCTCTAGTGTAGCTGGAATTAGGTTGGATGGCGGTTCTGGCAAGCATGCAAATCACGGATGGACTGCTCGGTAGAAGTATATTAACGGCTATCTCTCTCGTTTTCCGGCGATGAACTCTTCGACCATTTCCCTTGCGGTGTCGTCGGGAAACTGCTGTATCGGGTGCTTCATGAAGTAGGCCGAGGCTGAGATGAGCGCGCCGCCTGTTTTCCTTTCAAGCGCGAGCTTGGCGCAGCGGATGGCGTCGACCACGATGCCTGCGCTGTTCGGCGAGTCCTCAACGTCGAGGCGGCAGTCGAGCACGATGGGGATGTCGCCGAATTTCCTTCCCTCAATGCGGATGAAGGCGATTTTGTTGTCGTTGAGCCATGGGACGTAGTCCGAGGGGCCGATGTGAATCTTGTCTGCGGGAAGCCGCTCGGGAAGGTTGGACTGCACCGCCTCCGTCTTGCTGAGCTTCTTTGATTTCAATCTCTGCCTCTCGAGCATGTTCATGAAGTCCGTGTTTCCGCCGACGTTGAGCTGGTATGTGCGCTCAATTTTCACCCCACGGTCGGCAAACATCTTCACCAATGTGCGGTGGGTGATTGTGGCGCCGACCTGCGACTTTATGTCGTCGCCTATGCAGGGGAGGCCTGCGTCCTCGAAGCGCTTCGCCCACGGCCCATCTGAAGCTATGAACACGGGCATGCAGTTGATGAACGCGACGCCTGCGTCAAGAGCCTCCTGCGCATAGAAGCGGACGGCCTGCTCGGAGCCGACGGGCAGGTAGTTGATGAGGATTTCGGCGCCGGATTCCTGAATGGCCTTCTTTACATCCACGGGCTTCTGGGATGGGTCCACGAGGAAGAAATCCTTGGTCGTTTCTGCGATGCCGTCCAGGACGGGGCCCTTCTGCACTTTTACGCCAATTTTCGGGACGTCTGAGAATTTCTTGGTGCAGTTGGGAGGGGAGAAGACCGCCTCAGCGACGTCTTTTCCCACCTTGCGCTTGTCTACGTCAAAGGCCGCGACGACCTTGATGTCGCGGAGCTTGTAGCCGCCGATGACGTTGTGCATGAGGCCTGGCACGGGCGGCGAGTTGCCGTCAACCTTCTTGTAGTATTCCAGCCCCTGAATCAATGAGGAGGCGCAGTTGCCCAGCCCGGTGATTGCTATTTTAATCATAGTAAAATATCTTAGTGGGTTTTATATATAAGGTTTGCGGAAGTGAGAAGCATGGACCCGTCGCCATTGAGACGATTGAAGCACACTTTAACGAAGGAGAATTTGTGGCTCTACATATTCTCCGTGCTGAGGAGGAGGGGGAAGGTCTATGCATATGGGCTCGGCGAGGAGATGGAGAGGCAGTTCGGCTGGAGGCACGGGCTCATAACGAGCTACGTCGTCCTTTACAAGCTGGAGAGCGAGGGCCTCATCACTTCGGAGTATGAGGAGAGGAGGAAATACTACAAATTGACGCCGAAGGGAAGGAAGGCGCTTGCCGGGGCTAAGGCGTATATGAAAAAGATGGCGGAAAGCCTCTAGCTATTTCTTTCCCTTCGTTTTCTTCGCGGGCTTCTCCTCTGCGGGAGCATCTTCCGCCTTCTCCTCCGGCTCCTGCTTCGGCGCTGGGGCCGGCTTCGCTTCCGTTTTTGGCGCTTCCTTCTTGATCAGCCCGCGGATTGCGTTGCTGACTTCGTCAAGCCTAGCGGCGTCTATGCGCTTCATGGAGATTTCGACGGCGCCGCCGCCTGCGGGCGTGTCTATGAGGACGCTGCCCGTCATGAGCACGAGGTCCTGGATGCCCCGCTTCACGGAGATGTTGTCTATCTTCTGCACCGGGACCACGCGCATGGTCTTGGTGATTATGCCTTCGCTCATCACAACCTCGCGGTCAGTTACGGTGTAGGAGATGGCGAGGTATTTCAGGAAGGTGGCGAGGAGCGCGAGCACTGCGAGGATTATCACGCCCGCGGATAGCATGCCGAACATGTCGGTCGAGATGCTCTCGGTGTAGTTGTAGTAGAAGAGGACTATGAGGAGCAGCACCGCGACCACTGCGATTATTGCGTATTGGACCGTGTATTTCGGCTTCAGGCTGATATCCACCATGTCTTCACCCTTGAGTGGAATTGCTCATCCTGGTATATTAATATTCACGCGTCCGGCTGCCCCATTTCTGGAGGGCTTCGCGCAGCTCCCTGTGTTTCGCGGCATATTCTTCCATAGGAACCCCCTCGTGCCATGCCTCGAAGGCCTGTCGAAGGGCCGCAGCGCCCGCCCTCGTGCCGCGGGGGTGGCCATGTATCCCGCCGCCCGCGTTGATTACGAGGTCGGTGCCGGCTATGTCGAGGAGGCGCGGGACGCGCGTTGGGTCTATGCCCCCTGAAGCGACGGGGAAGACCGGCCTCAGGCCGAGCCAGGCGCGGGTCATCTCCCCGTTTATCTCCAGCACCTCCTTCTTCGGGGCGTCCATCTTTCCTACGATGGCGCCGGTGTGGAGCTGGTCCACTCCGATGAGGCGGGCCAGGCGCGCGAGCGGAAGCATGCCAATGCCGTGTTTCGGGTTCCGCGCGAACGCGGCATACATCGCCCTGTGCGCGTGGATGGGGAGGCCGATGTTCGCATTGCGCACGGTCTGGAGCGCCGCGAAGCCGGCGGTTATGATGTCGACCATTATGCAGTTGCCTCCGTGCTTCTTCACGAAGTCGGCGCGCCGCAGCATCTCGTTCGTTTCCGCGGTGATGTTCGGGGCATACATCTTCCTCTCGCCGGTCTCGCTTTCGGCGCGGTCCTTCGCATCCAGGGCGCGCACGACCCGCTCCTCGAACGGGCAGAAGCGCTGGGAGGCGAGGTTCTCGTCGTCCTTCACGAAGTCGCAGCCGCCTGCCCATGCCTCATATGCCACTTTCGCATTTTCCTTCGGGTTCAGGCCTATCTTCGGCTTGACGATGGTGCCGAAGTGCGGCCTTCCGCTCTTTGCCGTGCCAATCATCCTGCGGATGCCGGCCATCCCGATTGCGGGCCCCTTGAAGCCCTTCGCGTATTTCTTCGGGATGGAGAAGTCGACGAGGCGGAGGCTCTCCACCTCCTTCATGCCGAATATGTTGCCCGCAACGTCGGAAAGGAACTGGGGAATGTTGGAGGGCTCGAAAATCTCAAGCGGGTAGGCAATGGAAACGAGGCCAGCCTTTGCGTCGAGCTTGAAGACCTTCGCGGCGAGCCGGTTGCGGATGCGGGGTTTCATGGTCGAGAGTTCCGTCCATGTGCCCACGGAGGATTCGGCTGCGATTGCCTGCGCCGCATTCGCCTTGTCCTGCGCCTCGAAAAGGAAATGGGCGATTACGAACTCGTCCGGGTCCGGCCTGAAACCAGGGTGGAGATAACCGGAATAGACGTCGTGGCGCAATGAAATCACCGTTGGGGAATGGCGTTGCGCCGTTAATAAAGCTTCTTCCCGCACACGGGGCATTCCCTCGCACCAGGGCGCGCCTCCGCTAAAGTTTCCTCCCGCACACTGGACATGCCTTCGTGCCTTCCTCAAGGGGCATGCCGCAGCGGGGGCAGTCGAGGCCGTTCCCCCTCCTCCTCTGGCTTCTGCGCATGCGGACGAGGAGGACCGCAATCAGCAGGAAGACGAGCAGGAGGCTTGCGCCGCAGACCTTCACGAGCGTCATCACGTCATAGACCTGCGTTTCCGCAGTGTCCGAGGCGGCGTGCCCGTGCTGGTCGTAGGCGACGCATGTTATCTTCCATTTCCCGTCCGGGACGTCGAAGACGCTCATCCCCGCCTCGCCAACCTCTCCCTCGAAGAGCGTGAGCTTCCTGTCCTCGCTGTACATCTTGCAGTCCATCCTCTGTATCGTGATGTTGGTTGCGCTTTTCACTTCGCGCTCCACCTTCACGGTGGGCTCCCAGTTCAGGACGATTGCCGGGACGCGGAGGCTCAGGGAGAAATCCGAGAGGTTGCCGAGCTCAACGGTGGGCGGGAGCTTGAGCTCCCAGTAGCGCATGGGGATGTCCGCCGAGCGCCAGTCGCCATCGTGGAAGTAGTAGATGAAGTCTGCAGTTTCCGCATCGCTAACAAGGCGCTCAGGGCGCCAGAGCGCGGCGAAATAGGAGATGGGGCCAGTTGGGTCCTGCTCAGCCCAGAGCGAGGATGGGGAAGGGACTGCGCCCATCTCGAAGTCCGCTATCCCGCCGCCGCCCGCGCTTATCGCATCGGACCATGTGCCGTTCCAGTCGAAATACTCCTGCCCGCCCTGCGGGAACGGCCCCTCGGCGACCACGCCGCTGCGTGAGTCGTACGCGTAGCTCATCGTCCTTCCCTGCAGTATCCACATGCGCCTGTTCACGCCGGAGACGTTCAGCGGGAACTCGCCGAAGTCCATAAACCTGTTCTCGCGATACCAGGGCTTGCCCGCATATACATAGGTGGTCCGCCAGCCGGAGAACGGGATGCTGGTGTTGTCGGAGAGCCTGTCCAGCGAGCTCGTGTAGGAGCGGACCGCCGCCCTGAGCGGGCCCTCGTAAATTACCTGGTCGCTTAGGTTGTCGCCGCTGCCCCTCTCGCAGCCGGGGTCGCAGCTGTGCTCACCGATGAGGGAGATCGTCCCGCGGTAGCGCGAAAGGTTCTCGCGCGCGTGCGCGAGCGGGTCGTAGGACTGCGGAGGCTGGATGCTCTGCCAGGCGTAGGACTTCTTCGAAACGTGCGTGTAGCCATACTGCCTGTCGATGAAAAGCATGAAGTCCGAGGAGTCTATCTGTATGCTCTGGTTGCGGCTCTGCACCCTTACTTCGTCTGCGTAGCCTGGCGCGGGCTTCTCGCCGTTCTCGAGCACGTCGAAGTAGATGTAGTACGTGCGGTTCTGGTTCCGCAGGAGCGTGCCGGAGACCTGCCACATGAGGTCGCCGCTCCATGAGTCGGGCGAGTCGCGGTCGAACTGCGAGACCGCCTCATCCGCTGGATTCCCGTCGGTGTATTCAACAACGCGTATGGAGTTCGGGTCGAGGCGCTTGCCCGCAGAGAGGTTGCCGAGGGCCTGCGAGAAGTCCGTCCGCTGCTCGATTATCCAGTCGCTGCGGTCGAAGCTGCTGGCATTCACGTCAGCGCGGATTCGGTAGTGCCAGTCGAGGTTCCACCAATCGTCGCCGGCGAACGCCGGGGCCGCAAGCAGAAGCACGGCGAGCAGTGCGAGCGCCACTTTCCCCATGCCAGCGCTTATGCTTTTAAATAGATATAAATCAAATCCCCTCGGTGGTAAGTTGAAAGGGGCCCTGTTCGCACTCGCGATTCTCGCCCTCGCCGGCGCGTCGTTAGCAGACACGCAGCTCAGGGCGATGGACATAACGATTAGCGGCGGCAACTGCACGAACATCCCCGTAGTCGTCACAACGAAGGATTACATTCGTGGCGACGCACTCAGGACGGAAGTCAGGTTCCAGATAAGCTATTGGGGGGGAATATGGAACGACATCCACACGGACTACACCGACGCGACGACAGGAAGCCTGAACTACACCCTCCCGCAGGAGGGAATATATCTCGTTTCGGTAAACAGGGCGGGCTATCTCCCCTACAGTTACACATTAAACGCCAGCTTCTGCCCCCTCTGCAGGTCGGACTCGGAGTGCAGGAATTTCGAGGCATGCACGAACTACACCTGCACCAACGTGACGCAGGGCGTGTGCGGCTTCGTGGCCAACCATACGTGGTACGCATATGAATGCTGCGAAGACTCCGTGTGCGCGGACAACGAGCAATGCGCCAACCACACATGCACGCAGGTCACGGGTGCCTGCGGGTTCGCTTCTGGCCACACGTGGCATGCCTACACGTGCTGCGTGGATTTGGACTGCGGGGTCGATGAAACCTGCACGAACCACGCGTGCGTGGCGAAGGCTGAGTGCGCCGGAGATTCGGACTGCATGGACAGCCAGCGCTGTGCGGAGGGGGTGTGCCTGAACCTGACGGGCGAGTGCGGCTATGCATCGGGCCATGCGTGGCATGCATACCAGTGCTGCTCGGATGCGGCCTGCCCGTCCGGATGGTGCCTCGAAAACCGCACGTGCTCGCCTACGCCGAGGCCGCAGGTGACGCCAACGCCCGCGCCTCCGCAGCCAGCCATCTGCACGCCCGTAACCGCCGTGCTCATGCTCGTCGCAGTCGTGATAGTCGCGCTGCTTGTGCTCCTGCTGGTGAAGCTTTCCAAGAAGGGTTAAATAGTTGGGCGGGCAAAATCTCATTCGGTGAGATAGTGGTCTTTATTTCAAAAAGCGGTAAGAAGGAGTTGTACTCCATCCTCATTTCTAAGGAGGCGATGGAGAAGCTGATAGAGGATCTGAGGGTGGATGTGCTGGAGAGGCTGCGTGCCAACAAGCTGAGCCCCCAGCAGCTACACGGCGCGAGGCTTGCGGTAGACGAGTTCGGAAGGATTGCCGGACTGAAATGGTGGGAGAAAAAGGAGGACTTCGAGAGGGCTGAGAAGAGGGTCAGGTTCAAGCTGGTGAGCAGGGGCGACCTTGGGCTCCTGGAGAAGCAAATCGTAAACGGCAAGGAAACATACGTGGGCGAAGGGGAGTATTATGAGGGGGTGGAAGCGGCGCTGGCGACCATGCGCGAGCTGGTTGAGTCCGGGGTGCTGGCTGCGATAGCGAAGGGGGAGCCGCCGCCTCAGGCCATCCCCGCGCCGGTTGAAGTAAAGCCGCCGCAGGCGCAGGAGAAGGTAGTTCCGCCCGCTGCGCCTCCGTCCTACAGCGAGCTGGCGGAGAAGGCAAAGCATAGCGCTGTTGCGCTGCCGGCTTCCGAGCCGAAGATTGTGAAGCCCTCATCTACGTGGCTGATTCAGCGCGAGAAGGAGGAACAGAAGAAGGCCAAGGAGACGGAAGAGAAGAAGGATGGGTGATTCCGATGGCGGAGAAGATTCACACGGAGAAGAAAGCGACCATTGGAGAGAAGGCGAAGGCGTTCATAAAAGAAATAAAAGCCAGCATAAGGGAGGATTTGGCGAAGGGTAAGATAATCAGGAGTGCGACCGCCAAGCTAAAGAAGATGGAACTTACGGAGGACGAGATGCTTGGGGCGCGCATCGCGCTCGTGGGACTGGATCAGGTTGGCGTGAAGAGCGAGCTGAAGTGGTGGAAGAGCCCAGCCGACTGCGAGGAAACGGTGAGGGATATGACGCTCGAGCTGGAGTTCGAGAGGGACTTCGGCAAAACGGGGCTGCTGATTGAGGGCGTCAGAATAGCTTTTGAGGTGGTGCAGAAGATTGTTGAGGGCAAGGAGCACGCAAAAAAAGCGGAGAGCCTCTTCACCCACCAGCAAATCTACTGAGAAGTGCGAAATCTTCTTTTGTGAGAGTGAATACGCGCCTGTCCGAGAGGCCGGATTTCTCGGCGAGTTTGCGCGCCTCATCTTTCGTAATGCCGAGCTGCTCTGCCGAGTCGGATAGGGCGGCGCGGACGGTTTTCTTTTTGTGCTGGAAAAGCAGGAGGATGAGCTTCTCAGTTTCCGGAGTAAGTTTTTTCCCCGTCGGAACAAGCTCCACCAGCGCGGAATCGACCTTTGGCGAGGGGCGGAAGCAGGTGCGGTGTATCTTCCCAAGGTGGCGGATTCCGAAGCGCGCCTGCGAGGTGAGGGAGAGGCGCGAGTATTCGCTTTCCCCCGGCTGCGCGAGCATCCGCTCCACGAACTCCTTCTGCAGGCAGAGGATGGCATGTGAGAAGTCAAGTTCTGCAAGTTTGAAGAGGAGCGGAGAGGAGATGGAGTAGGGAACGTTGGAAACGAAGACGTTGAACTTCTCGGGCTTCCATTTGAGGAAATCGGCGTGGATGACGCGCACGTTCTCGTATGGTGCGAGCTCCGCCTCAAGGATGGGAATGAGGCGCTCATCTTTTTCCAGCGCGATTACTTCCTTCGCGCCAGCCGCTGCCAGTCTTTTCGTGAGGAAGCCGAAGCCCGGCCCCACCTCGAGGACAACCCTGCTTCTCACGCCTGCCTCTGCCGCCTCCCTATCGAGGATGCGGTCGTCCACGAGGAAGCACTGGCTGAGGCTGCGCTTCTGGGAAAACCTGTATTCAGAAGAGATGCGGCGCAATTCAGAGAGAACGGACATGACTAGTATAGCCTGGGGAGCGCGGGCGGCCGCGTGAGTATGTAATACTTGCTCTCGCCTTTCATTTCCTCGAGCACGCGGGCGACGAGCT
>CAIXRF010000092.1 GCA_903921825.1 uncultured Microcaldota archaeon | reverse complement strand
ATCCGCTTCTTTTCCGGAGAGGCATGGACCATCCCGAGAATGATAACCGAAGGGACGCTTAGTCCTGAGATGGCTGCGTTTCTGTGGCTGGCGATTGAGTCAAAAAAGGTTTCGATGGTGATAACCGGGCCACCTGCGGCAGGGAAAACAAGCTTTCTCTCCGCGCTCCTTGCATTCATACCGAGAAGCGAGAGGATAATTTCTATAGAGGAGGAGATGAACGAGCTCCGCTTTTACGATGGCTTCATGGACTGGGTCCCACTGCGCGGATTCTACGAAGAGAGGAAGGAAGAAGCGATGAGGAGGGCGCGCGGGATCGGGGCCGCGAGGACGATGCTCGACCAAGTCGCAAACGCGCTCAGGATGAGGCCGGACCGCATCGTGCTCGGCGAATTGCGCGGGACGGAAGCACAAAGGCTGTTCTCTGGCGCTAACCTCGGGATGCCGTTCATGACTACGATGCATTCAAACGAGCGCGGGACAGCTGTGCTGAAAAGGCTCCATTCGCCTCCGATGTCCGTAGGGTGCGACTCGCTCTCGCAGCTCGACCTCGTTGTCAGCATGGCGATGGATGGCACGAGGAAAAGGCGGGTCATTGAAATTGGCGAGCTCGCATGGCGCTCAAGGGGTAATTTCTCCAATGGCAATGGCCATCCTATTTGGGATGGGCCAGAGGATTCGGCTGCGCTCAACCTGCTGTTTTCGTTCGACCCTGCAAAAAACCGGCATATGGGGGCCGGTGGATGCAAATCACGCATCACCGACGATTTTGCAGCAGCTACTGGGATGAAGGCAAAAGAGGTGCGTGAGGAACTGGACGCAAGAGCGGCATTGCTCGCGAGGCTGTCAGAGCAGGGAATAACAAGCTTTGGCGAAGTGGGAAAGGCAGTGCATGAGCACTCGCATAAGAGGTCGTGCTGAGATGGGCCTTGTGTATTGCATTGCAAGGGATGCGGCGCTCGTCTTCAGACAGCTGGGGATGAAGGCTGAGAGGATTCTGGAACCTACGCCTGCGGAGCGGCGCGTAGTCCTACAGTCCGGAATCCCGATAATCCCCGAACAGTATGCGGCTTACCTGCTCGCAACAGGTTTCGTGTTTGCACTGGCCTATTCAGTAATATACATGGCACTGGCGCTGATATTCGGCCTTGATCTGCTCTATCTCGTCATTGCGCTCCTGCTGTTCCCTGTGGGGATAGCACTCGCACGCTTCCATTTCCGCTTTCTCGTAAACAAAAGGGCGCGCGACATAGACATGAACCTCCTTGACGCGCTGCGGCACATGCTGAGCGAGCTGGAAGCAGGGGCGAACCTTGCGGACGCAATATGCACGGTCGCACGCGGGGACTACGGCGCCGTTTCCGAACTTCTCAAAGAGGCGTATGTTCGGATGAGGGAGGGCGAAAATGTGGAAACTGCGTTCCGCGAACTCGGAGAACGGACGCCGAGCACCACTTTCGCGGAGGTGGTTGCGGCGCTCGCATACTACGCAGGCACGGGCGGGAACATCGAAAGCGTGCTCGAAAAGCGCATACGGGAGCTGGAGCTCTCCCAGCGCACTGCGGTCGCGATTTATACAAACGAAGCAATGAAGCTCTCCACGTTCGTTGTTGTGCTGACTGGAGTCCTCCCTGGCCTGCTCATATTCGTTCTCGCTGAGGGCGGCTTCGTCTTTGGCTTTCGCCTCCCTCCCGAAGTATTCCTCCTTCTATACATAATCGGTTTCCCTGCAGCCAAGTACGTGATGCAGGCGAGGCTTATGAGCATATCACCAGGTGTTTGAATGAGGCTGAATTTGGCTGCAATTGCGAAAATAGCTGGTCGGGCGATGCCAGAAAGCCCCCTCACTAGAATGATAGAGCGGGGTCTTAGGGGGCATGCCGAGCTTGCAGTGGATGGCCTTGACTGCCGTGACTGGGCGGGGCTGGTAATTGCAGTTTTCTTCACTGCCTTGTTGGCTTCCATTCTGGTAATCTGGCTGCTGCTCCGCTCGGAGATCCTGGCGGTCGTCTTCGCACCTGCAACTGCACTTGCTGCTTCCTTTGCCGTATTTTCCCTCCCAATGGTTCTTGCACAAAACAGGATTTGGGCGATGGAACGAGAACTTCCTTCTATCATCTCCCATCTGCTTTCCACGTACGCGGAACGCAGGAACATGCATGACGCCTTGACCGCCGCAGTCTGCTCTGCTGGAGGCGGAGGTCTCGGTTCTGAACTGAAACGAGCATATGCAGACTACGTGGCCGGCGCAGACACGGAAACCGCCTTTGAGCGCCTGAGGCGGGTAATACGTTCCCGTTACGTGAACCGCACCTTTGATCTTGTAATTCGATCCCTAGAAAGCGGAGTTGACGTTTCCAGATCACTCGAGATGCTCGCGCATGACGTTTCCAAAACCACCGAGCTTGTGGAGGAGAAGAACTCGAAGCTTGGGATGATGTCGTGGATGATTTCAGCATCCTCTGGATTCTTTTACCCCCTCTTCACATCCTTCGGCCTCATCATAATGGCGGCGCTTGAGGCGCTCGCATCGCTATCACTCTATTCCCCGCTTGAGCGGAGCTTTATCACGCTCGTGCTTGTCGCGTACCTGTTCATAGGCGTAATGCTGGACTCCAGTTACAATGGTCAAGTAAAATATGGGGATTTCAAGCGTGGAATCCTCGTCTACTTCCCAGTAATGGCGTTGTGCTCATTCGCGGTCTTCCTGGTTTCATATCGCTCGTTAGGTGCTTTCATTGGAATATAGAGGTGATGGGATGGGATTGGAATGGATGGAGCCTGCTTTGGCTTGTGCCCTAAGGCTGCTGCGTGGGAAAAAGGGGCAGGGTGCGACAGAGTACCTGCTCGTGCTTGCCACCGCGGCCATTGTAGTGGTTGTCGTCTTGGCAATGGTGAACGGCATGCGGGCGGCTGCGCCGACCTCGGTCGTCGTGAACAACACGACGCAGACGCTATCGCAGGCTATAAGGAGCCAGTTTGCGAACATGACGCAGATAGTGAGCCCATGAAAGGACAAAGCAGCGTGGAGTTTCTCTTCTGGATATGCGCGGCAATGCTTATGTTTGCCGCCTCCCTTTTCGCATTCGGAAAGGGCTTCGCACAGCTGGGCCCCTCTTCCGCGAACATGGAGATGCAGGAATTCCTTACCACCGTCTTTTCGTCAGCGGACTCGCTTGGGGAGCATGGAACGCGAATTGCGCGTATTCTCATACCACAGGGGATTTCCGGTTTTTCAAGCGAGGAGCAGGAAGGCGGCTGGTCGGTTGCTTTCCAGTATGGAAATACGACTTACAACCGCACAGCTCCGTATCGGCTTGTCGTTTCTCCAGAAAACCTTCTTTATGCGCCTGGAGCGCACGTTATCAAAATAAGCAGGAGTGGAGGTGTCGTCTTTGTCGAGGAAATGCAAGGGGATGGTTAGTTTCGAAATGATGCAGGCGCTGGCGATAGTCCTGTTCGTCCTGTTCCTCATCCTCTCTTCTTCATTCCGTATAGGCGTCCTGCTCGGAAATGCGGAGGAAACATTAGGATCGGAGATGCTGGCTCTTCAGATAGCGGGGAGGCTGGACTCGTTCCAGAGGAACGCCTGCGGCACGGGCTTCTGCCATACTGTCTTCACCATATCAAAGCCGCCAGGCTATTCGCTGCAGTTCCTCTCCGATTCTGTGGTGGTTAGCACCGACTCGCACAATGCGACCGCGCGAACTGCTTTTCCGCTCGATGCGCTAGAAATCACAGTCGATGGAGTAAATGGAAGCGCACGGATATCGGCAAGTGGTTGACATGAAGGCTTTCCTGTTCAGTAGTGACGCCATTCTCTCTGCGATAACCGCACTGCTATCATTCCTTCTCCTAGTTTCGCTTATAATTAAGACCGATGAGCATTTTTCGCGAAGTCTTGCGTGGAGGCAGAAAGAGGAGGAGGCTTATGCGCTTTCGGAGGTAATAGCCAAGCGTTTAGCTGCCCCAGATGGAAGCCTCGATGTTGGTGCGCTTTCGCACATCTCAAGGAATAATTCGCAGGTTCGCGTTGGCAATTACACCTTCGGCCCTGCGCCACCGGAGAATGTTTCTGTCTTCTTTTCCCGCCGCGTCGTTTTTGTCGATGGCAAACCGGAGATTCTGGAGGTGCGCGCATGGTGAAGGCACAGTCCTCTGTCGAATTCATGCTGCTTCTGAGCGCCATAGTTGCAGTTTCAATAATTGCGCTTAGCGGTGCATCCTCCCAGCTCCAAACGGCCAGGAATTTCACAGAAAATGCAACGGAAGCACTGGAATTCTCAAGCAGCATGCTTCTTTCGAATCTTTCCGCCGGCTCGGCTAACCCATATCCTCCTGGCGGTGGAAATGAGTCTTATCCTGAGCTCTCGCTCGAGCTTTATGCCCCAACGCTCTATGCCGGGCAGCCTTCTGTGATTCAAGTGGTAGTATGGAACTATGGCGGCACATCCGCAGACATATCTAGACTTGCAATCGCTGTCTCAGACCCGACAAACCTTCCCTTAGCGCCCTCCGCTGAGATGGCGGTCCATGTTGGCCTTTCGCACACCATGACTTCCATTGCAACGCCCAAGGTGCAAGGCAGTTATACAGTATCCGCCGCTGCATATGGCAGCGATGGCGAACTGCTGCGATCTTCCGATGGTTCGCTGCTTCAGAAGAACATCACTATCCTTGTGCTTTCAGGCAATCCGGACGAAAAACCTTCGCTTAACTATACGATAGCGCTTGAACGCAGCGACGAATGTGTAGATTATGGCATAGTGGATATGAACGAAACAGTTTATGGCGCATACTGGGACTCAAGGTCCTACGATGGTTGCTTTGATTTTAGTACGAGTGGAGGGTTTTGTGGCATCAACGTTACTTCGTGGATATGGAAATGCGGTTATGAGCTCACCGGATACCTGACTACGGACGCGAGATGTCTCTATAAAAATAGTACTGCAACAACAGCGGCATTCATCAATTCAAACCCGCAGTATACGTACAGCATAGCAGTAAGGATAACAAACGCGACCGGCGCCAACGTTTTGGGCATGCTAAACCAAAATATCTTCCAGACGAATTTAAGTGGAGAAGGCTCTGCACAGTTTAATGCACAAGTCAGCGGCAATGGCCCGAACCCGTCAATTGACGGCATCGTTTTGAAAGCGAAGAGGCAGACGGCATGGGCGCTCAAAAGCAGGACGGCGTACGAGGATTATAGGAATGCACTGTCAACTTTTGAGGCATTTGCTGCCTCATGTAGAGGTTCTACCAGCAATAGTTGCTGGAACAGCTATAGTATGCAGACCTACCTTGAAAACTCGAAGGCGGATGCTTTCATTGCAAGCAGTCCCCCCTCTGCTGCAATGTGTACTGCTACTTTGAACATTGTCAGATGTAATGGGACCTCACTTGTATATCCCACGCTAGTTCTCAAGCTCAATTCGTCATTCCTCGGAGGACACATCCGCTCTGACGACCCGGATAGGCGCACTATTTCTGGGATAACAGTGGAGGTTTCGACAGACTAGGTGATTTTATGTTCGCTAGTTCTTTGCGAAAAACAATGGGAAACCGGTGCGGTGAGAAAGCGGGTAGATGCCGAACTACGGCTAAGGCGAATGGACTGTTCGTCTCTTCTTCTGTGGGATCTACTACCTGCTACAATAACCTAATTCTTAGCGGCCCCGCTCACCGCACCGGCCCAAAAGCCCAAGTTTCGCTTGAGTACTACCTCCTTCTTCTCGGAGTTTCCATCCTGCTTCTCATCGCGCTAACCTGGGCATCTGGATTTACGGCACAACAGAAAGCCGCGCATTCCGCAATCTTTGCGGTAGTGGCGAACACGACAAACTCTACGCTTCTGGGGCTTGCTGCTTCCTCTACCACTTCTGCGAACTATTCTGATAATGGCGGAGGGCTCGCTGTTTCCATCAATTCATATGATCCGTACTGGGCCGACCAGCCGGCGCTCTTCGTTGTCGAAATGGTCAATTCCGATTCCGTAATTAAACGCGTAGGAAGGCTTTCAATTACGGTCAGCGATTCTGCAAGCAATGCTTTCCCGGTTTATCCTGACGGCATGTCTAATTTTACCATCCCATTTGTCCATTCCGATTCATTTGTTTTCTCTCCAAATTCCACTGGCACGTATATGATAGACGCCTCGCTTTACGACACAGCTGGAAACATTCTTGTCGATGCCGATGGCTACCCTATCCACGTTTCAAAAACTGTGATCATTCTTGGGTGAGTTTACTGCACGCACAAGCCTTCTTTTTCGACGCCCTTCTGGGGCTCTTGCTCTGCACTCTTGTTGCGAGCCTGCTTGCTAATTCGCTCTCGGCACCGCCTTCGCCATCAGCATCTTTGCAGGCTTCTGCCGCGTGCTATGACCTTGCGAACTATATTTACTCAGATGCGGACTTCTATCTCAATATCACTGCTCAGCTTCGCTCTGAACCGCACATCTCCAACTCATCGCTCGCCCTTCTCCGTGGAAGGCTCTTTTATTACGGAAAGCTTCTCGACCTTTCCGCAATTGATTTTTCCCTAGACAATCTCCAGAATGAGCACATCACCGTCTCGGATCTTGTGCCTTCAACTTCAGAAAAATGTTGTTTCCCTCTTCCGGCCGATGACGGGAGGCGCGTTCCAACCGCCTGCCTGGAGGTCTTCGCATGAAGGGCTTCGGCGCTTTCATCATCGCTTCCATTCTGCTCGCTTCATTGCTTTTTCTCCATGCTTCAAAAATGCGCTCCTTCGAACTCTCATCTTACGAGATCACGCGCAACGTGCAGTCCTTCGAGAAAATTGGCTTTCTCAGGAACGTGCTGCAGAAAAGCCATGCGAAACTCACGACCTCCGATTCCGTGTGGAGGCTGGAGGTACAGGAACTCGCGGATTACTACTCGGTGGACATCATAATCGATGACAATCGGGCAATCATTGCGGATAACGAGAACGGGGTGAGGAGCGAGTTCTACCTAAGGTAATCCACGCGGTTCAGAAGTTACATCGCATCTATGGCAAAGGGGCGGATATTCTGGTTAATAGCGCCATTAGGATTAGCCGCGCCAGTGCTTATGACTACAAAGATTAATTATATAGATTTGTAGTCATAATGACCACAATATTTAAATACTTCAGTAATGTAGTCATAACGTGACATTCGTAGAAAAACAAAGGCATGGGGCGCATTATTACTACTATTTAGTCAGGAGCATAAGAGTTTCCCCCACGAGAGTAAAGAAGATACGCATTTTTCTAGGAAGGCGCATACCTCCTCACGAAGAATTGCAGCAGTTCTTCAGAGAATTAGATAGAAAAACACCACGGCGTTACAAGCCACGTTGGGTATCCAAAGAACTTGCCGAAAGACTTGACGACCTGCGAGTAGCTTCCCTTATCTTCAAGCAATTACCAAAAACCGAAATCCCCATCGACTTCCTCGTCCGCTTTACTTACAACACAAACGCCATCGAAGGAAACCCCCTTACATTAAGGCAGACTGCTTTGATTCTAAATGAGGGTATTGCGCCAAACGGCGTAAAGGCCGAGAATGTGGTGGAGGTCTTGAATGGAAAGGATGCATGGACATTTTTGAGGGGTTACAAAGGCCAGATGAGTTCGGATTTCCTGTGCAAAATCCAATATGAAATAACAAAGAACACGTCATGCAGAATTCAGGGCCATTTTAGGGACACGCAAGTACGGATTATCGGCTCTGAATGGAAGCCGCCCGAGCCAGTAAAAGTCCCCACGCTCATAGAGACTATGATCGGTGAGTACAAACCCCTAAAACATGGGCTTCACCCTGTCGAACTGGCCGCCTGGCTTCACAATAAGATTGCTCAGATTCACCCATTTAGCGATGGCAATGGGCGAACTGCGCGCCTTGTTATGAATTGGATTCTGATGAAAAACGGTTTTCCGCCAGTTATAATCGATGTCCGCAACAAGGAGCAATACTACAAAATGATAGAGGAGGCTGACAAGGGCGACCACAAGCCATTCGCAGTATTTTTGGCACAGCAGATGCTGGAGCAGTATACTGCGAGAGCCGGAAGAGATAATTAACGAACATTCATGCAAATCTATTAAAAAGTATTATGTGGCTCACAAGCTACTCCGCCAATCAGTAGACGCACTTGCCCGCAACTTTCTCCGCACCTATCTCTTTGCCGCGCAAAATCGCCTTCTCCACGTTCCCCTGGACCTTCACGCCGTCAAAGGGAGTCCAGCCGCACTTGGTATGCATCAGCTCGTCGCGGATAACCCATTCCTTCTTCAAATCAACTACGGCAAAGTCCGCATCCTTCCCGACTGCAATCGAACCCTTGTTCAGGCCAAACAACTGGGCGGGCTTTCCGCAGACGGCTTCAGCCAGGCGCGCAAGCGTCAGGCTGCCCTTGTTTACTTCGTTCAGAAGAAGCGGGACGATAGTTTCCACGCCCGGAACGCCCGATGGCACATCCCAGAAGGGCAATTCTTTCTCCGCCTTCGTGTGCGGCGCGTGGTCCGTCGCCGCGATGTCTATCACGCCTTCGCAAAACGCCTTGAACACCGCCCTCCTATGCTCCTCGCTGCGAGGCGGAGGGTTCGCCTTCAGGTAATTGCCGCCGCGCGTCAGGTGTGACTGGCTGATGAAAAGGTAAGTTGGTGTGGTGTCCGCAGTCACAAGCATGCCCGATTTCTTCGCCTTCTTCAGCAGCTCGACCTCACCTGCAGTTGAAACATGGGTGACGTGAAGGCGGTTTCCCGCGGAAGCGGCCAATGCAAGGGCGGTTTCCATCCCGCGGACAGCAGCCTCGGGAGGGCGCGCCTCTGCATAAGCCTTCAAATCCGCCCTTCCGCTTCCTTCAATCCTCGCAGTCGCCTCCTTTACCATCTTCTCGTCCTCGGCGTGGGCAAAAGCCAGCATGCCGCGTTCGCGCAGGATGCGGAAGTGCTTCAGGATTGCGGCATCGTCGTTGATGAGCAGGTCGCCGGTTGTGGAAGCCATGTAGAACTTTACCGACTTCGCCCGCCGCACCGCTCTCATTTCATCGTAATTCGTGTTCGTAGCGCCAAAATGAAGGCCGAAATCAACAAGAGATTTCGCCTCAGCAAGCTTTATTTTCTCGTCAAGGGCCTTCTGCGTAACCGTCTCAGGCTTCGTGTTCGGCATGTCGAAGACGCAGGTCACGCCGCCAGCGGCAGCGGACTCGCTCCCGCTCCGCCAGTCCTCCTTGTACTCCTTCCCCGGCTCGCGGAAATGCACGTGCGAGTCTATTGCGCCCGGAAGAACGAGGAGCCCCTTGCAGTCGATGGCCTTCTCCGCGCGCTCATCCGTCTTGGCTATCTTCGCAATCTTCCCTTCGGAAACGTAGATGTTCGCCTCGGAAACCTTTCCGTCCAGGAAGGCCTTCCCGTTGATAAGTGCGAGGTCGAACAAGTTCACACCTTCACGCCATACTCCTTCTGGTGCTGCTTGAAGAGCGCGTAAATCTTGTCGTCAACGGCGACCTTCCCGCCGATTTCCTTGTTGCGCAGGTAGTCGAATAGGTCGCGCGCGTTTATCACCGAGATTATTTTCATTCCGCCCTTCTCAAACTCCTCGACCGGGTTCTTCCCTTCCAGGTCGGTTTCCTGCCTGTTGAAGAGAACAATCATCCCAGTAACGGTGGTGTTCAGGCTAAGGGCCTTGAGCTTCTCCATGGCGTCGAGCTTCGCCTGCCCGGTGGTTATCACGTCGTCTATGATGAGCACGCGGTCGCCCTCCTTCAGGTTGCCGACAATCAGCTTGTCCTTCTCGTCGCCGTGCGCCTTCGCCTCCTTCCTGTCGTAGATGAAGCGCTTCTCAATCCCGTGCTTCCGGTAGAGCGCCTGCGCGCAGCACGCCGCGAGCGGTATGCCCTTGTAGGCAGGGCCGAAAATCACGTCGAACGAGTCCTGCAGCTTGTTCGCAACTATAGCGTCCGCATAAGCAGCGCCGACCCTGGTCATCGCCTTGCCGGAATCCAGGTTGCCGGTGTTGAAGAAATACACGGACTTCCTTCCGCTCTTGAGCGTGAAGTCCCCAAACCGGAGAACCTCCTTCTCAATCAGTATGGAAACCAGTTTGTCGTCGAGGACAGGACCCTTCGCTTTCACCTGCTTCCTGAGCGCAAGCGAGGCATTGAGCTGCTCGCAAAGCTTGCGCGCCTCATCGGCCGGAGATTCCGCATTCAGGATTGCGCGCCCGATTATGGCGAAGTCCGTCCCTGCGCCCACGGCCTTTCCTATCTCCCCTCCCTGCGCGCCTATCCCCGGCGACAGGATCAGGAGCTCTCCCGCCCTTGCACGGATATGGGCGGTAAGCTCGTACTGGTTGCCCGGTGCGATGACGCCGGCGACTCCGGTGCTGTGCGCTATTTCTACAAGCTGGTCCACCTCTGTCTCCCTGAAGAGATGGCCCTCGCTGCTCATCGCCACGAGCATGAACACGCCGCGGCCGAACTCGTTCGCCGCGTCGACGATTGCCTTGACCGCCTTCTCCCCCGGGAAGCCATGGCATATGATTGCGTCGTAGCCCTGCTCGAAGTAGTATCTCGACTTGAAGGCATTCGTGGTGTCTATGTCGGCGAGCTTCGCGTCCAGTATCACGAAGGCATTGCCGGTCAGCTTCTTCAGCCGCTCTATCGCCTCCTTGTGCGTCATGCCCCAGAGCGCCGGGTGCTCAACGTGAATCTTGACCGCGAGCAGGCTGCGGCTCGCCTCGCGCACCACGCGCTCCACATTCCTCCAGCCCACGTCATCCGCAGCCAGTATGATGCGCGAGTCCTTCTTCTTCGCAGCGTCCACGAATTTCTTCCTGAATTCCACCTGAACATTTTCTTCCATTCCCTTCACCACCTAAGCCTTCAGCGGGAGCCCGCAGGCATCCCTTTTCAGCGTTCCGAACTCCCTCATCCTCCTGAGCTTCGACGAGGGGAACACGGGCCCCTCCTTGCACACGAGGAAGCCATCAATCGCGCACTGCCCGCACACGCCGAAGCCGCACTTCATCCACCGCTCGAGCGAGGCCTGGCATTCCACGCCCTTCGCCTCGCACAGCTCGAAAACTTTCCTCATCATTATCTCTGGCCCGCAGGTGCAGACTGCGTCGATTTTCCCCTTCTCCAGCAAATCCTTCAGCGCATCCGTGGCGAAGCCTTTCCTCTCCTCGCTCCCATCGTCGGTGCATACCAGCACTTCTGCGCCGGCAGACCTCGCCCTCTCAGCGAAGAGCAGCTCGCCCTTCGTCTTAGCACCAACGACAAAGCTGACTTTTGCGCCCTTTCTTGCCAGCTCTTCAGCAAGAAAGCCGAGCGGCGCTGCGCCGCAACCGCCTCCAACAATCGCAATCCTGTCCCATTTCGGCTTGAAGCCGTTCCCGAAAGGCCCCCTCACTCCGACCAGTTCCCCAACCTTCATCTGGCTGAGCTTTTCGGAGAAAGGCCCGACCTTTGCGACGGTGAAGCCAACCCTCCCCTCTCCGCAATAGGAGAAGGAAAGCGGCTTCTCGTTGAGGCCCGGAATCCAGAGCATCGCGAACTGGCCCGGCGAAGCCTTCATCGCAGCGTCCAGGAAAAGCGTCCGCATCCGTGGGTTCTCCTCGCGAACCTCAAGAATCTTCGCCATCCCCATCAGCCGCGGCTTATTTGTGGGCAACTCCAACCAACTCCCTGACTGAAGAAACGCCGTTCTTCGCCATCCATTCTTCCATCTCTTTTGCAATCTTCCCGAAGACCTTGAACCCTCCGGATGCAACGGCGCTTCCAACCCCCACTGCGGTTGCGCCTGCCATAATCATCTCGAGCGCGTCCCTCCCGCTTCCCACGCCGCCCGTGCCTATTATCGGAATCTTCACGCTTTCGTAAACGTCCCATACGCACCGCACCGCAACCGGCCTTATCGCCGGGCCGCTCACTCCTCCCGCCTTGTTCGCGAGGATGGGCTTCCTTGCATCTACGTCTATGAGCATTCCGGGCCCCAGTGTATTGCCCATGTTAATCGCGCCTGCGCCCGCAGCCTCGACCGCCTTGGCAACCTCCTTCAGCCTGTGCGTGTTCGGCGAGAGCTTTGCTATGAGCGGAATGTCGCCTGCCCTCTCCTTCGCGGCCTTTACGGCTTCCGCGGCATGCTCAGGCTCGTATGCAAACGGGATTCCCATCTCCCTAATGGTGTTCGGGCAGGAGAGGTTCGCCTCCAGCATCGCGGGCTTTGCGGCAGCCAGCCTTCCGGCGACTACGCCGAATTCCGCCGCATCCTTCGCGAAGAAGCTCGCAATCACGGGCGCCTTCACCTTCTTCACGGCCTCCGCAACCTCCTTCGCGCCCGCTTCCACACCGGGGTTGGAAAGCCCGACGGCGTTTATGAGCCCGCACTCCCACTCGAGCACGGTTGGGTTGGGGTGCCCCTGCCTCGGCTCCGGGCCTAGGGATTTCATCGTGACCGCGCCAGCCCCGCCCTTCGCAGCCCTTTTCAGCGTCGCGGGGGTGACCCCGAGTATCCCTGAGGCGAGAATCGTCGGGTTCCTCAGCCTTATTCCTGCTAGTTCCACTCCAAGCTCTACCATCAGCTAACCCCGGGTAATAAGACGACCTAAACCCTTACGAGGGGCGGTTATAAAAAGCTTAGGGCGGCGGAGTGGGAGTCGGGGTTCCGCACAGGTCGAAATCCCACATGTAGATGTCGTGATTTCCTGCGTAAAGGCCGTACCACACAATCCTGTTCCCGTAGATGCGGGGCGTGAGTTGTTCATTCGGGTCTGTAGTCATCTGGGTTTCCGTGTGCGTCCCAAGGTTGTACATGTAGATGTCCCAATTCTCGTTGCGGTTGTCCATATAGACAATCCTGTCCCCGTATATCGCCGGGTACTCCTGGCCGTTCGGGTCCGTGGTTATCCGTGTTTCCTCGTGCGTCCCCAAGTCATACATATAAACGTCCATGATGCTGGTGCCTGGGTCGTTGCGGTTGTCCACCCAGACTATCTTGTTCCCGTAGATGTCTGGCTCGCCCTGGTCGTTCGGGTCCGTCGTTATCCGCGTTTCCGTGTGCGTCCCAAGGTCATACATGTAGACGTCGCACGTCTCATCGCAGGAGGTATAGACTATCTTATCCCCATAGATTTTGGGCTCAAACTGGTCGGTCGTATTCGTAGTTATCCGCTGCTCGGAGCCGCCAATCGTGTACATGTAGATGTCCCAGTTGCCATTGCGGTTGTCAGCATAGACTATCCGGTTTCCATAGATTCTTGGCGTATCCTGATCGCTTGGGTCCGTAGTTATCCGCTGCTCGGAGCCGCCAATCGTGTACATATAGATGTCCCAGTTGCCGTTGCGGTCGTCCTCCCAGACTATCTTGTCTCCGTAGATGCTTGGCGCACCCTGGTCATATGGATTTGACGTTATCTGCGTTTCCTCGTGCGTCCCCAGGTCATACATGTAGATGTCGGCGGCGCCGCCGTTGCGGTCGTCCTCCCAGACTATCCTGTCGCCATAGATGTCGGGCACGTATTGGTCGTGCGATTCTGTTACTATCGGGATTGGGCATGAACCCGGTCCGGGTGTCGGCGTGGGCGTCACGCTGCCTTCCGGAGTGGGCGTTACACTGCCTCCCGGCGAGGGCGTCGGAGTGGGTGTCACGCTGCCTCCTGGTGAGGGCGTGGCCGTGGGCCCCGGCGTCGGTGTGGAAGTTGGAGTAGGGGTATGTTTTGGGCCGGGCTCCGGCCTTGCGGAGATATCACCTTGTATCGTGTGGGAGACGCCCGTGCCGTACTCGCTGTATGAGAACACTATCTTCCCATGGTAGTAGTCGCCGCTGAACGGCTGGCCGCTCTCGTTCAGGCACTGCAGGCCATCGGCAACAATCTTGTGCCTGCCGTTGTCGATGCTGAGCGGCACAATCGCCTCCGGAGTGACGTTGTTCTCCTTGCTGCACTTGATTGCGTTGAGCGTTATCTTCCTCCCGGTGGCCTGGCCCATATCAAGGGTGAGCTTGCCATCGGGGTCGACGTTAAAGGAATAGCAGGTGAAGCCCGGAGGAAGTATGCAGGCCTCGGGTGTGGAGGAGTTCGGATTGAAGATGCCCAGGAGAAACAGGACGGCAACCACCACGACCACTATCAAAAGTGCCCAGCCGTAGGTCATGAGAAATTCCATAGCGGACTGACCATGCCTTCGTTCCATTATCCCACTGCCACTATCTCCGTCATCCGCGGTTATTAAGCCTTTTGCGCCTTCGCCTCAGCAACCCTCTTCAAATATTCTGCGACGCGGCCGGAGATGTCGTCGCTGCCCACCACATCCGAGATGGCGCAGACGCCATCCGCCCCCGCCCTAATCACGTCCGCGCAGTTCTCAAGCGTTATTCCGCCGATTCCTACGATTGGGATGCCGGCTCTCGACTTCGCCTCCGTTATCGTGCTCAAGCCTATCGCCCTCCCGGCCTCGCGCTTCGTGTAGGTGTGGAACACGGGACCAAGCCCAACGTAGTCAGCCCCATTCCTCGCCCCCTCAACCGCCTCCGCGATGCTGCTTGCGGAAACGCCGACTATCTTCTCCGAACCGACCGCATCGCGCGCCTCGTAGTAGGTGGCGTCCCTCTGGCCCACATGGATGCCGTCCGCATCCACGGAGACTGCGATGTCAATGTGGTCGTTGATGGTGAGCAGCACCTTCTTCTCCCTGCAAAGCTCCGCAATCTCATGCGCCTGCTTGATTATATCCGGCATGGGCAGGTCCTTCTCCCTGTACTGGACGATTCGCGCACCGCCGCGTATCGCGTCCGCAACGGTCTCGATGACCGGCTTCTTCGATAATTTCCTGTTCGTAATGAAGTAGAAATCAAGAACTCCCGGCTCAATCGTTCCCATCAAGCACCACCCTTGCCATTTTCCTCACATCGCCCTCGGCGAGCGCATACACCGCATCAATCAGCGCCGCCTTGTATGCCATCGGCGCCCTCGCCTTCTTCGCAGCCAGCTCTCCGGCGACCCCGAAGCATGAAAGCGCCGCGGCAGCCGCCTTCGCAGGGTCCTTTTCTACTGCGCAGAACGCTCCAATCATGGACGCCGCCATGCAGCCCGTGCCCACCACCCTGCCCATCATCTCATGGCCGTTGTCTATATAATATACTTCCCCGGAGGGGCCTGCAACGATGTCGCGCTTCCCAGTGATTGCGACGGCTGCGCCGCTCGCCTTCGCAAGCTTCTTCGCAATTGCGGGCAAATCGCCCTCCACGCTAATTGCCTCGACGCCCTTCGTCTCCGCCTTCGCGCCCGCAAGGGTGCCAATCTCGGACTTGTTCCCCTTGATTACTGCAAGCCTCACCTTACCTATTATCTCATTCGCCTTCTCGGTCCTCAGCTTGGTCGCCCCGGCGCCAACGGCATCCAGGACCACGGGCACTCCCTTTGCATTCGCGCTTTTTCCCGCTGAAATCATGGAGGAAACCAGCTGAGGGGTGAGCGTCCCGATGTTCAGCACGAGCGCGCCCGAGATTCCAGTCATTTCCGCAGCTTCTTCCTCCGCATGCGCCATTATTGGAAGCGCGCCGGCAGCCCTCGTAATAGCTGCGCACTCGTAGATGGTCACCCAGTTGGTGATGTGGTGCACGAGAGGTTTCTTCGCTCTCACCCTTGCGAGAAGCGGATAGACGTCCATGGCAATCCTTTGGCTGCTGCAGATTAATATATTCCTTCGGGCACTTACCAAATTCCGAGTAAATACCCTTTTATTTGTATGCGGAGAAAGCCACTCCATGAAGACCTACGACCTCGTGATAATAGGGATGCTCGCCGCGCTCGCGGCAATCTTCCAGGTTGCGCACGGCGTAATCGGAATACCTACGGGCTTCGGGATGACTGTGGATTTGGTCGCGGTCCCTGCGCTGCTGGCCTTCTTCCTCTTCGGGCTGGAGCATTCGCTCTGGGTGCTGCTCATCGCCTCCGCCGTGATTACGCTGATTGCGCCCGACTCATGGCTCGGCGCAAGCATGAAGTTCTCCGCAACCCTTCCGATGGTGGTCGTCCCCGCATTCTACCTCCTCTCAAGAGGGAAAATGGCGCAATTCGCCGCACTTGGCGCGCTCGCGTTCATAGCGGCAATCGCGCTGTTGGTTGCTTCGGGTTCGGCGAACCTGCTCGCGAAGCCCGCGCTCGCGGGCTTCACCGCGGAAACGCTGCTGCTCGGCCTCATCCCCATCGCAGTCCTCATCCTGCTCTCCGCAGCACTCCTCTTCGTCTGGAAGCGCGCCGCGAAAAGGCTGAACCCCAAGCCGCTCAGCGACCCGATGATTGCGATTGCGATACTCGCCGCCGCGCTTGCGGTGAGGGCGGTTGCAACAATCGTCTCCAACTACTACTACGCCGGGCCCATCTTCTTCGGCATGCCCCCGGAGCTGCTGATGCAGAAGGTGCCGTGGTTCTTGATTGCGGGCTGGAACGCGTTCCAGGGAATCCTGGAGTTCGGCATCGCATGGATGATTGCTTACCCGTTCGGCTTCGCGAAGAAATACGGGGAGTGGAAAGGTGGCTGAGCCGGCAATCGAGCTGAGGAATGTCTCGTTTGCATACTCATCGCATTCGGGCAGGAACGTCCTTGACGGCGTCTCACTCACGATTGCAAGCGGCGAGTTTGTCGGACTGGTGGGTGGCACGGGAGCGGGGAAAAGCACGCTGCTGTACACGATGAACGGCGTCATCCCGCATCTCGTGGGCGGGCGGATGGGGGGCTCGGTGCGCGTGCGCGGCAAGGACACTGCGCAGCACGGGCCCTCCTCGCTCGCCGGAGAGGCAGGAATGCTTTTCCAGGACCCGGACTCCCAGCTGTTCGCGCTCAGCGTGAGGGAGGAGGTGGAGTTCGGGCCCGCGAACCTCGGCCTCAAGGGATGGGAGCGCGAAAGGCGCACCGCGGCTGCGCTCGCTGAAACAGGCCTTTCCGCGCTCGCAGACGAGAACCCGCGCGAGCTTTCCGTTGGGCAGAGGCAGAAGGTTGCGCTCGCGTCCGTGCTCGCGATGGAGCCCGAAATCCTTCTGCTCGACGAGCCCGTTTCCGCGCTGGACTGGAGGAACGGCCATGAGATATACGAGCTTCTCAGGAAACTGAACAGCCGGGGGAAGACAATCGTCGTCGTGGAGCACAACACGGAGTGGCTTGCGGAGTATGCGCAGAGGATTGTGGGCATAGACGCTGGCGGGATTGCCTTTGATGGCGAGCCCGAAACCGTGCTCAGCGAGGGGAAGGCGAAGAAGATGGGGCTCAAGATTCCGTGCGCAGTCCAGCTTTCGCATGAGCTGGGGCTTGGCTTTGCCGCAGCCACGCCGAAAAAGCTCGCCGAGCTGCTGAGGGGAAAGAAATGATTGCCTACAAGAAGGGAAGCTCGGCCCTCCACTTCCTAGACGCGCGCATCAAGCTGCTCTGGCTCGCAGGCTTCTCGCTCATTCTCGTCTTCATCCGCATTCCGGAAGTCGCGCTCGCGGCGGCAATCATCAACCTCTTCCTTCTCCAGATTTCGGAAATCACGCCGCAAACCTTCTGGAAGGAGATGAAGGGGCTGCTTCTGTTCGCCTTCATTCCAGTTCCGCTCCAGCTCCTTGCGACCGGGAGCATTTACCTTGGGCTGCTCAACTCGCTCATACTGATTAACCTGCTCGCCTCCGCATTCCTGTTCATCTCAACAACGAGGATTCGCGCCCTAATCGACGCCCTGCTCTGGCTGCGCGTCCCGGCGCAGCTCACGTTCTCGCTCGCGCTCGCATTCAGCTTCATGCCGCTGCTCGAGGACGAGCTGCACAAGGCGAGGGTCGCGCAGGCCGCAAGGGGCGGCAGCCTCACGAGGCCGTCCTCCGTGCTCCCGATGGTAATCCCCGTGCTCCACGGCATCTTCCTGCGCGCGAGGAAGCTCTCCATCTCGCTGGATGCAAGGGGATTCAACCCGGAAAAAACGGCACCGTAGGAAGGCGCGCCTCTTTTTAAATTTAAGTTGAGGGAAAATAGGGTATGCATGAGCCCGTTATTTTGAAGCAGCCTGAACAGCAGGAAAAAAAGCAGGAAACGAATGGCAGGCGGCTTCTTCCTCCTCCTGAAGCCGAGAAGCTGCTCAACCTCTACGACATCCACACCGTAAAGAGCAAGATGAT
>CAIXRF010000091.1 GCA_903921825.1 uncultured Microcaldota archaeon | reverse complement strand
CATCTAAGGTCGAAGCCCACCTCAAAACTAGGCGGTTCCAGGGCGCGGATAGAATATCCGTTTGATAGGGCAGGGGTGTAAGTGGGAAGCTCACGCGACTCACGAGCCCGCCTGCTACTAAAGCCCGTCCTCACTGCGTCTGCTCAAAACGGCCTATGCATCCGCTTTCAAGACCCATGCGGCCAATAATTTTCACGCTTACTGGCAGCAGGACTGGCCGTGCGTCCGCACGCCGCTTGCTCTTTGACTCGCGGTTGGTGCGGTTCCACCCACCCGCACGCGCCAGCCTCTGCCGTAAGAACTCATCAATTCCTGCTTACGGGCAGGGCTGGCCGTGCGTCCGCACGCCGCTTGCTCTTTGACTCGCGGTTGGTGCGGTTCCCACCCACCCGCACGTCCGGCCCTGCCGTAAGACTATTCATCCACCCCTAGCGAAAGCCATAGGGATTTATTAGCGTGATTCGCAATTCTGCCGATGACGGAAGAATGGAGCCACGAGAAGAGGAAATGGCTGCTTGCCCTCATGGGCGCAGCCGCGGTAATCATAGTGCTGCTTTTCGGCGCCAGCCTTCTCATCAACAGGGGTGAAACCCGCTGCGAGCGCATAATGCTCGAGGGCGCGAAGGACGACTGCTGGAAGGCTGTCGCCGAGGAAACGGGCAACAGCTCCTATTGCGACCGGATAGCTGGCGCCAGCACCCATGACGCCTGCATCTCGAGCCTTGTGCAGGGGAACGAGACCTCCGCTACGTGCGCCCGCCTCAACGAGACCATCATGCGCGACATCTGCTTCGGAAGCCTGGCCGGCACCTCGAACAACGCAACGTACTGCGGCTCAATCAGCACAGGCACGATGAAGGACTCATGCTACGGCGAAATCGCCGCTTCGACCACGGATCCCGTCCTGTGCAGCCAGATAAGTAACATGTCGCTACGCGTGCAATGCAACAATGGGCTTTACGCGCAGCTCGCGCTCGAGCGCATGAACGCGACGCTTTGCAAGAGCATGATGGCGGACAATTCTACCGTATACAACTACCTTGCGGACAACTGCATACTCCAGGTTGCCGCGAACTCCACGGACAAGTCCATCTGCAGCGAAGTGACCAACAGCACCCTCCGCACGCAGTGCGAATCCGGCCCTTCAGGCCCGATCTCGTGCGATACCCTGAGCGATGAGAACAGCAGGAACGTCTGCTTTTACAACGAGGCCATCCAGTCCGGCGTCCCTGCGAACTGCGACAACGTGCCTGGCTCGAGCATGAGGGACAACTGCTACTACCAGTTCGCAACGAAGCTCGGAAACCCCGCGCTATGCGCCAACATCGCAGGGCCGAACCTCAGGTCCCTCTGCGAATCCGGCTCCGGAGGCTGAGCGGGTGCGGCAGCCGCTTATTGACGATGAAGTGATGCGCAGACTAGCCCCGCAAATCTCATCAGCCGCGGAACTCATACGCTCGGCAGTTTCGTGCGGAAGGCCCATCCTCCTGCGCTACAACAACGACGCCGACGGCATATGTGCCGGGCTTTCCATCTACTGCTCAATCCTCTCGATTGCAGGCGCGGCAAGCTATGACGCAAAAAAGCTCCTGCGCGACTACCAGAACAACAGCGCAATCTACAACCACGGCGACGCTTCCGGGGACATCCTGCTGCTCCGCGGAATCTCGGAAGCGCGCCCGCTCGTAGTCCTCGTGGATTTCGGCGCAAACCCCGAAAGCGTCGACGGGCTGAGGAGCGTCAAGGCCGAGGGTGCCCAGCTCCTCGTGATAGACCACCATCCGCCGGGCGCGGACGCCGTGAAGCTCCTCGACGTTTTCGTTTCCCCCTGGCTGGCGCGGGGCGGGACTTCCGACTACTGCGCCGGACTGCTCGCGGGCGAGGTCGCGAAGGAACTCGGGCTGGATGCCGGGCGCCTGCAGCGGGTGGCGCTCACAGGCGACAGGAGCAAGCTAATCCAGCCTTCCGAAGAGGAAAGGAACGCCTCCCTCGCCCTCGACTACCTGGCTGAAACGGCTAAGCCGAGGAACACGCTCTCCCACTGCAATTCCATCTTTAGCGACGCAAAGAAGCTCGAATCGACCTACGGGCTCGCCATCTCCAAGCTCGAGCAGGCACGCGCCTCCATCAAAGCGCTTGCCAGGACGAGGCAGCTGCCCAACGGTTTCACCGTAGCCCTCGCTGACATATCCAAGATGGCCAGGGATAGCAGCTTTCCCCCCAAGGGCAAGCTGACTGGCGCCCTCCACGATTCCCTGGCTCCGGGAATCCACGGGCCGCTTGTGACAATCGGCTATGGCGGCGACGCAATCAACTTCCGTGCAAATGCCGCCGCGCGCGCGGCAGGCTTCAACGCCTCGAAAATGATATTGGAGCTCAAGGAGGAACTTCCGAACGCAATCTCCTCGGGCGGCGGCCATGACGTTGCGGCTTCGCTGCGCATGAACAAAGGGCTGGGAAAAATCGTGCTCAACGAAGTGCTTGCGAAGATAGAACGAATCAGACGTTAGGCGCAAGCACGAACGCGACCGCCAAACCCGCAGCCGCTGAAACCGCATTCGCAGCAAGCGCGGCGATGAGCGCCCGCTTCCACCCAACCTTTTCTAGCAGAAGTTTCACAAGCAACGCTTCGCCGAGCCACGCAAAAAGCTCCGCCACCACGAAGAAGAGGAGGTAGTTGCGGATGAGCAGCGGCGGCAGCACGAACCAGACGACGGGCAGCGTGATGGAGTTTATCAGGCCTGAAAGGGCGACCGCCTTCAGCGGGGTGCAGAATTTCCGCAATAAGGCGGCGTATATCGGTGTCTCAATAAGGAACGTCATCGCATACGCCCCGGAAAACGCCATCAGTGCCAGTATGAGCTGGTTCGGTTCGTGGAACGTTATCGCGTTGAGCAGCAGCGTCATCGTTTCACTGCCAGCAGCGGCACGGCCAGCAGCGCGGCAAGGAGGATGAAGATGCTTCCGCATGGCGCCGGAGGCTGCGGGCTCCCCGTGCCGGTTATGCCAGCTGTCCTGCTGTTCGTCCTTATCGTCACGTTGAAGTAGTAATTGTTCCCGTGCTCAATCAGGACCGGCGGGGCCGTGGTGTAGTTCATCCCGAAAGAGGGGCTGCTGAACTCGAATGTCGCATTCCCGCTGCTTCCGCACGGGCACAGCTTGTACATGCTGCCCATGCAGACACCATCCGTGCACTCATATTGGGCAGTCGGGCCCATGAACTCCTGCCCGTTCACGAAGCAGTGCATCTGCGCCGTAGTGTCATTTGGGACCGGCGCGCCATCAATTGTCGCGTAGATTGCGATGCCAGGCAAATCCGAAGGACCTGGCCCCACATCCGCAATTGCAACGGCTGCCAGCGCGAGCAGCGCGATTCCGAATATCAGTCTCATAGCTAACCTATCGCCAGCCTACTTAAAAAGGCCCATCCCGAATGTTCGGTCGAAATCGCGCATCGCCGCAAGTATGAGCCGCGCCCCGGGCCGATTCAACCCTTTCTTTTTTGCAGCGAACTCAACAAGCCCGCACGCTGCATCGAGCGCCTTTCCAGTCTGCAGGTCGTCATCCATCGCCTTCACGAACCTGCCCCGCGCCCTTGCGGCAGCGGCCTTCACATCGCTTCCAACAGGCCCCTCTTTCGCCGCGGCTTTCAGCTTCGCCACGCAGGCGCGGCAGCGCCCGAGCGTGGCCTGCGCCCTCGCCATTTTCCCCCACGTGAAGCTTATCCTGTGCCTGTAATGCGCCGTCAGGTAGAAGAGCCGCAGCGCAGCAGGCTCAATGCCATGCTTCGGCAGGTCGTCAAGGCGCACGACGTTGCCGAGCGACTTGCTCATCTTCCTCCCGTTGATGAGCAGGTGCTTCACGTGCATGAAGTATTTCGCGAAAATCGTTTTGCTCGCGCCCCAGGCCTGCGCAATCTCGTTCTCGTGGTGGCAGAATATGTTGTCAGCCCCGCCCATCTTCACGTCGAACCGCTTCCCCAGGAACTTCATCCCCATTGCGGTGCATTCGATGCTCCAGCCGGGCCTTCCCTTCCCGAGCGCCGTCTTCCAGAATACTTTCCCATCTGCCTTCCTCCACCTTCTCCACAGGATG
>CAIXRF010000090.1 GCA_903921825.1 uncultured Microcaldota archaeon | reverse complement strand
CGTTCAACGACCGCATCGAGCTTTTCACGACCGGGGGAGTCTATGAAAACTCCATATACAGCTCCGAGCAGTTCGGGGATTACGTGTTCGACAGGCCCGGTGGCGTGTTCGTCGACGAGCGCAATGGCTGGATACTCGTGGCGGACACGGGCAACAACCGCGTCCAGATATACGACCTGAATTACACCTTCATCGCCAGGCTCGGCTGGGGGGAGGGGAACGAAGGGTTCTCGCAGCCGGGCGCGGCCGTGTCGGATGGCTTGGGGAGGATATACGTGGCGGACACGGGCAACAACCGCGTCCAGGTGTTTGCCAAAAACTTCTCCTTCATCACCTCGCTCGCAGGGAACGCGAGCGGGCCGGCGGACTCGGGCTTCGGCAGCCCGCGCAGCGTCGCGGTCGACTCCTCGGGCAGGCTGTTCGTTTCGGATGATGACAATGACCGAGTCCTCGTGTTCCAAAGTGTGGATGTGGCGCTTGAGAAGGAATATACACGCAACAAGATAGACTCGGTGCGCGCGGACTACAACGCCACGCTGCCCCTGTTCGCTGCGGCGCAGGATAAGATAGGCGCCATCGTGCGCAGCGGGTGCACGACTGCTGAGAACGCCAGCGCGAGGCTGGACTTCGCGACGGCGCGGCTTGCGCTTGCGAACTCATCGCTCGCCAGCGCGGAAACGTTCTTCTCGCAGGAGAAATATTCGGATGCTTCAACGGAATCGGACACCGCCTCGCAGTTCGTGGGCGACGCCAAGGAGGCCGCGGCATCCTCCGCAAGCATGGCTGACGCTTTCGTCTCCCTGACCGGGGACGCTGTGGCGCAGATGTCCTCGCTGAACAGCACGCTGGATGAGGTAGCCGCGCTCAACGAGACGGCGCATGAGCTCAACGTCACCATCCAGCCGGTGGGCTCGCTGGACCTGGCGCTCCTTTCGTACGAAAACGCGAAGGCGATGTGCGCCTCGGCAAGGTATTCCGATGCTGCCGACGAGGCGCGCAAGGCGAAGGGCAACGCGACGGACGCGCTGGGGGCGGTGAGGCAGCAGATAAACATCGCGGTCATACCCGCATACACTAGCCTGCGCGACGAGTTCACGCTCGCCAAGTCCAACATAACCCTTTACGACCTCCCGCTTGACGCGACGCCGCTGGAGATGGAGCTCTCCTACGCGAACACGCTCATACTGGACTCGAACTACACCGCGGCCCTTGAGAAGCTCGCAAGAATCCGCACGAACCTCACCGCCCTCGAATCCCGCATCTCGGAATACCAGGTCGGGGTGCAGCAGAGGAGGGATGCACTCCGCTCCGAGCTGGCGCACCAGCGCGCGAGGATAGAGGAGCTCTCGGCGCTTGCCGCGAACTACTCGCAGGCCTTCGACTCCTCCAGGCCAGACGGCCTGCTCAGGCAGGCGGAGGACAACCTCACGCTGGACAGGCTTGCCGATGCGAACGCCTCGCTCTCGCTGGCAGCCACGCTCCTGGATTCGGACGAGGCGGGGCTGATGGAATTCAGGGGAAGCGTGGACAACGCGACGCTCGCAATCCAGCAGGCGCAGGCCGACATTCGCCGCGCAGAGGCGGAGTCCCTACCGCTGCCGCTGGTCGGCGCGAACCTCGCAGAGGCGAAGGCGAATCTCGCGCAGGCGCAGTCCGAGCTGCGCACCGACCCGCAGGACGCGAAGTCGAAAGCCATCGAGGCGAGCAACGCGGCGGTGGCGGAATATAACCGCGAAAGGTCCAGAAGGCCCTGGGCGCTTGGCGGGCTCGCCGTTGTGGCTGCTGCGCTGGTTATCATCCTGCTCGGCATCACCGGGCTGGGCGCGGGTGCGCTTGCAATCGTGCGCTACGTGCGCAGAAGGGCAAAGAAGATTGAGAAGGAGGCGGAAGAGCGCATCATCGCTGCGGAGGAGGGGCTACTTGGCAAGAAAGGAAAGGACGGAAAGTGAGCCCGCGGCGCCGCAGGAGGCGCCAGCCCCAGTGGAAGGGATGCACCTGCGCTCCGTGCTCAAGGCGCTTTTCGCGCTGGCAGGGACGGTGCTAGGCTTATCGGGCGTGGTCCTCAGCATATTCTTCTACTTCACTGCGCTTTCCGCAATCAACAGCGTGCAGTCCGCATTCGACCTGGAGATTACCTCCGTGACGCAGACGCTTTCGGACCTGGACGGCTCGCTCGCCTCCGCGGAGCAGGCCTCGGGCTCGATGGGCGACGCATCGGGCAACATGAGCGCGGCAGTCTCATCGCTCTCGTCCGCAGCCGGAGGCGCGGCAGGGTCGTTCGACAACCTTGCGGCCTCCGTCGGCGCAGTGCCGCTCATCCCTGCCGGGACCGCGGATGGGCTGAGCGCGTCCGCGCGGGATTTGCGCAACGCCTCGTTCTACTTTGGCAACGCGTCCTCATCTTTCGGGGGCTTGGCCGCAAACGCCGCACAGCTGAAGCAGAACATGAGCGCGGTGAGGGCGGACGTGGCCAACTCGCGCACTTCCCTTGCCGCCGCGCAGGCGAAGGTCGGAGGCTCGTTCGGCTCGCTCCGCTTCGCGGTGCTCCTGCTCTCGCTGATGCTCCTGATTGCCTTCGTGGTGCTCGCGGGCTACTCGGTTTCGATACTGCTTTAAAATCCACCGAGCCAAAAGCCCGCTATGGAGGAATGGCACAACCTCTCGCCCGAGGAGGCGCTGAAAAAGCTCGGCACCTCGCTGGAAGGGCTCACGAGCCGGGAGGCGGCCTCCCGCATGGAGAGGCACGGGCCCAACGAGCTGAGGGAGAAGCCCGGGAAGTCGCCAGTTTCAATGTTCCTGGACCAGCTGAAGCAGTTCCTCATAGTAATCCTGATTGTCGCGGCAGTCGTGGCCTGGCTGCTTGGCGAGTGGCTTGACGCGAGCGCAATAATGGTCGTCGTTATTCTTAATGCCGCATTCGGCTTCGCGCAGGAATACAAGGCGGAGAGGGCGGTCCGGGCGCTGAAGAAGCTCGCGGCGCCCAAGGCGAGGGTGAGGAGGAACGGCGAGGAGATGCTCGTCCCGGTCCGCGAGCTCGTGCCCGGCGACGTGGTGCTGCTCGAGACCGGCGACCGCATACCCGCTGACTGCCGCATCCTGGAATCCGTGAGCCTGCAGGCGGACGAGAGCATGCTCACGGGCGAGTCGAGGCCAGTTTCGAAGCACACCGCGAGCCTGAAGGGCAGCCCTTACCTCGCGGACAGGAAGAACATGCTCTACATGGGCACGGTCATAACGGGCGGCAGGGGCTCCGCGGCCGTCGCAGCGACCGGCATGAAGACGGAGATGGGCAAGATAGCAGAGATGCTGCAGGAAACGCCCGAGGAGGAAACTCCGCTGCAGAAGAAGTTGGACCGCCTCGGGAAGCAGATAGGCATCGTCTTCCTTGCAGTGACTGCGATAGTCTTCATCGCAGGCGTGCTGCGCTCCCTGCCCTGGTTCGACATGTTCCTGACCTCCGTTGCGCTTGCGGTCGCTGCCATCCCAGAGGGCCTGCCTGCGATAGTCACCATCTCCCTTGCAGTGGGGCTGGGCAGGATGGCTGCGAAGAACTCGATAGTCAGGCGGCTGACTGCGGTTGAAACTCTGGGCTCCACTTCAGTAATCTGCTCGGACAAGACCGGGACGCTCACGCGGAACGAGATGACGGTGCGGAGGATATGGTGCTACGGGAAGGAGTATTCGGTCAGCGGGGAGGGCTATGCGCCGAGCGGCGACTTCTACCGCGCGGGCAAGCGCATTGACCTGAGGCGCGAGCCAGACCTCGAACTGGCCCTGCGCGCTGGCGCGCTTTGCAGCAACGCGAAGCTAGAGAACGGGGGAAGCTGGCATGTGTTCGGGGACCCGACCGAGGGCGCGCTGCTCGTAGCTGCGGCGAAGGCCGGCTTCGACCTCGGGAAGCTGGCGAAGGAGCGCAGGCGCGTTGCCGAGCTGCCGTTCGACTCAGAGCGCAAGATGATGAGCACAGCGAACCGCTCGGCTGACGGGCTCGAGGTGTATTCGAAAGGCGCAACTGAGACGCTGCTTGCGAAATGCACGCACATCATGAAGGATGGGGAGGAGGTGCGGCTCACTGGAGAAGACAGGAAGCGCATCCATGCGGAGACGCGGAGGATGGCAACGGACGCGCTGCGCGTCCTCGCGGTGGCATACAGGCGGATTCCGGGCAGGGCAGAGCGCGTCGCAGTCGAGAGGCTGGAATCCGGCCTCGTCTTTGTCAGTCTCGTCGGCATGATTGACCCGCCGAGGGCGGAGGCGAAGGCCGCGGTGCGCCTCTGCAAGCAGGCGGGAATCCGCACAGTGATGATAACGGGCGACCACAAGGACACGGCAGTTGCGGTCGCGAAGGAGCTTGGCATCCTGCTGCCGGGCTCCACAGTAATTACCGGAGAGGAGCTTGACGCGATGAGCGACGCGCAGCTCGCGAAAGAGGCCACGAGGATAGCCGCATACGCCCGCGTTTCTCCGGCGCACAAGCAGCGCATCGTGAAGGCGCTGCGCGCGGAGAGGCTCGTGATTGCGATGACGGGCGACGGGGTGAACGACGCGCCCGCGCTCAAGCTGGCGGACATTGGCGTGGCGATGGGCATAACCGGGACGGACGTGGCGAAGGAAGCGGGCGACATGATACTGCTGGACGACAATTTCGCGACCATCGTCCATGCGGTGGAGGAGGGCCGCGTCATATACGACAACATAAAGAAGGCAGTCGTCTACCTGCTCTCCTGCAACATCGGCGAGGTAATGGTGATGTTCTTCGCGACGGTGGCAAACCTGCCGCTGCCGCTTCTCCCGCTCCAGCTATTGTGGCTGAACCTGGTCACGGACGGCCTGCCCGCGCTCGCCCTTGCCGTTGAGCCCGCATCGCCGGGCCTGATGCTGCGCCCGCCGCGCAACCCCAAGGAGCAGGTTCTCACGCGCAGGAACTTCATCTTCATCACCACCATCTCCATCGTCATCACCCTTGGGACGCTCGGGCTTTACCTGCTCTCCTTCGGAGGCGGGGAAGCCTACGCCCGCACCATGGCGTTCACCACGCTCGTGATGTTTGAGCACTGGTTCGTGCTGAGCATGCGCTCGGAGGAGGCGACGCTGAGTAGGATAGGCCTCTTCTCGAATAGCTGGATGAACCTCGCCTTCGTTTCCACGCTCGTGGGGCAGTTCGCCGTAATTTACCTTCCGCCGCTGCAGGCCGTGTTCAGGACAGTGCCGCTGAGCCTGAACGACTGGGTGGTGATAACTGTCGTGTCGCTTTCCGCCTTCCTCCTCGCGGAGTTCGCAAAGGGGGCCAGGGCGAAGTTCTTCAGGGAAACGCTGCCCTCTGCGGCAAAGGGTTAGCTATTTATAGAGCGGATGAGCATTTTTAGGCGGTGGTCTTGGATGCCCGGTTCTGTGGAAAGACTTAAGCCGCTCACGGTTAAGCAGGAAGTGCTGAAGCGCGCGTTCGAGGCGATGGAAGAGGGAAGGCCGCTCTCGAAGGAGCAGGAGGCGCTCATCAGCAGGACTGGGCTGAGCCTTTCCGAAAATCAGAAGGATTCCTTAAAGCGCGCACTGGACAAGAAGAAACTCCCATTCTTCGGCAAGGCCAAGGAGATAACCGGGAGGGCCGAGGCGCTCTCGCTGAAGCGTGAGCTTCTCGTCGCGGAATTGGAGGCTATTAAGACTCTCGATGCTTATCAGAAGGCCGTAGTCAAGAAGCTGGGCGAGGCGAAAACCGAGGCAGACCAGCTGACGTGGAGGGCCGAGCTCAGCACGATTCAGGCGGTACTGCCAAGCCCCGCAGCCGAGAGGGAAAAGCGGGAAAACGAGCTGCAGACCGTTACGCGGGCGCTGGACGAATACGGCGAGAAGGAGATAAGGCCCTACACCTGGCGGCAGATATTCGGCAGGGGCTGGTCGGCCGGCTCCGTCGCTGGCGTCGCCGGAGAAGTATCGCTAACTGCTGTCGTAATTGCGCTCGGCCTGCCAATCACGCTTCCCGCGCTCGCCGCTGCGGCGCTTATAGGCATCGGCGTCGGTGGCACTGTTGGCGGGAAGACTGCGTCCAAGCTGAACGAGGGCGCGGAGCGGGCGCAGAAGGAGATACATGCGTTTGGCAAAATCTCGAAGTCACAGGAGATTATAGAAATACCCGCCAAGATGGTGAAGGCGGCATGGTGCCTCGATAACGGCATCCCGATAACGGAGCACAACCTGGGCAGGGACAAGAAGGACCTGCTCGAAAGGGTGAAGGATGACAGGAAGGAGAAGCGCGAGTTCCACCACATCACAAACAAGAAGGTGAGCGTGCTTTGGGAGCCAAAGGAAGGGACATGCGCGTATTTCAACTCGAGAGGCGACGTCCTGGTCGCGCAGATGTGGATAAACAGGAACAAGGAGAAGAACATAGCGGAAAACAAGGGCTTCATCGTCTACTACGGGGATGGCAACACGGGCGTGGCGCAGTTCAGGAACAAGCAGTGGCCAAAGGGCCTCGCCGAGCTGGAGACAAAGCGCTCGAAGTTCGAGGACATGATGAACGCCCGCCTCGTTAAGCTGAAGGAGAGAAAGGACGAACTGGACGGGAAGATAGCGAAGGGCGAGATTCCGCTGCAGAGCTAGACTCTCATTTCGAGCAGCCTGCGCAGCTCTTCGGGCGCCACGAGGTATTTTTCCATGGCACCTATCGGCCTTTTTTTCGCCCGTAGCACCTGCAGCTCCGATTTCCCGAAGCCGGGGTTGTGCCTGAAGAAAGCCTCCTGCTTGGCCTCATCATAGAATATGTGGTAGGGGAACCCCTTTCCTTTCACGGCATCGTAGTTGTGCCCCGCTTCATGCGGCACGAAGCCGACCAGCACCATGCCCTCGTCGCCGCAATACGACCTGTGCACCCATCCCGGCGGGATGTAATACTCGTCGCCTTTCCGCATGCTCACGGCACGCGAAACGTTCGTCCCCGGCTGGTAGAGCATGAGGAAGCCGCTGCCCGCGAGCACGGAATAAACCTCTCCGAACGGCTTCTCGTGGTCATGGCCATAGGTCATGAAGAGCTCGCCTGTGTCAGTTGCCGAGATTATGCCGTAGTTCAGGAGGGTTATGTCGCACGCGACCTTCACCTTCGAGTCTATCGCCTTGAGCGCCGGCAGGGATTTGGAGAGGTTCATCACCTCATAAACGGTAACGTCGCCGTCCCTCTGCATGAGCGCCTTCCCCGCCTCGGGCTCGAGCAATACCTTGTCGTCAATGAGCTTCGCGAGCGTCCGCTTCCAGGCAACCAGGCCCTGCGAAGGGCCGCCCAAAAGGCTGACCCTGAAATTCTTCCCCGCGCGCCTAATCTTCACGCCAAGAAGCTCTTCGTCTATCATCATAGCCCCGACCGGATTCGAACCGATGTGTGCAGGTTCAGAGCCTGCCATCCTTGACCACTAGATGACGGGGCTAGCGAGCAGATAGTTTCGTCGCCCTATTTAAATAAAGTTGCGCAAAATTGCCCCCATGAGGCGGTTACTGCTGCTCGCGGCGCTTGCCCTGCTCATTTCGGGCTGCTGCTCGCTGCCCTTCAGCCCGGACGCATTCAGCCTCGTGCCGTCGGATGCAACGGTGGTTGCGGTGTTCAAGCTGGACACGGTCCTAACTGGCGACGACCTAAGCCAGGCCTATGCTGCGGCAAGCGGATGGGACAGCCTAAGCGGTAGGCTGGGCAGGCTGCTGGAAGGCACAGGCCTGGACCCGCGGACGGTGCAGAAGGCGGCATTCTTCACAATCGAGGCGAACGGAAGCTATTCGGCGTTCATCCTCCAGAACCCGGCGGACATGGCTGCGGGCGAGGCAGCGGTGAGGGCGAACTCATCCTGGCTGGCGTCCTCCTACCGGGACACGACGGTTTTCCAGAGGGGAGGGACGAACCTTGCGTTCGTTTCCGGCTGCGTTGTCGCGGGCGATGCCCCAGCGGTGAAGGCGGCGATTGACGTGAAGGCCGGGACGCGGGGAAATGCTGCGCAGAACGCGAAGATAATGGGGGTTCTCAATGAGATGGATTCGAGCTCCGAAATCCTTGTTGCCTCGGCTATTACTCCTACGGTGCGCAGCGGACTCGCCTCCGCAGTAGGGCCGCTGGGCTCGGATGCCTTCGCAAGCCTCGATTCCGCCGGGCTCCAGATGAAGGAGAACGCCTCGGGCGTTGCCGTGAAGGCGCTGTTGCGCGTGGACACGCCGGAGAATGCAGTTTTGCTCAGGGAAAAGGCAGTCACGGCAATAAGCCTGCTCAATGCGATGGCACCGGCCGGAGGCAGGCTTGGGCCGTTCCTAGCGAAAATACAAGTGACTTCGAGCGGGAATTCCTCTTACATCAGTGTGGTGACGACTGGCGAGGAATTGCGCGCTGTGAAGGCGGAGCTTGACAGGATAGGCGCTCCCTAGATGTCGAGCAGAAGCCGGATTTTCCACTTCCCGTTTTTCTCCTCAACCTGCAGCAGGTGGTGCGTAACCGCCTTCACCGACGTGTTCCCAAGCTCCCTCTTCTGCGGTGAGCCGTAGGCCGTCCCTTCCAGGATGAAATTGCCCTCCGCCTTTTCGAACTTCTCCACCTTCAGCCGCTTCAGGAATATTTCTTCCGCATCCATCTCGCTCAGCAGGTCGGAGAGCGTGAAGACCACGAGGCTACCCAAATCCTGCGCCTCCTCGCTGATTTCGACCTTCTTCTCCTCGCCCAGCTTCTTCACGTCAGCAACGGTTTCGAAGAGCGCGTCCGCCGCAGCCTCCACCGCCTCTTCAAACGAGCTGCCGCTTGCCTCTAAAAGGACGTCCGCGGTGTGCTCGAGGAAGCGGTGGCTCTTCATCCTAGGACCCGTATGTGTGCGCCTTGCCGAGCAGGTCGGCGAACATGGGCATCACGTCGATTCCCGCGATGTGCCCGAGCCCGCCCTTCGCGCACTCAAGCTCGTCGTATTTCTTCACGCCGTCCACGCGGATTCCGGGCCCGCGCAGGGCGAACGGGGTGGGCTCGTGCGAGTGCCTCATCTTCATGCAGCTCGTGGTGTGGTCCGCAGTGATTGCGATGTATGCGTCTTTCGGCGCGCCTTTCAGCAGCAGGCCGACCATCAAATCTATCTTCTCAATCATCTTTGCCTTCTCCCTGAACTTACCGTCGTGCCCGAAATTGTCCGTGGCCTTCACGTGGATGAAAACGTAGTCGTAGCCGGCCTTCAGCGCAGCCAGCGCCGCTTTCCCCTTCGCCATCACGTCCGTGTTCGCGTTGCCTGTCGCGCCCTTCACTTCCAGCACGTCCATCCCAGCGTATCTCGCGACTCCCTTGTAGAGCGCGCCGCCTGCGACGCACGCCGCCCTTATCCCAAACCTCTCCTTCAGGGACGGCACCTTCTCGAACACGCCCGCCCCCCTCGGCAGGAGGATGTTCGCCTGCGGCTCCCCCTTCTTCGCCCTCTCCTTGTTGATTGGGTGGCTGCTCAGAAGCCCGTGCGACTTTGCTACCAATTCGTTCAGCACGTCCGCGGTCTTCCTTGCCTCAGGCGAGCCGTCAAGCGGCCTCACCGTGAGCACGGGCACGCCCACGGCGTCGTGGGGGTCTGCGTCCGAAACCTTCCAGGAAAGGCCCTTGCCGCGCAGGACAAGCGCTGCGCGGTGCTCAACCGTAGCCTTGAATATCACCTTCACGCCGCCGATTACCATGCCGTCGAAGAGCTTCGCCAGCTCCTTCGCCTCGCTGCTGCTTATCCTTCCCGCCCTCCTGTCAATCAGCTTCATGCCCTTCCCAACCGTGGCGAAATTGCACCTGAATGCCACGTCGCCGTGCTCGAGCTTCAGCCCTGCGCCCAGCGCCTCGAACGTACCCCTTCCTGTGTAATACCTGTCGGGCGGATAGCCGAAGATGGCGAGGTGAGAGGTGTCGCTCCCGGGAACCCTGCCCCCGCCCACGGAATGCAGTAGGCCGCATATCCCCTCCGCTGCCAGCTTATCCATGTTCGGCTTCTTCGCCGCCTGGAGCGGCGTCTTTCCCCCGAACTTAGGGTCGGGCAAATCGCCCATCCCGTCGCAAACGATGAAAATGGCCTTGGGCAAGCAAATCACCTGCTAGCAATTAGGGCGGGGAATTTAAAAAAGAAGCAGAAAGGGGGCTTGCGCCCCCTTTACTATTGCGCCTAGCCCCTGCACCTGTGGTTGTAGAGGTCGCACTCGGTTCCCGGGCAGTCATTGTTGGTGCTGCAGGGCGCGCCCCTTGGCACGCACTTGTATAGCGTCGGGCTCCCTGGCGCGAGGTCGCAGATGTTCGATGGCTGGGTGCAGTCCTCGTTCCTGCCGCAGAAGCCTGTCTTCAGCCTGCATGCGTGCGTGCTGAGGTCGCATGCCTGCCAGCCGCCGCACTCGGTGTCGTCGGCGCAGTAGCTCACCGCAGTCGCGCAGGTGTGCGTCACGTCGAAGCAGTACTGCCATGTCGCGCAGTCCCTGTTGTCGTTGCAGTAGGTCGCTTTCGCCTGGCAGAGGTGGCTGTCGGTGTCGCAGTACTGCCAGGAGTTGCACTGTGCGTCTCCGAAGCAGTATTCGCTCTTCGGCTCGCACTTGTGCGTGGTATAATCGCACATGTGGTACTGGTCGCACTGCAGGTCGTTGTTGCAGAAGCCAGACTTCACCTGGCAGGTGTGGGAGCCCGTGTTGCAGGTTTCCCACCTGTTGCACTCCACGTCAAGGTCGCAGGCGCTGGCCGTGGCAAAGCACCTGTGCAGAGTAGAATTGCAGCTCTGCCATGCTCCGCAGTCATAATCATCCTCGCACAGGCCTCCCCTTGCGAGGCAGACGTGCGTGCTCTGGTTGCATGCCATCCACTGGGTGCAGCCCGCGTCGTTGGCACAGTAGCCCGCCTTCACGGCGCACTCGCCCGCGGACGTGTCGCACGATTCCCAAACCGGGCAGTCGTAGTCCGAGGCGCAGAAGCCAGCCCTGTAAATGCACGCATGCGTCGCCGTGTTGCACTGCTTAACCGAGTCGTTGCAGTCCTTGTCGGCGTCGCAGAAGCCCGTGCTCAGAAGGCAGCGGCCGCTCTGCACGTCGCAGGTCTGCCAACCCTTGCAGTCAGAGTCCAGCTTGCATGCTTTCGCACCAATTTGCAAGCATCCGAAAAACACAATTCCCGCCGTAAGAAGCACGGCGAAAGCGAAAAGATACTTACAGTTCATCGCATCAACCTCGCGTCATTAGTACAGATGTAGAAGAATTCCCCTCTTCGGCTTTATAAGCCTTATTCCCCGTCGGAGGCTCATCCTTTCGCAACGCCCATGGGCTCGAGCCGGACCACGATGCGGGAGAGCCCCGCCTCCTGCACGCTGGAGACGACTGCTGAAACGTCCTTGTAAGCGCCCGATGCCTCCTCGGAGATGATTTCCTTTCCCGTCGCCCTCAGGACGATTCCTTTCTTCTGCAGCTCGCCCTCAACCATCCCTGCGGGATACCTCCGGATTGCCTCGTGGCGGCTCATCGTCCTGCCTGCGCCATGGCAGGTGGAGCCCCAGCTCTCATTCATCGCGCCCTCGCTTCCCACGAGCAGGTAGCTCGCCGTTCCCATGCTCCCGGGGATGATGACGGGCTGCCCCACGCTCCTGTAGATTTGCGGAATTTCCTTCCTTCCGGCTGCGAAAGCCCTTGTCGCGCCTTTCCTGTGCACGCAGACTTGCTTGGCTCCGCCGTCCACCTTGTGCTCCTCGAATTTTGCGATGTTGTGGCACACGTCGTAGACAATGTGCATGTTGAGCGCATCAGGCGATTTCTTGAAGACATCCTGGAACGTTTCCCTTATCCAGTGCGTCATAACCTGCCTGTTGCAGAAAGCGTAATTTACTGCCGCATACATCGCGCCGACGTAATCCTGCGCCTCCTTTGAGTTGATTGGCGCGCAGCACAATTCCTTGTCAGGCAAATTGATTCCGTATTTCTGCGACGCCTGCAGCATGACGCGGATGTAATCGTCGCAGACCTGGTGCCCGAAGCCACGCGAGCCGCAGTGGAGCATTATCACTACCTGGTCCTTCGCCTCGATTCCGAATGCCTTCGCAGTCTTCTCATCCACGATTTCCGCAACCTTCTGCACTTCCAAAAAGTGGTTTCCTGCGCCAAGCGTGCCGAACTGCGGGGCGCCACGCTTCATCGCCATGTCGCTGCACTTCGACGGGTCCGCCCCTTCCATCCTGCCGTTCTCCTCAATCCGCTCCGAATCCTCCTTCCAGCCATAACCTTTCGAGATGGCCCACTGCGCCCCCTCGCGGAGCGGCGCAGCCAACTCCTCCTTCGTGAGCCGGATTCTTCCCTTGCTTCCGACGCCTGAAGGGATGTTGGCGAACAGCTTGGACATCAGGTCCCCAATCTTCGGCTTGACTTCAGCAACAGTGAGGTTCGTGAGTATCATCCTGACGCCGCAGTTAATATCATAGCCAACTCCGCCGGGTGAGATAATTCCGTCCTCCATGTCGAACGCAGCCACACCGCCAATCGGGAATCCGTAGCCCTCGTGGCCGTCGGGCATCACTTCCGATGCCTTGATGATTCCGGGCAGCTTCGCGACGTTCTGCGCCTGCCAGAGCGTGCGGTCGCGGCCCATGCTCTCCGCCAGCTCCCTGTTCGCATAGAGCCAGACCGGAATCTTCCCCTCGGAGGGAACCTGCCACTTCGCAGGACCCAAAGGCTTCAGTTCAACCACAGAAATCACCGCCGGCCGAGTCACAAGCCGAGCGACATATCTTCGACGTCAGAATTAATAAGGTGATGCGGAGCCGGATTGGCGGTAAGCGGATGCAACGCGGATTTATATTCTCTGACAGCGCAGTTTTATGTATGGCTACTACATTCAGGCACGGTGCGGGTGCCGATTGGCTTTCAAGGATAAGGGAGCCTGCGGATAAGCACGCGGCTGAGCAGCTGCTCAAGCGCAATGACCCAGAATCCCTGAACAAGTTCAATGCGATGGTGAGCAGGGATATGGCGTTTGAGCTTGTGAAGCGCCTGGAGGACAGCATGACGGACGGGCACAAGTCCGCTGGAGCAATGTATGCACTTGCGGACTGGAAGGACCCTCACCTTTCATTTCCCTTGGCGTGGAAGGACCAAATAGGCGCGCTTTCAAAGCTGAAGCCAGATACACTGGAGAAGCTGGAGGGGGTTCTGGGGCCGTTCTTCAAGCCATCTCAGGACATCAGCACCTGGCTGAGATGCGGAGTGCTGGAGTCGCTCGACACAATGGCGCAAACGTTCGGCGACAATCCCGGGATGTACTCTGACGCGATAAAGCAAATCAGGGATATCGCGCCGGCAGTAAAGACTTCGGATGTTTACAAAACCGTTACTATGCTGAGCGAGCTGTATGAAAACGTGAAGCAGCAGCATGGCTGAGCGCAAAACGCCAACTTAGTTACGCCCAGTTATGCGTCTTCTGCAGTCGCCGGATCAACGGGCAGGCACGGATTGGTGAGGGAGCGCTTTTAAAGTTTCTGAACAAATCCCTATTGGTGAGTATAGATGGTCGCAGGAAAGACTGCTATTAGCCTGATTAAGACCGCGAGGGGGGGATTTTCGTGAACCTGACGCAGAAGCTTGCAGCGGATAAGGTGGAGAAAGGCGTCGCGGACATCATCACATTTTTTGCGGATTTGGCACCGACCCTCCGGGGCGGGTTCCTCACGCAAGTACCCGAAATCGCGGGCACATCCAATGTCTACGGCGAAGAGCAGATGAAGCTCGACGTGTGGGCGGACAAGACAATTCTCGAAAAGCTGGTGGCGTCCAAGCGTGTTTGCGCAATATTCACCGAAGAGCAGCCGGAAATCGTCAAGGTTGCAGGCGGGGCGAAATACGCGGTGTGCATAGACCCGATGGACGGCTCGTCCAACATCAAGACGAATCTCGCGATGGGGACCATCGTCGCAATTTTCGGCGGAAGCGACGCGCTTGCCCCGGGAAAAGAGCAGAAGGCGGCGCTCTACCTGCTCTTCGGGCCCGTGACGACGATGGTAGCGACGTGGGGCAAGGGGGTCAACGAATTCATTTTCGACGGCAAGCAGTTCCTGTTGCGCGCGGAAGGAATCAGGCTTCCGGAGAAGCCGGCGGTTTACGTTCCGGGCGGCCGCAAGGAAAAATGGCTTCCCGGCTTCGCGAGATTCATGGCGGAAATCGAGAAGACGGACATGAAGTCGCGCAACAACGGCTGCATGGTGAGCGACGTGAACACGCTGCTAAAGTACGGCGGCATCTTCACGTACCCTGCGCAGACGGACAAGCCGGACGGGAAACTGCGCGTGCTCTGCGAGGCTAACCCGATGGCGTTCATCATCGCGCAGGCGGGGGGTTATGGCAGCGACGGCAGGAAGAGCTTGCTTGAAATCAAGCCGACCCACTCGGACCAACGGACGCCAATTTACCTCGGGAACACGGAGCTCGTGAAGAAAGTGGAATCGTATTTGAAAGCATGAGGGGTGTGTTGCATGGAAGTGAAAGACGTGAAAGTGCCGCTTGACGTCCCGCCAAACATGAGGGCGGAGTACGCGAAAAACTTCATTGCCGCGACGCGCGGCACGGGAAGGCTAATGCTGTTCGCGGGGGACCAGAAAGTGGAGCACCTCAACGACGATTTTTGTGGTGCGGGAATCGCCGCTGACGATAACGACCCGGAGCATATGTTCCGCATTGCGAGCAAGGGCACCATCGGCGTATTCGCCATACAGCTCGGCCTCGCCGCGCGGTACGGCGCGGACTACCCGAGCATCCAATACCTGATTAAGCTCAACTCCAAGACGCACCTCGTGAAGACCGAGCAGCAGGACCCGTACAGCTCGCAGATGACGAGCGTCGGGCAGGTTGTGGAATTCAAGAGGAACTCGGGGCTCAAGGTTCTCGTGGTGGGGTACACTGTCTATTTGGGAAGCGAATACGAGCACAAGATGCTCAAGCAGGCGATGGAGATAATCCGCGACGCTCACGCGAACGGCCTGCTCGTGGTCCTCTGGATTTACCCGCGCGGCAAGGCGGTCAAGGATGAGAAGGACCCCCACCTGATTGCGGGCGCGACCGGAGCTGCGGTGACGCTGGGCTCAGATTTCGTGAAAGTCAACTACCCGAGCAAAGCGGGAGCGGACTCCGCGCAGATCTTCAAGGAAGCGGTCGTTGCCGCGGGCAGGACGCGCGTCGTGTGCGCCGGCGGCTCTTCGACCGATTCGGCGAAGTTCCTCAAGCAGCTGCACGAACAGATTCACGTCAGCGGCGCTTCCGGGAACGCGACCGGGCGGAATATCCACCAAAAGCCCCTTGAGGAAGCTGTGGGAATGTGCAACGCCATATCCGCAATAACGCTCGGCAACAAGTCGGTTGAAGAGGCGCTCAAGGAGCTCAGGCCCTCCAAGGCCCCCGCGTAGATTCAGCAAGCTCGAGTGTGAGTTCAGGCGTGCTGGAGCCCAAGCATCGTTCCGAGCCTGTAGCCGACGAGATAGCTTACTACGGCACCTACGAGCCCGAGGACTGCATACTCCAGCGCCGTGGTGAGCCTGTTTTCCCTGCTCAGCCCTGCAACATAAGCGCCAAGCAGGGCAAGCATCCCAAGCCCCACTATGAAGGAGACCCATATTGCTGTGCCCAGCGGGAAGATGAGGTATGGGGCGACGATTATCGTGAATATTACTATCGTGCTGATGAAGGAGGCAACGCCGTTCATTATGTTCTCGGACGTCGTATGAACGCGCGTCCTCTTCCCACCCCTCACCTCGTTCTTCTGGACGCCCCGCTCAGCGGACTGCGAGATGTAGAAGCCGATGGAATTCCCGAATGCGTCCGCAACGCCTCCGACGAGCCCGACCATGATTACGGCCCTGGGATCCGAAGTGGCAGCCGCTGTGCCCACTATCATTCCTAGGGCGCAGATTACGCCATCGCCCATCCCGAAGGCCGCCCCCTCGAGCTGGCGCAGGAAGTCCATGCTATTCTCTCATATGCCCTGATTTAAAAAGCATAATGCGGTTCCGCCCGAGAAACCCCCGGCGCCTCGCCGTCGCAGGCGCGGATATATATTGTTCCAGATCTAAAAAGTGAGTTGGTGATGGAATGCAGACGACCAAACTCCATAGTATAGAATCAGCTAGGCTGCGGGAACTGGACAGGCTAGTAAAAACAGGGAATACGCTTGACATAATACACTTCATCGAAGGGAAAGGTGCCGGCTTTGACGAGGTTGTCAAAGGCGGAATGAAGACACTGGCGGAAAGGGGCAATTATGCTGCCGTATGGGGCGTCGCACAAATCATCGGAAGGGAAGCGTTATGGGATTTCGCGCACGAGAAGTATGATGAAGCCGCCCCGAAAGATGTAGACAAGCTGGTGGAAGAGAAACGGTATCACGAGGTAGAATGCCTGGCCAACTGTTCTAACAACAAGATAACGAAGGGGCATGCGATGAGGAAGCTCCGCGAAAGCGGCGTGCCTTGGAGCGTGTGGGAAATTACGGTGAATATAGAAAAAGCAGAAGCTTAGGATGTCGAGCGACGAGACGAAGTCGAGGAGCGTCCCCGAAGGGGCGGCACCGAAAAGGAATATGCGCCTCCGCTTCTGTCGACGACGTCATTCCCTTGCGGGTCAGCGGTTGTTCATATCGTCATTGGCGCTATTTCTTCCTGTTTTCCAAGTTTATAAAGCGGAGATATGGCGACCGCCGCAACGCCAATGGTTACTGCCGCCGCGCCAAGAAGCTCGTAGACGCCTGGGAGGATGCCGATGCTGAGCGAGAGCGCCGTCGTCACGACGCTGCCGAAGACGAGGACTGCAGCCGCCTCGCCGACCTTCAGCCTTGCCAGGCCCGAATAGAATGTGAGCTGGTAGCCGAGCAGCAGGAGCGAAGTGAGCAAGAGCCAGAGATAATGATTCGCCGTGAGTGCGGCGGGGTTGGGCAGCTGGGAGGTTGCCCCAAGGAAGCAGACCATCACGAGCGAGCCGAAGAACATCCTGCCGAAAACTACGGTGCTTGAGGAGACGCTGCGCAGGGCGTATTTCGAGATTACGTCCTCTGCGGACCAGAGAAGCACGGCGGCAATTATCGCCAGGTCGCCGGCTGCGAGCGTGGTGAAGCTGAAGCCTGCGAAAAGTGCTGCGCCGATGAAGAGAAGGCATGTGCCTGCGAGCTGCAGCTTGCTGAGCCTCTCCTTGAGGACGAGGAAGGCGAGCGCGGAGGCGGGAAGGAAGACGGATTTTTGGAGAAGGGAGGCATTTGCCGCAGAAGTCTGCGAAAGCCCCCAGAAGAACAGGAGGAATGGGATGGAGCCGCCAATTATGCCGATGAGGAGCAGGTTGCGCCAGTCGCGCAGCTTCATGGAGAGGAGCTCCTTGTAGCGTAGGGTGAGTAGCAGGCCTGCCAAAAGGAAGAGCAATACGGCGGAGTTCTTCAAAGTTGTGAAGACGAAGGGGTTGAAGGAGGCGAGCGCGAACTTGTTCAGGAAGATGGAAACGCCGGAGATTACTGCAGTTGCGAAAACGAAGGCGAAGCCCTTGCTTCTTTCACCAATTTTCATCTTTTCATCCTCCACAGGCGCCTAAAGTCAGCCGGCGGGATTTTCTCGCAGGCATAACTGTAATGCACGGTTACCGTGTCCCCGGGCTTAACTTTGCCGATGAAAGGGATATTAACGTTTCTCAGGCCCGCAGGGGTTGAGACGAGCGCGCGGCGGCCGTTTGCCTTTATTATGCGGGCAGGGAGGATGCGGCACAGCGCATTCTTGCCTACGAGCTTGTCGTGGCCATGCCAGAAATATTGGCGGATTACTGCGGAGTCGATGGATGAATGATGCAGTTGGGAAGCGGTGAGTGCGAGCTGCCCCATCGCGGTGGAGAAAAGCAGGGGAGGCTGGTGCGGGAGCTCATGTTTGAGAAGGGAGCGGCGGATGGAAAGGAGCTGGCTGCGCGCCATGCGCTTCTTGCGGATTAAAACTTCTCCGCAGGGGTGTGCATAGAGGAAGAAGAGCCGTCGGGCGGATAGGCGGGGCATGTCAATCTCCCGGCACTTCCGCGGGGGAGAGCAGGTATTTGCATTCCGAGGACAAGTCAACCTTGCGTATTGGGATTGCGCCCTTGAGCACCTTCGTAATCTTCGCGCTTTCGTGCTTGCCTATAATGTTGTGGTGCGACTTGATGCTCTCCTCGAACGCCTCATGGTCCTCGAGGGATGTGAAGTTCTCGAACAGGAAGGTGTCGAAGCCGCCAGATGGCGTTGCCGCATAGACGAGGCGGTTGAAGAGGCGCGGGTCGTTCTTCAGGTAGAGCTCGGAGATGCGCCTGCCATCCACCTGGAAGTCCATCCCCTTGCCGCGCAGCTGGAGGAAGCGGGCGATGTGCAGGAAGTCGCCCCTGCCCTCGAAGTAGGCGGTGAAGCGCCTTATGAATGGCCTGGCGCGCTTGAGGTGGTATTCCGCGGTGGAATCCTCCACGCCGAGCATCTCCGCTAGGTTTATCACCTGTATGCGCGAGTTCTCATTCAGGATGCGGAGCACCTTCCTGCGTGACTCGCGGATTGCGAGCGTGCTGATGAGCGCGTTGTCCACCGGGAAGAAGCCCGCGCGCCGCGCGAGGAGCGGGTGCGCATTCCACTCGGAGAGGTAGTCTTCCAGCCCTGCGCGGATTGCGGGCTCCACCTTCTGGGAATAGGCGGAGGAGGATGGCGCAAGGCCCCACATGAAGAGGTCGAAGTCGCCGTCGGCAAGCGCAGCGAACTGGATGTTCGGCATCGGGAGCAGGAGCTCCCTGAGGTGCTTCACGTCAGGCTTGGCGTTCAGCTTCGCCCGCACGAGGAACTCGTAGGGGAGGCCGGTGGTCGTGAGCTCGGGCTCTATTGTGTAGTGGATGCCGAGCTTCTTCTCGAGGTTCTTCAGCCTGTAGCCCACCTTCTTGATTGAGACGTTGGCGTGCTCGGCCATCGTCTTAAGCATGACCCGGCTGTTCCGCGAGAGCTCCTCTATAATGAGGACATCGGTTCGGTCGAGAAACACGCTAATTTGTTGGCAAAAGGGTGTATAAATGCGTTGCTGGTCAGAACCCGCGCACGACGGCCTGCGGCTGCTGGCTGAGCTGCGGCTCCTTCATCAGGTAGTGCTTTATGTGCTCGAGCCTCCTCTGGAGCGAGGTGAGGTTCATGTTGTTTGACGAGTAGTTGGCGAATCCGGTGAACTCGCCGTCCTCGCCGCAGACGCCGAAGCCCTCAGCGCACTTCACTACGATGGGGCGGCCGTTCTTCTTGTAGATGGCTGTTGCGTCGGGGTTCACCTTGACGTATATGTCCCCGCGGGAATAGTCGCGCGGCTCGTCCGCCTTCAGCGCCTCGTTCGCGCTGTCAAGCAGTTCGCTCTTCGGGAGCAGGACGCTGCTGGGCGTGATGCGGATGTTGTTCATGAACATCCAGCGCGCCTTCCTGCGCGCCCAGTACCCGCAGCCCATGCCCTGCGCCTTCAGGATTTCGCCCACCGCCTGGTCGACCATCCTCTCGCAGTGGTCCACCCCGGAGCGTACTGAATACACCCCGTCCATGGTTGCGCCGACGCTGACTGCAAGCCCCAGGCCCATCAGCCCGAGGAACGCCCACTCGTAGAGCCCGTGCGCAAGGAACTGCAGTTGCTGGACGCCCTCAAGCACACTGATGACGGCGCCTTCTATGAGGAGGCTCGCCCCGGCCGTGACAAAGCCTATTGTGCTGCCCTTCACGGCCGCTGACTTGTAGTCCGACGGCGCCTGCTTCGCGCCCCACTCGTTCATCGTCTCGCGCACGGTCTTGAGTTCGGCGCGGACCTTCTCCAGGTTGTCGCGCATTGGCGCGCGCCTCCCCTCGTCGGTTTCCTGCTGGACGTCGCGCGCCAGCTCTACCTCCCCCTTCTCAAGCTCCCTCGTCCTGAAGTAGAGGCCCATCACGATTTTCTGTATGTCTTCCGTGCGGCCTATGAGCGCGGCGGGCTTCCCGCAAGGAGTAGCCTCGGGGGTGTTGTGCTGTAGTAATTTTTTCATCTCCTAATGTTATTTTGGGTGAAGAATATAAATCCCACCTCAGCCTGATGGCTACCTGAGGTCTTTGTAGACTCGCTTTCGGTGGCCGATAAGCCTTACGAAAATGCGTCCTTTAGCCTTGTTTATGCGGACGACAACACGGTAATCGCCCACCCGCAGTTTGAAGTCCTCGTGGCCCGTTAGGCGCTTGAAATAGTGGTTTGGGTCGGCTGCAGCGTCGGCAAGTTTTGCGAATATTCGCTCCGCTTCCGCCTTCCCAAGGATACGCAGCTGGCGCAATGCCAGCTCGCTCAATTCGACAGAAAACGGCATCTCACAACCCTAGCCGCTTCTTTGCTTCCGCCATTGAAACGGTCCTGCCCGCAAGCAGGTCCAGTTCCCCGCGCAGCCAGGCGAGCCTGAACTCGTCCGTGTACTCGCCTTCCTCATCGCCCTTTGGAACGAGGTTAAAAAGCATCTCTATCACTTCGCTGTAGGTTTCGCGCGGGTGCTGCTTGAGGCTGTCCAGCTTCCCCTTCAGCTTCCTGGAAACCTGTATCGTCGTGTTTTGCATGCTATAGTTAGCTATAGCGAGCTATAAAAAGCTTTGCCTACCTCAGCCTGATGGCGTCGAGGCATCGTGGAGTTCCCTTGCCTTTTTGAAGCACTTTTCAGCCTCGTCAAGCTCATGCATATGCCAAAGCGTGGCCCCTTTATTGTGCCATGCATCTTCGAAATCAGGTTTTATCCTTAATGCCTCGTTGTATGCTTCCAACGCTTCGTTATAGTGGCATATGTTGAGCAGTACGACTCCTTTTGCGTAGCACGCTTCTGCATAGTCAGGTTTTATCTTCAATGCTTCGTCGTAGGCATCAAGTGCTTCTTTGAGTCCATCTTCATACTCTGCCCCGTAGTCCGGCATTGTATTCAATATTTCTTCGTAGATTCCAGGTGATTCTCTGTGTTTATCCATCTGCCAGATCAAGTAAAGCGCGTTTCCCTTGTTGCACAATGCTTCGGGATATTTTGGCCGTATTCCCAATGCTACATCAAAAGCTTTCAGCGCTTCCCGTGGCTGGTCTAGAGCGAGTAGTACCATTCCCAGGTTGTGCCATGGCGCTGTGAGACCAGGACTTTTCGCCACTGCCGTTTCAAGGGCCTTACGCGCTTCGCCGTAGTTGTGCAGCCTATAAAGTGAGATTCCCTTGTTGTTCCATGCCTTGACGAACTCGGGGTCGGCTTTCAATACCTCCTCATAGAAGTCCAATGCCGCCTTAATCTTGCCCTGGTTGTAAAGTTTGTTCCCTTCGTCGAATAGCTTCTGTATTTGGTCTGCCTTCTCAGCTTTATCGTTTTTCGCAGTAGGCGTGGGTCTTACCATGGTCGTTATCATGCAAATAGCGCTCAGGAGAACTATTTATTCCTACCTCAGCCTGATAGCGTCGAGGTTCATTGGCGCACGGGACTCGATGCGGGTGTAGCGCCCTATGCTGCGGGAGAGGTCGTCGCACTTGTTCTCGTCCCCGTGGTTCGTGAAGATGCGCTCGGGCGCGGGCTTGATGTTGCGCAGGAAGCTGACGAGCTGGTTCCTGTCCGAGTGCCCGCTGAACCCTTCAACAGTCTCAATCTGCATGTTTATCTTCATCGACTCCAGCTTCCCGTCGCGCGAAGTCGTCGGGACTTCGCGCTGGCCCCGTTGTATCCTGCGGCCCATGGAAAGCGAGGACTGGTAGCCGACGAAGACGAGCATGTTCTTTGCCTCCTCCGCCATCATGCGGAGGTATTCTACGGACGGGCCGCCGGAAAGCATGCCGGAGGGCGCGACTATCACGCACGGGTCGCCCTCGACGATGGCCTTGCGGTCGCCCTTCACAACTTCGAAAATCTTGCTCTCGAAAGGCGAGCGGTTGGAAAGGATTCTGCGCTGGAGCGATGGCTTCAAATATTCTGGGTAGGCGGTGTGGATGGCGGACGCCTCGAGCGTCATCCCGTCGATGTAGACAGGGCACTCGAAAGTCTCGCCGTGGGCGAGCGCATATTCCTCGAGCACGAGCATTATCTCCTGCGCCCTCCCCACGGAAAAGACTGGGATGAGCACCTTGCCCTTGTTCGTGATTATCTGGTGTATCTGCTCCATCAGGCGCTTGTCCGTCTCCTGCCTGCGCGGCATTATGTCCGCGTGGCCGCCGTATGTTGACTCGATGAATATGGTTTCCACGCGTGGGAAGATGGTGTTCGCGGGCTCGAAAAGCTTCGTAAATCCGTATTTGATGTCCCCGCTGCAGACGAGGTTGTGCAACCCCTCGCCTATGTGGAGATGGACCATCGCGGAGCCGAGGATGTGGCCCGCGTTGTGGAAAGTCAATTTTATCTCGGGCGAGATGTCGGTTACCTCTTCGTAGTCGCGCACGACGACGCGGGAGAGCTCCTTCCGTATGTCCTTCTCCTGGTAGGGCGGGTTCGCGCTCGTCTTCGCGAGCACGTCGAGGTAGTCGAACTGCAGCAGCGCCATCAGGTCGCGCGTTGGGGGCGTGCAGTAGACCGGGCCGTCGTAGCCGTAAGCATAAAGGTAGGGGATGAAGCCGCAGTGGTCGAGGTGCGCGTGCGTGCAGATGACTGCATCAAGCTCGTCGAGCGGCACGTTCATCGCGTTCAGGTAGGGGAAGGCGCGCGTTCCCTCGCTTGTCTCCGGGTTCACACCGCAGTCAATCAAAATCTTGTTGTTGGGCGTCTGGACGAGCATGCAGCTCCTCCCGACCTCCCGGAAGCCGCCAAGGGCGGTAACCTTCACCCAGTCGCTCTTCATTAGGGGCGCGCAAATCTTCTTCCCGAGGCTCGTGAGGAACTTCTTCCTGTTCTCCGAGTCCTTGAGCGAGGCTGCACGTATGCCCTTAATCGTGTCGGAGGGCATGGTGGGCGTGCGGAGTATCTTGGGCGCCCAGCCCGTGGCGAGTATTATCTGCTTCAGCGTGGAGCCGCCCTTCCCTATCACGAGCCCGGGCTTGAGCGAGTCTATCCAGACCTCGCAGAACTCGGGCGAGAACTTTATGTCCGTGACGCCCGCCTCGGTGGGCACTATCTCCTTTATCTTTGCGAGAGCCTGGTCCGGCGGCATGAGCGCCGAAGGGTCGCTGCGTATTATGACGCGCTTCCTCAGAATCCCTGCTATCTTCCTTATGAGGTTCTCATCGGAATAGAACGCCTTGATGTTCTTCAGGTATATGGCGACGTCCGGCCCCTCGAACTCAACCCGCGCGAGCCCTGACTCGGGCGGAAGCACGTTCTCTAAGCTCTTCTGCATCTCCGCTATGTTATCCAAAGAACCAACTCTGTAAGCACTTCACCTACTGGAAGCCTTGCTAATATGAGCAATGAAAACTGACCTGCCTTATTCCTTCTCCTTCGCCTCGAGCAGCCTCTTGACCTCGTCCTTTGAGTAGCGCCTGAAGCCGTCCTTCCCTATGGAGACCAGGTCGATTGCGTCGCCCGTACCCGCGTCCCTCCTTATCGCGATGGAGATTGCCTTCGCCGCGACGCGGAGGTTTTCCCTTATGGGCCTTTCCTCCTTGTATGCTTCCTCGAGGTAGCCGTAGGCCGTTAGCGAGCCCGAGCCCGTTGAAACGAACTTCTCTTCCGTGACGCCCCCGAACGGGTCGAGGTTGTAGACGCGCGGCGCGGTGTCGACTCCGCCCACCAGCAGCTGCACGAAGAACGGCGCGAACTTGTACTGGTTCAGGAGGTTGGCGAACAGCGTGGTCGCCGCCTTCACCGGCATGGGCCTGCCCTTGTCGAGCTTGTAGAGCTGCGCTTCGGCCTGAAGCAGGCGCACGAGCGCCTGCGCGTCGCCGACCGCGCCAGCGATGGTCATGCCTAGATGGGTGTCTATCTCGAATATCTTCTGGACGTCCTTGTTTGCGATGAAATAGTTCATTGTGGCGCGCTTGTCCGCCGCCATCACTATGCCGTCTGAGCAGATAAGCCCTACGGTAGTCGTTCCCTTCAGCTTCTTCAGCTTCTCAGCTTCTTCCATTGTTTACCACCTGGTCGTAATAGCCCCAGAAAAGTCGCTTATTCCTTCTGTACGTGAAGGTATTTAAATGTATTCGGGGCTTGGCCGACGGCCCGCCGGAAGTGCCCCTCAGGGCGCGGGGGCGCGCTGCGCGGCCGCCTGCCTGAAGTGTTCCTCGAGCAGGGAGGCGGCGTCCGCCTGGAATGCGAACCTGGTCTCGTAGCCCAGCTCCTTGAAGAACCTGAGCATGAAGGGGTGGGGCGCATAGTGCAGGGTGGTGACGACGAAGCGCTCGGAATCCGACTTCGCCTTCGCTTCCTTCGCCACCTGCTCCTCGGGCCGGCCCCGCCTGAGGATTTCGCGGTAGAAGGAGCTCTGCTCCACGGCGTCCGCGCGCAGCACGCTCTTTGGCGTGGCGAGGTTCACTAGGGAAAACTTGAAGGTGTGCTCCGCCTTCTGGTTCGTGAGCAGGTTGACGCCTTCCTTTTTCACGTCATTCGCGCGCAAAATCATTTTCGGCGGCTCGAACTCTATCTCCAGCTCATCGGGCGAGAACTCGACGAGCAGGAAATACTGGAACCAGTCCGCCTCCGGCTTGAATGCCTCGTGCTGCAGCGCCTTCGTGAAGAGCAGGATGCTGCCGGAGGGCGTGAAGCCGATGCTGCGCATCCATCCCCCCTGCCAGTCAGTCCTGAGCTTCTCGCCGTCGATGAAAATGGGCTGGTAGTAATTCTGGGGGTTCGGGAATGCCGCAAGGGTTTCGAAGAGCGGGAAATCGAACTTCTGCATCATCCACATCTTCAGGTTGCTGAAGACGAACTGGCTCTGCGGGGCATTCGCTTTTGTCTGGAGCACGCGGGCTATGTCGTGAACGAAAGCCTCCTCCATGGCCTTTGAGAAATCCGTGATGCCGGCGCTGTCGCAGAGCTTGCACATCGCTGCTAGCCTCTTCCTAAGCTTCGCATGCCCCTGCATGCCCGTCCTGCCGCGGGGCCCGCAACATTACTCCTTTTTCTTTTCCTCGGCGAGGATGAACTCCTCCTCGAACCTCACCTTGCCCAGCTCGGGCATGAGCTCCTTCACGGAGCGGAGGAACGCGGCCTTTGCGACGAGGTGCTTAGCCTCCTCGCCTGCCTTGTGGGAAAAGCCGAGCACGGGCTCGCTGCCCTTCATTTTTACGGTGGCGCCGGAGAGCCCGTTCTCATCGAGCAGGGCTTTCAGCTTCCCTTCCGCGCCATCCACCTTTTCCGTCACTTTGACCTCGTAGACTACCTTCTCGCCCGCGAGCGAGTGGTTCATGTCCACCATAACGCGGCCGGAGGTGACGCTCCTGACGAGCGCAGGCCTGTCGTCGAGCTCGATGACCATCCCCTGCTTCGGCTCGAGGTCGCGCTTCCTGAACTCGGCGAGCGGGATGACGCGCACCAGGGAGGCATTGCGCTGGCCGAATGCCTTCTCCGGGGGAATCTCCACCTTCCTGGCTTCGCCCAGCGGCATGCCTGCTAGCGCGTCGTCTAGCCCCTTCACGACCATCCCCTTGCCCACGACCACCAGGGACGGGCCATACTTGTAGCGCTCGTTGAATATGCCCGCCTCCTTCGCCTTCGCCGCATCCGTGGTGTCGAAGACCGAGCCGTCGGCTGCGCGCTTCCCCGTGAACTCTATCCTGACGAAGTCGCCAGGGCCTGTCTTTTCTGTCATCAGAAAACCCCCAAAATCCCTCGTTTTATAAGCCTTGTCGGACAAAACTCAGCAACGGGGGCGTATTATGAACAAGGACGATTTAATAAAGATTGCCGTTTTCGTAGTCGTGGTGTCGTTCATCGTTGGGACCTTTGCCTACCAGGGCATGGGGAGATACCTGCCGAAGGGGGGAGGTGAAACCCCAACCCCGGAGCAGACTCCGACGTCTGCGCTTTTCGGGACTGCGGGCATCGACGGGACCGTGCTCGCCTACCCTGACAATATATTAGTCATAAGCGCGCCCGGCGCCGCAACGGATGCGGCGCTCACCGGGAGGCTGAACGGGCTCGTGCGCGAGGGGAAGGTGGCCTACGTGAACTCCGCGGGAGCGGACAGCGTGAATGCCATCCTCACTGGCGGCGCGAACATCACTGAGATAGCCCTCAACCTGACGCTGGACTTCCCGAACGTGACGACGAAGGCCAAGGCGCAGCTGGAGCTCCCGCAGAATGCGAGCTTCATAACGCAGGCGGGCAACATCACCGCGAGCATATCCAAGCGGGTCACGCTCGTGATTGAGCCGCTGGCCGCCGTCGGGAGGAATATTAGCCTCCTGGTCGGGGCAATGATAGAGCCGGACTCGCTGGCAGTCTCGGACCTCCAGGCGAAGGTCGCGGATAAGGAGGGGACTGTGCTGGTGAAGGCGGCGGTCTCAAGCCTCCAGCCCGGGTTGGTAATCGACGCAAGTTACCCGTGGGAAGGGCGCATGATTAACGACACCACGCTGAAGGAAGCGCTGCTCGCCAAATACCCGAACGCCACGTTCGCATACCACGAGAATCCCTTCATAACCATCCCGGCCAACGCGAGCGAAGAGCAGAAGGGGAAGGTGCAGAACCTGAGCTACGTGAGTTTCGTCGCGGGCAGGACCGCGCTCGTGGAGGAAGGATACGTCAACAGGAGCAAGGTGGAGGCTGACCTGCTCGCAATATTCAACGACAGCAGCGCATTCGCGTTCGAAGACTCCTTTGCGGAGCTGAACATAACCGCGGGCGAGCCGGATGAGGCGTTCCTGAACAACACGTTCTCTGGGGCGCAGGGGATGCGGATTGCCAAATACGGCAACGTATCGCTCGGCCCAATTGTTGATATTGAGGGCGTGGATTATGTCCTGCCTGGGGGAATGAGGCTCGAGAAGCTGCTGCCCGCGAACGCCACGCTTGGGGACAGCGAGATGCTTTACGTGAAGCTGGGCATCCTGGGGGCAAGGATAACCTCGGTAGGGTGAATGATTGGTACTATACGCGGACGGGGACGCGGACCTCTCGCAGCTGAAGGGAAAGATAATAGGCGTAATCGGCTATGGCAACCAGGGCAGCGCGCAGGCTAAGTGCCTGAGGGACTCCGGGCTCAACGTCCTGGTGGGCGTCAGGGAGGGCGGCGCGTCCTGGAAGCGCGCGGAGGAGGACCGGCTGAGAGTCGCCGGGATTGCTGAGGCGGCCCGGGAGTCGGACGTCATCTGCATGCTCGTGCCCGACATGGTGCAGCGGGAGGTCTATTCCAAATACATCAAGAAGAACCTCGGCGAGGGGAAGATGCTGTGCTTCGCGCACGGCTTCAACATAACCTACGGGCTCATAAAACCGCCGAAAAATGTCGACGTGGTGATGGTCGCGCCAAAGTCAACCGGCGCCAGGCTGCGCGAAGCGTTCCTGCAGGATGAGGGAGTGCCGGGCCTAATCGCGGTGCACCAGGACTACACGGGCAACGCAAAAAGGGGCGCGCTGGCCATCGCCAAGGGGCTGGGGCTTACCAGGAAGGGGGTGTTCGAGTGCACCTTCGACCAGGAAACGTTCTCCAACCTTTTCGCGGAGCAGTGCGTGACGATTGGCGGCCAGCTCTCGCTCATGAAAGCCGGCTTCGAAACGATGGTGAGGAACGGCATCCCGCCGGAGATTGCCTACTTCGAGTGCGTTGGCGTTGCCAAGACTATAATGGAAATGGTGGAGCGCGACGGGCTGAAGAAGACGCTCTATGGCGTCTCGCGCACCGCAACCTACGGGGCGCTGACCAGGGGCGGCCGCATCGTGGATGAGAAAGCGAGGAAGTCGATGCAGGAGATATTCGATGAAGTGAAGGACGGGAGCTTCGCAGAGGAATGGCTCGGTGAATATGAAGCCGGGATGAAAAGATTCGAGGAGCTGAGAAGGAAGGGGTCGGACCACCCCCTTGAGCACTTCGGCGCAAAAATGAGGAAGGCGCTGGGCAGCAAGGAGTGAGCCCGGCTTCCAAGCAGAAGACCGCGCCCGGCGCCCTTCTCATAGGCGTGACTCAGCGTTTCCTCTTGGGCTTTTTCTCCGCCATATAAAATATGGTGAATGCCGTGCTGTTCAGCGGAGTGATCACGAGCGAGCCGACAAGCGGGATTATTCCGATGCAGGTCAGCACTATCATCACTACGGCGAGCAGGATGAACTGCGCCGGGTTTGCGAGAACGAGCCTCACTGCGCCCGAAAGCGACTCCACAGTCCCAGTGAATTCTGCTGCCGTCTTTGGGAATGCGAGCTCCGTTACTCCTGCAACTAGGAGGATGAAGGGTATGCTCAGCAGGATGACGGGAACTGCGAGAAGGTGTATGCCCGTCGCGCCCGCTATGAAGACGGCGGCAATCATGAAGGGCGCAAGCACTATGAACACGGCTATCAGCTGAATGAGCGTTATCCCCACGTATGTCTGCCATCTCACCCTCGCCCAGTGGAAGAGGCGCCTGGCGCTTATCTTCTCCCCCTGCACTACGTCGTAGCACACGCCGAAGAGGGCGCCCTTGAGGGTGCCACTGACGAAAACAGTCACCAGGAGCAGCACTATGTCTGCGGCAATCACGAGCGGCGGTATGAGCGGGTTCATCGCAGTCGACGGCAGCACCCAAAGTAGCACAAGAATATGGAATGCGGAGAATGGAATCGCAACCACGAGCGACAGCACGAGGACCAGGAACCCTGCCAGGGCGTACAGCTTCCAGTTCGCCTTGTAAAGCTCCCAGGCTTTCTGATATGACTCAAACGCATTAGCGGCCATTTACACACCTCTGAATAAGCCTTTTAATCCCGACAATCATATAAACCGCTCGGCTGTGATCGCACCGTCCCAGGATGAGCCGAAAGGCGATGATAAACGGAGTAGCTTGTGAGCCACCGAAATCCTGATTCTGGCTAGGCCGGAAGGGGAAACTGTTTAAGGCGTCTAGTGGCTCACGGCGTTGGAGTCGCGCATGCGTTGGCCGGGCAGCTGCAGAGCCAGCCGCCTGAAGCCGTGCCGCACTGGTATTCGTTGCTGCATGCGTTCCCGCCGAGGTCGTTATTCGGGTTCTGGGTGGCGCAAAGGAAGTCATAGGTGTTGTCGGTTGCCGTGTTGCTTATGAAATTGTTGCTGCCCGAGCCGCTGAGGTAGACGCCGATGAAGTTCGAATTGGCGTTGTTGTTAATCAGGACGTTGCCGTTCGAGTTGTTGAGGTAAATGCCGTAGTAGAATCCGATGACGTTGCAGCCCATGACGGTCGCCTCGCTCGAGCCATTGAGGGCGATGCCGGTGCCGTTTTGCGAAGTGCCGTTGATGCGATAGCCATGGCAATTGAGCGTTGAGCCGCTCCCTGCACTGGATATGGTTATGCACGCGGCGGCGCCGGAGCCATTGATGCTGTTGTTGAGGATGTAGGTGCCTGAAGTGTTGATGGTGCGCGGGCACGAAGAGATGAGGATAACGTTGGGCGCAGGCGTTGGCACCGGAGTAGGCAACTGGAACGAAAGCGTGCAGTTGGTGCAGTTGATTCCGCAGGTGTTGTTGCTAATGCTGCTGCACGTGTTCCCGTTGCTGTTATTCAGGGGCTGGTCGCAACTTAAATCGCCAACCGTATTGTTGCAGAGCGTATTGCTGCTGAACGTGTTGCCGCTTGTGCCCAGCACGTAGGCGCCCCTGTCATAGTTCACGCTGGCTATGTTGCCCCTAACGGTGTTGCCGTTGCTCGAGCCGGACAGGAAGATGCCGTCGCCGTTCAGGCTGAAAGTATTGGCGCTTATCGTGTTGTTGCTGCTCGACTCCCACAGGTAGATGCCTGCCAGGTTTGAGGTTGCGGCGTTGCCAGTTATGTTGTTGCCGCTCGAAAACGACAGGTAGATTCCGTGGCTGCTCAAGTTGGCGGTGTTGTTCGCTATGGTGTTGCTGCGCGAATTGGACAGGCTGATGCCGTCATGGAAATTGCTGACGTGGCAGTTCTTCACGGTAACTCCGCTAACTCCATTGAGATAGATGCCGGTGCTGCTTCCACCCTGACCCGTGATGTTGTGGCCTTTGCAGTTGAGCGTTGAGCCGCTTGCGCCGGGGTTGAGCACTATGCAGTCGCCGGAAGAGCTCAGGTTGCTGCCTAGGGTGTAATTATTAGGGGAGTCTATGGTGCCGCAGGCACGCAGTTCAGAGGGCGTTGGGGCTGGCGTGGGCGTTGGCGTCGCAGTTGGAATCGGGGTGGGCGTTGGCGTTTCTGTTGGGGCTGACGAGGGAGTCACTGTGGGAATGGGCGTGACGGTCGCCGTAGGAACGGGCGTAGGCGTCGGAGTCGGAGTGGGGGTCGGAGTCGCGCACAGGGTCGGATTGTCAACTACGCTCCCGTCCGGGCACACGTATTCGCGGTTCGGCTGTACGCAGCCGAACAGCAGCATTGCGGCGATAAGCAGCCAGAGTGGCGACTTCATTCAATCTCACCCGATACTGGCTTTGGTGGGCTGCGTTTTAAACCTTCCTAGCGCTGGCTCGGCATGAGAAGAAGAAAAGGAAAAGAAGCTGGTGTCTTATGGCGGGCTGCAGGATACGCTGCACGTCACTCCGCCGCAGGAAACCCTCGAGGTAGTGCAGGTGTTGCCACCGTTCCCGCTCTGTGCCGCGGAGCAGTAAAGGTCATGCAGCGAGTCGCCATTGAAACAAATCTGGCTGGCGGTCACGTTGTTGGTTAGAGAATTCTGCACGAGCAACCCCTCGTAGGTGTTGCTGTTCATGGTCGTATGGCTGATTGTGTTGGTGTTACTGCTGGAATAGAGGTAGGCACCGTAGTTGTTGTTTGTAAGGACGTCGTGGCTGAGGAGGTTGTTTTTGGCGTTGCTCGTGTAGATGCCCTTGTCGAAGTGCGTCACCGTGCAGTATTGCACCGTCACGCCGCTCGCGCCGTTGATGTATACGCCGTAGCCCGTCCCTGAGCCGTTGATTGTGTGGCTGGCGCAGTCAAGCTTCGCGCCGCTGCCCCCTGAGTTTATACCTATGCACGTTCCGCTGGTTGATTGCAGGTTGGAGTGGAGGGTGTAGTTGCCCGGCACGTTTATCGTGTAGGGGCAGGAGGTAATGACCGTCCCGCCAGGCGATGGGGTTGGGGTGGGTGTAGGCGTAGGTGTCGGCGTTGGAGTGGGGGTGGGTGTTGGGGTCGGGGTGGGAGTTGGCGTGGGGGTTGGCGTAGGCGTTGGAGTTGGGGTGGGCGTAGGCGTTGGGGTTGGAGTTGGAGTAGGCGTCACGGTCGGAGTTGGTGTTGGCGTGGGGGTTGGCGTCACGGTAGGCGTAGGCGTAACCGTGGGCGTTGGAGTAGGCGTAGGCGTCGGGGTTGGAGTTGGCGTGGGTGTCGGTGTTGGGGTGGGGGTTGGCGTGACTCCGCAGGCCGAGCCGCATGTTATCCCGCTGCATGAGATTTTGGATACGTTGCAGGTATTGCTCCCACCAGGCTGCGCGCTGCCGCAGTATGCGTCATAGTTCGGGTTGCTGCACACTTCGTTTGCAGTGAAGACGTTGCCAACCGCGGATTGGACGAGCACCCCCATGTTAAGGTTGAGGGAGATGTTGTTGTTCATGAAGATGTTGTTGCTGCTGCTCGTGTAGACGTGCACGCCGTTGTTATTCTGCGTGAACGTGCTGCCACGGATGAGGTCATTCTTGGAGTTGCTGAGGTAGAGCCCGCGTTCGAATCTCTTCACGGTGCAGTTCTGTATCGTGATATTGGTCGCACCGTTCAGGTATATGCCATATGCAGTACCGTTGCCCGTTATTGAGTTGCCCAGGCAATCCAGAATGGCGCCTGCGGCGCCCGAGCCTATGCCTATGCACGTCGTGGTCAGCGAGGTGATGTTGCCGCCGAGGACGTAGTAGCCGTTTGAGTTTATCGCATAGGGGCAGGCTATGATGCTGGCCGTGTCTATCTTTAGCGTGAAGGATTTCGTGGCCTCCAGGTTGCCAAACGTGTCATTGGACCTGTACCGGATGTATGATGTGGCCAGGGTGGATATCCGCACAGCAGAGGAATAGGTGGATGAGGGTGTGCAAGTGTTGTTAGTGTCTGTGCAGTATTGCTTTATGCTGCAGCCTGAGCCGGAGCCATCATTGCAGGAGAGGGAGACATTCACATATGGGCTGGAGGTCCAGGTGTTGTTGGTGTAGCTTGAGCTGTCGGATTTGATGGCTGTTGCAGTGGTTGTGGGGGGTGTCGTGTCTATCTTGATGACGAAGCACTTTGTGGTTTCCAGATTGGTTACTGTGTCGTTGCTTCTGTAACAGAAGTACGACGGGCCTTCCGTGTTGACTTGGACTGCTGCGGAGTAGGTTAGAGATGGGGTGCATGAAGATGTGTCTGCGCAGTATTGCTTTATGCTGCAGCCGCTACCTGAGCCGTCATCGCAGGATAGGGAAACGTTCACGTACGAGCTGTTTGTCCAGGTGTTGTTCGTATATGAAGAACTGTCATTCTTGATTGCTGTTGCTGTAGTTGTGGGTGCGGTGGTGTCTATCTTTATGATGAGGCACTTTGTGGTCTCCAGGTTGGTTACTGTGTCGTTGCTGCGGTAGCAGAAGTACGACGTGTCCTCTGTGTTGATTGGGACTACTGTGGAGTAGGTTGTGTCTGGGGTGCAGGAAGTTGGGCCTGTGCAGTACTGCTTTATGCTGCAGCCTGAACCTAGGCCGTCATCGCAGCCCAGGGAGACGTTCACGTATGGGCTGTTTGTCCAGGTGTTGTTGGTGTAAGTTGAAGTGTCGGATTTGATGGCTGTTGCTGTAGTTGTGGGTGCAGTGGTGTCTATCTTTATGATGAGGCACTTTGTGGTCTCCAGGTTGGTTACTGTGTCGTTGCTGCGGTAGCAGAAGTAGGATATGTTTTCGGTGTTGACCTGGAGTGTGGCAGAGTAGGTTGTGTCTGGTGTGCATGAGGAGGCGCCGGTGCAGTATTGCTTTATGTTGCAGCCTGAACCTAGGCCGTCATCGCAGCCCAGGGAGACGTTCACGTATGGGCTGTTTGTCCAGGTGTTGTTGGTGTAAGTTGAAGTGTCGGATTTGATGGCTGTTGCTGTAGTTGTGGGTGCAGT
>CAIXRF010000089.1 GCA_903921825.1 uncultured Microcaldota archaeon | reverse complement strand
CTCAGGGCCGGGAAGAAGCTTAAGGAAGCTGCGCGCAGGAAGGGGACGGAGTATTCGATTGAGAAGTGCACTGACAGGCTGCTTGCGCTTTACGAGGGGCTGATGTGATGGTGAAAGTTTCAATCATCATACCGACGCTGAACGAGGAGCAGATGCTGCCGCGCTGCCTGGAGTCGCTTGAGAAGCAGTCATTCGAAGATTTTGAGGTAATAATAGTGGATTCCGGGAGCGAGGACGACACAGTCGCGATTGCGCGGATACATGGGGCGAAGGTGGTTTTTGAGCCGAAACTCGGGTTCGCGATTGCGAAGAACTTCGGGGCTGCAGAGGCTGCCGGGGAGATTCTCGTATTTACTGATGCGGACTCGCTTTACCCTGAGGACTGGCTTGCGAGGATTGTGCCGCATTTCACGCAGAAGGGCGTGGTTGCGGTCATAGGGCCGATAAAGCCGATGGAGAGGGGAATCATCCACAGGGCGATGTTCGCGCTCACCACGGGCATTCTTCCGCACATAACCTCGCTGTTCGGCTTTTATGTGGCACAGGCCGCGAACCAGGCGTTCAGGAGGAGCGCGTTCGAGAAGGTCGGGGGATATGATGAGAGGCTGAGGATGCTCGAGGACAACGAACTGCCGAACCGCATCAAGAAGGCCGGCAAAGTCGTGTTTGACACTTCAATCTGGGTCTATTCATCCGCGCGCAGGTATGAGAAGGAAGGCTACATCAGGGCGACGATGAGGTTCCTCGGGGCTTACTGGAAGATATACTTCAGGAAGAAGGCGGCTGCAGATGATTATCCGCTTTACCGGTGAGGTGAGAATATGGACTGGAAAAGGCTTTTGATTGAGAGAAATGAGGCGTGGTGGGACCAGGCTGTCCGAATCGCGCTTGGCGGCGCGCTTGTGCTGGTGCCCTTCGTATGGATTGGTGGAATCCTAGGCTGGCTGGTTGCGCTCGTTGGCGTCATCGCACTTTTCACCGGGATAACTGGGCATTGCACGCTCTATCCGCTCATAGGCTGGCAGACGAGGAGGAAGAAGGCGCAGGGCAAGCCGCCTAAGCGTCAGAAGAGGGCACGGTAGCTGAGGTCCCATTCCTTCGCGATTATGCTCCAGTCGAATTTGCTGAGCGCCCGCTTTCTCGAGGCTGCGCCCATCTTTCTGCGGAGTGCATCGTCTCCAAGCAGCTCCTCCATTTTTTCGCAGAGGGCGTCCGGGTCTCTCAGCGGGACGATGACGCTGCATTCCTTTGAGACTATCTCCGGGCTGCCGCCGATGTCCGTTGCTATGATGGGCTTGCCGCAGGAGAGCGCCTCGTAGAGGACTACTGCGCTCGGCTCGTAGAGAGAGGGGAGGACGAACAGGTCGGCGGCATTGTAGTAGAACGGGAGATCTGCCTCAGGAATTCCCGTGGTGATGAAGAAGGAGTCTGAGATTTTCAGCCCGCGTGCCTGCTCTAGCAACTGCTCCTTGAGCGGGCCCTTCCCGATTACCAGGAGTTTTGCGTCCCGTTCTTTTTTCTTGAGCTTCGCAAAGGCCTCGAGCAGGTAGTTGAAGCCTTTTTGCG
>CAIXRF010000088.1 GCA_903921825.1 uncultured Microcaldota archaeon | reverse complement strand
GATGTGCGGCGCGAAGGGCGTCATGCACCGGGAAGGCCGCGCGCTCTACATCCCCGTGGACGTCACCTCTGCGTCGCGGAAGGCGGACGTGAATGTCGAATGGCCCTACAACGTGGACCAAAAGGCGCTGAAAAAGGCGCTCAACATCCCCAAGGTGAAGGTGGCACACAAGAATGGCCACTGTGACGAAACGATGATTTATGGCAAGAAATACCCGACCTTCTCTCTCAACCTCCCCATAGACGGGAAGGTGCACGGGAAGGCGACGGTCTCGTTCTGGAAGGCGAGGAGGTTCGGCAGGGCGGTTGCCGAGATTTTGCGCAGGGTAAGGAAGAACTACGACAAAATCTGCGTCTTCGCGAAGAAGGCCGCCTAGTAGAGGTAGCCCCAGTTGTGAAGGAGGTCGCTGTCCCGCACCCACCTCTCCCCTATGTCCGTGCGGTAGAACATGTTCGGAATCATTATGTTCTCGACGCGCTTGTAGGCCTGCTTGCGCGCGTCGTCCATCGTGGAGCCCGAGCCAGTTATTATGAGGGAGTAGCCGGACTGGCCAGCGAGGCGCCAGTCGCCCTCCACGAGCTTCACGTCCCCCAGATGCACCCCGTCATAGACGGGCTTCCTGAAAAGGATTGTCGCCTCCTCGGAATAGCGCCTGAAGGCGGCGGGGTCAGTGTATGGGAAGGGAGGCACACCTACCACGACGCAGATTTGAAACCCTTTTTTCGTCTTCAGCTCGGTCACCTCGCCCTTCGCGAGCTTGTAGAGGAACTCCCCCCACAAGCTGGTGACGCCCTCCAGCTGAAGCGAGATTGTCGGGTATCCAAATCTCATGGTAAATTCGAGCGGGTAGATGTCGCGCGCGTTCGCAATGCAGTTCAGGTCCACGTAGCCTATGTATCCGCCGGCTGCGAGCGCGTCCTTCATCTTCGCGAGCGTTTCGTTGAAGAGCGTGTTCTGGGGGGACCAGAATGCCGAAGTCCCCATCTCGCCCGTATTCGGCCCTAGGTCGCCCGGGAACATCCTTTTGTGCTCGAAATTGATGAAGACTGGCGTGACGAACTCCTTGCCGTTGAAGAACACGCCCACCGCGACCTCCACGCCCTGCGCGTATTTCTGCAGCTGGAAGTTGTTCAGCTTCTTGCTCCAGCTCTTCTTGTATAGCATGAGGATGTTTATCACGTCGTTGCCGTCCTCCTCCTGCCCGACGTAGAGAAGCTCCTTCTCGTTCTGCGCCTTGCCGTTCGGCTTGATGACGTAGCGGCTGGGGTTCTTCTGCACGAACCCTATTGCCTCGTCGAAGTCCGTGAAGTCCCAGTGGGGCAGGATGTTCAGGCCGGCCTTCTTCAGCTCGTCCTGCCCGAACTCCCTGTCGTCCTCGAGCTTGTCCGAATAGAGCGTTCCCCCGATGACGAGCTTGCCGTCCTTCCGCAGCGCCTCCACGAGCGCGCCGAACCCTATGTCGTCGAAGACGATGACGTCCGCCCAGTCCTTCAGCGCTTTCCAGTCGTCGCACTTGTCCACGAAGCCGTCGCACACGTCCTTTTCGGACTTCGCCTGGATGAAATATTTCGCCTCGTGGCCTTCCTTCTTCACCTGCCACGCGAGGTCGCCTATCAGCCCCTCGTATGAAACGAAAAGGAACTTGAGTGGCTTCTTCTCCTCGAACTTTTTCTCAATAGCCTCAATCTTCTTCTCGGCCCCGGTCTTCTCGGATTCCTTTTTTTCCTCGGCTTTCTTCTCCGCCTCCTTTTTCTCTTCCTTTTTCTCCGCGGCTTCCTTCTTCTCTTCTTTCTTCTCGGCCGCCTCCTTCTTCTCTGCAGCTTCCTTCTTCTCTTCTTTTTTCTCTGCCGCCTCTTCCCTCCCTTCCTTTTTCTCTGCCGCCTCTTTCTTCTCTTCCTTTTTCTCTGCGGCTTCCTTCTTTTCTGCCGCTTCCTTCCGCTCGGGCTCTTTTTTCTCCTCACCCTTTTTTTCGGCAGCCTCTTTTCTCTCCTCAGGCTTTTTCTCGTCGAGTTTTTTCTCTTCGGCCTTTTTTTCTTCCTTTTTTTCCTCAGGCTTGCTGTTGTGATTCACCACCATCGCATTTTATTGAATTCTGCCGGAATATAATTGTATCTGTCCGCAAATTTTTTGCGGAATGCAGGATTACCTTTAAAAGCGAGGACAAGAAGAGGAAATGCGAGGTGGTTTAGTGAAATTCTTGGGAATAACTGTGCTGCTTATTGCGGCAGTAGTGCTCTTTGGGTGCGCTGGCGGAGGGGGCGGCGGAGCTACGCCGACGCCCGTGCATACGCCGATGGCTACACCAACGCCGGTAAGCACGCCAACTGAAGTGGCGAGTGCAACGCCAGGCGCGACTGCAACTCCGGGTGCGACTGCAACGCCGGGCGGGACGGCAACGCCTGCGCCGACAGCGACTGCAGCGGCTGCCACGCCAACTCCGGGAAGCACCGCGACCTGGGAGGGCTTGACGGGCTGCGCCAGGATAGGCCTGAGCTACACCTACCGCACAACGGTCCAGGGAACGCAAGCGGACATGCAATACGCGACCAGCGACGGCGGGATGGTGAACGGCGTTGACACGGTTCTGGACACGGTGACGATGAGCGTGAGCGGTGTGCAGATGGTCACGCACACATGGAACGCCAAAGTCGGCTGCGGCTGCGTGAAGACCGAGTCCGTTTATTCGGGACAGACCATTCCCGGGCAGTGCGCGAGCGCTGCGCAAGGTGGCGGAGGCGCGGGCTCAAGCCCCACAATAACCAACATGGGAAGCGAGCAGGTCAGCGTTCCGGCATACACCGGGTCCGCGACCAAGTATCACATGGTCAGCGGCGGGGGCGCATACGAGACGGACATGTGGATTGTGCCATCGATAAGCGTGCCGGTCAAGATGATCTCGGCGGGCGCAACGATAGAATTGGTTAGCTACTCGTCCTGAGCGGCGCCAATTCATCTTTCTTTTTTCTTTCATTTTTCCATTTCCGGAGAGTCTGCTCTTTTTATAAGACGCAACGTCAGAAGATAATGGAAAGGCATGGTTTCAAGGATAGCTGTCATCGACCGCTCGAAATGCACGAAGGAGCGGTGCGGGTGGCAGTGCATAAAAGTCTGCCCGGTTAACCGGATGGGGCAGGAGTGCATAATTCAGGATAGCGAACGCTGGCCGGTAATCTCGGAGCCGCTGTGCACGGGGTGCGGAATCTGCCCGAAGAAGTGCCCGATGAGGTGCATAAAGATAATCAACCTCGTCGAGGAGAGGGGAAAGCCAATTCATCAGTACGGCGTCAACTCATTCAGGCTTTATGGCCTGCCGCTGCCCAAGCCGGGCGCAGTCGTAGGGGTGGTGGGACCGAACGGAATCGGGAAGACGACCGCGCTCCAGCTACTCTCCGGCCACATGCCGAACCTCGGCGACTATGCCCACCCTCCGAAGAAGTGGGAGGAGGTGGAGGCTGCGCTGAAGGGCCAGCAGGAGCTGCGCAACTACTTCGAATCCGTCGCGGGGAAGAAGGCGAAGATTGCGCACAAGCCGCAGTCCGTTGACCTCATACCCGAGGTCTTCAAGGGGAGCGTGGGGGAGCTGCTCACAAAGGAGGACGCCAGGAAGATGATGAAGGAGGCAGTGAAGCTCTTCCAGCTCGAGGGACTCCTCGGAAGGGATGTGGGGAAGCTGAGCGGAGGCGAGCTGCAGCGCGTCGCCATCTGCGCCGCTTACCTGAGGGACGCGGACGTCTATTATTTCGACGAGCCAAGCTCCTACCTGGACATAAAGCAGAGGATGAGGATTGCGAAAAGCCTGCGCGCGCTCGCGGACGAGCAGAAAAAGGCCGTGATGGTGGTGGAGCACGACCTCGCAATCCTAGACTACCTGAGCGAATACGTGCACATAATTTTCGGAGAGAAGGGCGCGTTCGGAGTCGTTTCGCGGCTGAAGGGCGTGCGCAACGGGATAAACGAGTACCTGGAGGGCTTCCTCTCCGATGAGAACATGAGGATAAGGGGGTATTCGATAAGGTTTGAGGCCGCCGCGCCCGCTGAGGCGCGGAAGGCGCAGCCATTCTTTTCCTATCCTGCGCTGAAGAAAGGATACGCGGGCTTCTCGCTCGGCTGCGCGCCAGGGGATGTGCGGAGCGGAGAGATAATCGGGATTGTCGGGGAGAACGCAATCGGAAAGACCACGTTCGTGAAGATGCTCGCCGGGGTCGAGAAGCCGGACGAGGGTGAGGTGCCGCACAAATTGAAAGTGTCCTACAAGCCGCAGTACATAAGGTCGGATTTTGAGGGCACAGCTGCGGAGCTGCTCGCCGCTTCGAAAATCAACCGCGAAATCTTCGAAGGCGATGTGCGCCGGAGGCTGGAGATAGACGAGCTGATGGAGAAGGAAGTGAAGAAGCTGAGCGGCGGCGAGCTGCAGAGGCTCGCAATCGCGCTCGCGGTGAGCGAGGACGCGGACCTATACCTGCTCGACGAGCCCTCCGCCTTCCTCGACATAGAGCAGAGGCTGAACTTCGCCGACCTGCTCAAGCGGGTGATAGAAAGGAGCGGGAAGGCCGCTTTCGTGGTGGACCACGACATAGTGCTAGTGGACGCCGTCTCATCGAGGCTGATGGTCTTTGAGGGCGAGGGGGGCGTGAGTGGCCATGGCGAGGCGCCCGAGGGGAAGAGGGAGGGGATGAACCGCTTCCTTGGGGAGATGGACGTGACGCTCAGGCGCGACAAGGATTCGAGGAGGCCCCGCGTGAACAAGCCCGGCTCACAGATGGACAGGGAGCAGAAGGAGGCCGGGGAATATTACTACTCCGTGTAGTTTACTACTTCGCGTAATAGCCTAAGACTATTCCGCCCGTCTTGTTCAGGATGGTTTCGAGCGAATAGTTGAGCGAGTGTGCGCGGTATGAAATGACCCACACTTCAGGGTAGGTCATGTTCCCCTGCCCCTCGAACAGGGGGTAGTAGGTGGCCGATGCTGCCACGTTACCGCTGCCGCCTGCGGCATCAAAATACCTGCTGATGTTCGCCTGAGCCGCGGGGTTGCGGTCCAAGTCCAGGGGCATGATGATGGCCTCTTCGGGGTAGGCGATGATGCAGTTCGGGACGTTGCGGCAGCCGAGCACGTGGCAATCCTGCGTGATGCTCCTGTTCCTTGTCACGAAACCGAACCTGGGGTAGTGCAGCTCCACGTCGGTGAGGCTGGGGCAGACAGTTCCGTTGCCGTAGACGACCTTCGCCATTATCTTCCACACCGCCTCGCCGCTCACGTTGCTCACGTTCGTTATGCTGTAGAGGTCGATGCTGGCGTCGGGATAGGTGTAGCGCAACTCATCCATCGCGAAGCCCGCGGCCTGATCCTGGGTGACGATCACTTCCTGCCTGAGCAGGTGGGAGCCGACTACGTAGTAGACGGCGACAATCAGGACGATTGCGGCGATGCCGAGCAGCCACTTGTTCATCAACTGACTCTTGGAAGGCAGGTTATATATAATTTCTCCGCAAAAACGCATGGTGGAATTATGAAAGCCAAAAAACGCCCGCCGCTGGACGAGCAGGTCCTCGCCCAGCTTGAGGGGAATGACGACGCAATCGAACTCTATTCACGGCTCACCACGGACAGCGGCTTCCTCGCGGGCTGCGAGATGGCCAACGCGGTCGCGGTGAACAGGCTCGGCTACAACGACCATGGCTACACCCACGTGCGCATCGTAGCCGCGAACGCCCTGAACATGCTCAACATACTCAACTCGAAGAAGGTCGTGCCCACATTCATGGAGGAGAAGCACGGCGATTTCCTCGACGCGCAGGCGGTAGTTTTGCTTGGCGCGCTCTTCCATGACATCGGCAACGCAATCCACCGGGAGCACCACCAGGAGCTTGGGATATACGTCGCTGGCGGGATTATGGACCGGCTGCTTCCCTCGTTCTATTCCAACGCGAAGCTGCACAAGGTGAAGCTTGCTGTCCTGGGCTGCATCTTCGAGCACGACGAGAGCGTGCGTGCCACTTCGCTTGAGGCGGGGGTAGTGAAGGTGGCGGACGGGACGGACTGCGAGAACGGGAGGGCCCGCATCCCGTACCGGATGTTCGGGAAGACGGACATCCATGCTGTTTCCGCGCTCGCGATAAAAGAGGTGAGCATCAGCGAGGGGAGGAAGGTGCCGGTGCAGATAACCATCGACATGAGCAACCCCTCCGGGCTTTTCCAGGTGGACGAGGTGCTAGGAAAGAAGGTCACGACGTCGGGGATTGCGCACCTGGTTGAGGTAAAGCCGCTCATAAGCGGCAGGCTGTTCAGGGAGACGGACATCACGAAGCTCTAGAAGTGCTTGAGGCAGGATTCGCGTATCTGGCGCGCCATCTCCAGATTTCTGATGACGGTGAGCTTCACCTCTGCTTTTCTCTTCGCTATCGCGCTCATTTTTGCCAGGTCAATGTCCTCCAGCCTCTTCACGCTCCGGTAGAATGCGTCTATTTCACTTGCGATTTCTTTCGGCTGATAAAGTTGCACTATCATGTCGTCGTAGGTGCCGATTGAGCAGCCGCGCGTCCAGCTGGCATCCCTCACTAGCTTCGTCGGGATGTATTTGTCGTAGAACTTCTGCGCGATTTTGTCCAGGAATTCGCCGGAGTAGATGGCTGCATGCCTGCTTTTTGTCTTTTGCTGGAGGGCGATTATCTGCTTCTCCTCCCATTCCAGGTGGAAGAGGAGCGTCCAGATGTGCGTGGCCTGGAACGTGTTCCGGCTTGAAGCGGTTGCTTCTTTCTTCACCCAGTCCAGCAGCAGGTCGCCCCAGAGGCGCTCTGCGTCGTAAATGCTGTCCAGCGTGTAGACGGTCACGTCCTCCCCGACTTCCATCTTGCGCATCGGCTTCCATTCCGCAAGGTAGGCCTTGGAGAGCTCGTCGATGAAGGCGTGCGCCTCGGAAATCCATTCTTTGCTTATCTCGTACTCCCTTCCCTTTGCGGAGAGGACCTTGTCCTCGGCGAGGGCCTTGGCGCTTTTCCGTACTGCCTGGTATGTGACGGAGACGCCATATTGCCGCCTTATCCTTTGGAGGAGCTGCTTCAGGGTGAGAGGATGCTCGCGGGCGAGGATGCTGACGAGGAGGTCCTTCACCGCCTTCTTGTATGCGCCCGGCTTCGGGAGGACAAATTCGAAAGGCATGGGAAGATTTTGTTTCTTCTTCTATTTAAAGTTAACTTTTTGTTTCTTTTTCATTGAACCTCTGCGATATAACTCGCGGATGCGCAAAACATGTATGACTGGGGGAGAGGGGAAGAGGCAAAAGCCGGCGATTCCTGCACTTGCGGATGAGATGCGGCGCCTCAAGCCCAATGAGACGGCGGCGGGGCGGGTATGGAAAAATTTGGCGCCAAACTTAGTTAGGCAGCGGCTGCTGATTGAAGGCACAAGTAAGGAGGTCGTGGGGCCGGAGGAGATAAAGTCGTACCTGCTCAAGCTCGCGGAGGTCACGGAGATGGAGATACTCTCCGGGCCTTTCGCATACCCTGCGCACGGAATTGGCTATGGCGGATGGATACATTGGGTGACCTCCGGCGCGCATTTCTACAGTTATTCCACCGAGCCCCCGCTTTTCACGGTTGATATTTACACATGCAAGTCATTTTCTGCTGAGAAGGCAGTGGAATTCACCAGGGAATTCTTCGGGGCGCTGGAGCTGGTCTGGAAGGAGATTGAAGTTTAGGGGGTGGGGCGAGGTCATTTCACGACGCGATAGTATGGGCAGTGGGAGTTGCCCGCCTCCTCGAAACCCACGATGTCGCCAGGCTTCGCACTGAGGGAGATTATGCGCGGGTCGTTTGCGCGGATGGTAGGCAGCCGTTCCGGATCAATGCCCCTGGCCCTCAGAATGTCGTCTATGCCTTTCTCGGCAAGAATGACGGAGCGTATCCTCATCGTGTGCGGCATGGGCTTAGAGCTCCTTCGCACGCTTCAGCGCCTTCTCCCAAGTGGGGACGCCGGTCTGCGCGCCAATCTCCTCAATGACGCAGGAGGCAACGGCGGAGGCTACCCTCCCGCAGGTCTTCAGGTCCGCGCCCTTCGCGTATGCGGCGAGGAACGCGGCGCGATGGGCGTCGCCAGCGCCCGTCGGGTCCAGCATCTTCGCCTTGGCGTAGGCCTTGATGTGCGTGTGCCCTTTCTTCGTGTAGATTGCCGCGCCCCTTTCGCCCTCGCTCACGATTACCGCGTCCGGGCCGTATGCAAGTAGGTCGTTGGCGGACTTCTCGCCCACTTTGATGAGGATGTTGCGGAGCTCGTGCTCGTTCACGAAAAGTAAGCGGACGTGCTTGAGCATGAACTCCATGTCTGCCTTTGAGTAGAGCACGACGTCGTAGCCGGGGTCGAATGAGATGAAGGCCTTGGAGTAGGCAGCGACCAGATGCTTGTTGAACTTCGGCGAGCCTGCAGCTATGTGGATGATGTCGCCCTTTGCGAGCTTGAGCTTCGGGACGGGAAGGGTGTCGAACTTCGCGCTCGCGCCCCAGAAGAAATAGGAGATTTGGTTGCCGCTCTCATCAACGGGCATGAAGGCGCACGAGGTGAGCTCGCCCTTCAGCCGCTTCACGTGCGAGAGGCCGATGCCGAGGCTGGAGAGATGCTGCTCGTATGAGCTGTTCGCGAAATCCATTCCGACAGTGGAGATGAGCTCCGCCTTCGCACCGAGATGGGAGGCGACGACCGCGCCGTTGGCCGCGCCCCCTCCGAAGACGTAGAAGAGCGCGTGCGCCGGGGCCGCGGAGTTCGCGTGCGGGAATTTCCTCACGTATATGAGCGTATCGTAGGCAATGTGCCCCACGAAGTAAATTGCCATAATATTAAGTTTGGACTTCTTACTTTTAATGATATGCCTCGTCGTGGTGCGCGAATCGGAGCAGACGAACAGCGTTTGCGCTCTCGTCTATTTTGTAGACAAGCACGAAGGAGCCGAGAACGTGAACCCGCCGCGTGTCGTTCAATGGGAAACGGAGCGGCTTGAAGCGGTGTGGCTGTTCAAGAATTTGGGCTATCTTTTTGCGAAGGGCATCTTTAAGCAGCGGGTTTCGGGCGGTTTTCTTCCTTATGTCGTCTGCGCAATCCCTGCTTACGTCTAAAAAATAAGGCACCGGATCACTTGAAGAGGTCGTCTATATTTCGCACCCTCTTGAATTTCCCCTTCTCAGCCTTGAGCACGGACTTGACGAAGGCGGGCTTGAGCCCAGGCTCCAGAATCTCCTCTTCGTATTCGGTCGCGACTCGCTCTATGGCCTGCGATTTGTCGCGGAGGCCGTACTTCGCCTTCACCACGCTGAGAATCCTGTTTGCGTGTTCCGATATGTTTATCATCGCGTGCACCATACAATCACGTATATATTTGGAGTATATAGGATATATATACTTATGGCTCAGCCAGTTTCAGCGCCAGCTCCTTCCCGTCCGTGCCGTATGCGTGCACGCAGTTTTCGTCGTAGGGATAGCAGACAATTAGGTGCACCTCGCCGGTCACCCTGAAGAATGCCAGGTCGCCGCGCGAGGGGCGGGCGCTCATCCCCGGGTGCGAATGGATGGAGCCGCAGTGCCCGCTCGTGTAGGGGACGTTGTACAGGTTTATGGAGGAAAAGTTCGTGCCGTAAACGGCCTGCGGGATGACGAGGACCTCGGCGATTTCGCCGCGCTTGTTCTTGCGCAAAAGCCCCACGAACTCCTCGGGGTAGGTGTTCCTCGCCGCATGGAGGATGAAGTCGAGGGCGGCGCGGGTGAGGGTCACTTCTCCAGGCATTCAGACACCGAACTGGTAGAGTATTGCGGGGATTAATATTAATCCCATCACGTGCGTGCGCCTCACGCCTGCGAGCGGCGCGATTGCGCCGATGCACGAGGCCGTGAAAAGGATTAGCAGCCCGGGGAAGCCGGAAAGCAGGAGGACGATGCACAGGATGAAGGCGAGGATTAGGAGGCAGAGGGTGCGGTGGCTCACCCTTGAGAGAAGCGAGACAAGTCTCGGCGCAAGAAGGAGGAGGAGCGCAATCGAGAGGGAGAAGGAGATGACCGCGCCCCCTACGAGGAGGGCTGCGTCGCCTGCGGAAAGGGTGCCGAGAAGCTCCTGCACCGCTGCGGTGGCGCCGACCCTTGCCTTGCCTGCGGAGAGGAGCGCAGCGATGGAGAAGAAGAGGTGGGAGGTTGCGATGGACGAAACGAGCGAGAGGAAGCCTTCGGAAGTCGCTGGAAGGAAGAGCAGGCCGAAGACCGCGACCTGGGACGCGCTGCTCAGGCCGGGGAAAAGGTCCGCAAGGAAGCCCAGGAGCGTGCCGGCAAGGATGAAGGGGAGGAACTTCGGGAGGGAGAATGCTGCGGAACCTGCGGAGGGCGAATGCTTCGGCTTTGCGTTGATGGAGAAGAGGATTGCGGGAATTGCAAAAAGGCCGGTGAAGGAAGGAAGCAGCGGGTCGGAGAAGGATGGCGTGCGGAGGGCGAGGATGCCGAGGAGGCCGGAGAGGAGGAAGACGAGCGAGGCGATTGCGATGGGTCTGGGCTCGCGCTCCGTGAGAAGAAGCATGAGGGAGGCAAGGAGAAGGACGGGTGCGGTGAATGGGCGGACTGCGGAGTAGAGCGGAGGGAAGAGGGTGAGGGCAAGGGGAAGGAGAAGGAGGGAGAAGAGGAGTGAAAAAAGCGAGGAGCAGGCTGCGAGCCTGAGCGCGAAGTGCCCCTTCCCCTCCATCGCCAGCCTTTGGCCGGGAAGGATGGAGAGCACGGAATTCTCGTCGGGGATGAAGAGGAAGATGGCGGGCACGAACTCGAAGACGAGGCGCGAGCAGGCAAGGGAGATTATGAGGAGCGAGAGGAGGTCCGGGGGAAGCCCCGTCCTCAGGGAAATGAGGAAGGAGGCGATGGTGTTGTTGTGAAGGGCAGGGAGCAGGCCGGCGAGGGAGCCGAGAATGACGCCGGAAAGGATTGACGCGAGTTCGTAGAGCATGTTCAGACACCAAACGAAGGGGGAGCGCGGAGCAGTTCAGCCACCGACAGAAAAAAGGGACGAAATTTCAGCCGCTGAGCTCGGCACTTTCCGCAGTTATCTCGTATTCGCCCTGGTATTGCGAGAGCGTGCCCGCGACGCGGACGCGGTCGCCCTTCTTCAGGAGGTAGAGGTTGCTCTCGTGCGTAGAGAGCTGGGGAAGGAGCGACTTGAAGACGACGATGCGGACGCAGGGGCCCGAGCACAGCGTCGCGAACAGGTTGCCGTTCCGCGTGTAGGTGGAGGCGACCGTCCCCTCAACGGAGATGAATTTCCCCAGGTGCTCGTCCCCGAGCTCTGCGATGCGGAGGCGCTGGGGCTCGCCGAACCGCGCCGAAAAGGCAAGGAGCGCCAAGCCCGCAAGCGAGAGCAGGAAGGCGCACAGAATAAGCTCGTGCCGTTCCATGGAACCAGAAGAAGTGGAAGGGTTTGAGCGCGGGAATTATTAAACCTTGGCGCTCGCACGCCTGTGGAAGAGGTTCGCCTTTTCAGTGCATTCCTCGACGGTCTTGCCCAGCGCGACTGCGCCGTGCCCGGATATCACTATGAAGTCGCTGCTGCCCGCGAGCTCCGCAACGGCGTCGGAAGCCTCGCGCGTGCCTGGGGCTGTCCCCGCCGGAGTGGACGGGAGCCTCAACTTTTCCGCGACACCGGGGCGGGAGATTGTGGGGTCGTGGACATGGATTACTGCGCGTATGTCGGGCCGCTTTTCATAGATTAGCGAGTGCAGGGGCGTTTCAGGCGACGGGTTCTTGAGCCCTGAGGCCTTCACCAGCGAGCTGCCCGTTGCATCGAACGCCTCGACGTGCACAAAGTCCTCGTCCGAAAGCCCAGAGAGGTCGCATTGGGATGCGGTAATCAGGAAGCCGCTCTCCGTGCGAGCGCTCAGGTCGCCTGCGAGCCATGCGGCGATGCCGCGCTCGGCAATCTCCCTGCCGGCCTTCTTCATGGCGCGGATTAGGCCCTTGTTCTCTACAGTAAGGATGGACTTGTGGGTGATGGCACCCTCGGGTATGGAAAACTTAAGTGAGTAGGTTTCGACCATGAATGCTTCGAAGGGATTTGCAGGGGCGCGAATTTAAAACTAACGGCGCCAAAACGCCCTCATGAGCCTGCTCGTCAGGGGTGCGTCGCTTGTTCTCACGCAGAACGAAAGGAGGGAAGTGCTCAGGGGGGCGGATGTCCTCGTTGAGGGGGGCAGGATTTCTGAGGTCGGAAAGGTCAGCGGGAGGGCGGGCGCGGAGTTCGTCATCGACGGGAAGGGGAAGCTGCTGATGCCCGGCCTCGTGAACGCGCACACGCACCTTGGCATGACGCTTTTGCGCGGCTACGCGGACGACATGCGGTTCCATGAGTGGTGGGCCGCGATGAGGTCCATCGAGGCGAAGCTGAAGGCGCCGGACGTCTACTGGGGCTCGCTGCTTGGCTGCCTTGAGATGATAAGGGGAGGGACGACTGCTTTTGCGGACATGTACTTCCACATGGACGCCGTTGCGCGGGCGGTGAAGGAGTGCGGGATGCGCGCGAACCTCGCCTACTCGATGGTTGATTTCGGGGACGGGAAGAAGAGGAGGAGCGAGCTGGCGGAGGGGGAAAGGTTCTTTGCCGAATGGAACGGGAAGGCGGGCGGGAGGATTGCGTGCTCGTTCGGCCCGCATGCACCATATTCATGCTCGAAGGAACTGCTCGTGAAGGCCGCGGAGATTGCAAGGAAGAGGAAGGCACGGCTCCAGATTCACGTTTCCGAAACGAGGAAGGAGGTCTTCGACGCGGAGAAAGCGTGGGGGAAGCGGCCCGTAGAATATCTGGATGGGGTGGGATTCCTGGGGGAGGACGTGATTGCGTCGCACTGTGTATGGGTGACGAAGAACGAGCTGGCGATGCTGGGCAGGAGCGGCACGCACGTTGCGCACTGCCCGGTGAGCAACCTGAAGCTCGCAAGCGGAGAGAGCTCGCCCATAGTGGAGCTGACGAACGTAGGCGGAAGGCTCACGCTGGGCACGGACGGCGCGGCCAGCAACAACTCGCTTAACATGCTCGAGACGATGAAGTTCGCGGCGCTCATTGAGAAGGGGAGCAGGTGGGATGCCTCTGCGATGAACGCGCAGACAGTGGTGGATGCGGCAACGGTGGGCGGAAGCAGGGCGCTCGGGTTCGACGCGGGAGTCATAGAAGAGGGAAGGATTGCGGATTTGGTCACGCTGGATGTGAGGATGCCGAACTTAGTGCCGCTTTACAATGCTGCGTCCCACCTAGTGTATGCCGCGAACCCTGCGAATGTCTGCGATGTTGTCGTTGGCGGAAAGCCGCTCATGCTTGGAAGGAAGATTCTGGTAGTGGATGAGGAGAAGGTGGTCGAGAAGGCGGAAGAGGAGGCGCATAAGCTTGCCGGGAGAAAGAAGGGCTAGTATGCTGGAAGCTAAGGAAGGGGCTTAGGAGCTGTTGGCAATCGACACCAGCTTTATCGTGAAGTTCAGCGTGTGCCCTGCGAGCGGTGGATTGTAGTCCAGCATCACGACCCCGTCGCGGACCCATTTAACCTGCGCCAGCTGTGTCGTTCCACTCGCATCAGTCCAGAGGTAGAACATGCCTGCCTGGGGGACGCGCTTCACTATTATGAGCGTGTCCGTGACATTGGCTACGACCTCAGGGATTGCGCTTGCCGGTCGCGGGAGGGACTGGTTGACCTCGGGGTCGGAGCGGATGGTGACCGTCTCGTTCGTAACCGCGAGTACGGTTGCGTTGAAGCCGCCCATGTCAATCGTCTGGTTCTCGGAAGCGTTGAAATTCGGGAACGCTGCCATGAACTGGCCGAGCGGGACAGGCTCGACGCGCGGGAGGGAGTACGTTTCGGAAGCGGCTTCCTGTGCGGAAACATCGTAGTCGCCGTATGCGTCCGCGGGCAGTACAGTGACGTTCTTCTCGTCCCCGACTTTCATGCCAATCACTGCCTGCTCGAATCCTTTTATTACCTGGTCCTTCCCGATTGTGAAATTCATCGGGGAATACGTGGCGCCGGGCCGGTATATCCCGGCTGCGCGGGCGACGGACTCGATTGACGTGGCATAAAGCGTGCCGTTCTCAACCCAGAGCGAATAATCAACGAAGACGGTGTCGTTCGCCTTTGCGTAGTGCGCTTCGGCAGCCGGAGTGGGAGTGGGCGTGGGAGCTGCCGGATTGAGCAGCGGTGGAAGCACGAAGAATGCCGCATATGCGAGCAGGACTATTGCCGCGGCGTAAGCTAGCGTGCGTGAAGTTATTCTCATGGCTTGGTTTTGCGCGGCGCACTTTAAAAAGGAAAGGGGAATTGTCAGGCGGAGAGCCTCGCCTTCTCGATGGCGAAGGTCCCGCTCGTTCCCCTGAATGCCTTGGTGGCCTTCTCGATGACTATGCGCTTCCGGAAGATTGGCGCATTCAGCACGAACGTCTCGTATTCCCCGCCCTCCCCGCATGGCGAGATTCCGAACCTCTTCTGGAGGCGCTTCAAATCCGCTATGCACTCTGCATCCATGCGCCTTCCGAGCCAGGAGGCATCGAAGCCGTCGGCAGAAACGGAGGTGATTACCACCTCGAAGTTCTGCGAGAGCTCTGAGAGGTAGGTGCCGCTTTCCTTGTGCCAGAGCGGCGCAAATGAGCGCAGCCCAAGCTCCTCGCAGATGAAGTCAAGGCGCTCGCGCTGGTATTCGCTCGCGAAGGCGCCGGAGATTATTCCGTCGATTTTCAGCGGCCTCAGGAGCGCACGGATGTCCTCAAGCTCCTCCTCCTTCTTACCGGCGGTCTTTCGCATCGACTGCGGGATGCCGAGCGCCTGCGCCTGGAGCCGCGTCCATTCTATGTTCGGGTGGTGGAACATGTAGGATTCGGGACCTGGCGGAACCAGCGTGAGCAGCCGCGCGACCTCCCAGCCCTGGTGGAGCGCGTGCCATACCGAGAATACGGAATCCTTGCCGCCGCTGAAAAGGGCTGCTACCTTCACGCAACCACTTACCGCTCCGGCTCAGCGCCCCATTGCTCAGGAAGGCCGGAAACGGACCACCATCTCTTCCGCTCGCCCTCCTTCCCGGCCCCGGCCTTCTTCAGCTTCTGCTCGATGAATGCCATGAGCTCGGCCTCCGTTGGGAAGCGCTTCTCGAACACCCGCTCGCCGTCGAGCACGAGCGCGGGCGGCTTGGTTATCTTGAACTGGACTGCGTTGAGCCTGTTCGCGCGGTCGTCCATGTCCAGGATGCGGGCGCGGAGCTCCTTGAAGCGTTTTGCTGCGGATTCCACGGCCTGCTTCGCCTTAGGGCATTCGTCGCAATTCGACGCTACGAAGAGTATCATGTCCATCGCATCACCTCAGCCGAGCTTCCTTTTTATCATCTTAAGGGTGAAAAATGTTTCCCGCTCCATCTCGTCCAGCCTCATGGAGATGTATTTCGACTGGCGCCTGAGCCGCGGCATCACGACGTATTGGAGCGCGTTGACGCGCCGCTTCGTCTTCTCAATCTCGCGCAGGAGCTTCTTCAGCGCGTCCTCTGTTTTTGCCAGCTCTATCACGGTCACGAGAGTCTCCTCGAACGCGCCAGCGGCCTCGTCGAGCTTCGCACTCGTCCCAAGTATTCCGTATCCGCGCTCGAAGGCAGTCTTCGCGACGTAGCGCCCCCTTATGTCCGGCACTTTCACGCCCATGACGTTCTTCACGCGTATCTCAACGTCGCTCACCTTCGAAACCGCGAGCGCCGCGCTCTCGACTTCGAAGAAGCCGTGGTAGGCCTCGGCGACTGCGAGGGCATTGTAGGCCTTCCGGGTCTGCGTGTTGAGGTTCCCGCGCAGGTCCCTCGCCTTCTCGAGGATGGCGAAGAACTCGAGGATGAGGACGTCGCGCTTCTGCTTGAGGAGCCGGTGGCCTTTCTCCGCTAGCTTAATCCTGTTCTTGATGTTTATGAGCTCCATGCGCGTCGGCTTGACGCTCTCCTCAATGGCCATTACTGTTTCTCCTCTTTGCGGAACTTCCTTCCGTATTTCTCGATGTGCTCGCGCTTCACTCTCTTCAGCTCAGTTTCCGGAAGCACGGAAAGGAGCTCCCAGCCGAGGTCGAGCGTGCCCTCGATTGGGCGGTCCTCATACCTTCCCTGCGCGATGAAGCGCTTTTCGAAAGTGTCCGCGAACTTCAGGTAGTTCTTGTCTATTTCAGTGAGCGCTTCCTCTCCCACGACTGCGCTGAGCGAGCGCAGGTCCCTGCCCTCCGCATACGCCGCATAGAGCTGGTCCGCTGTCCCGCGGTGGTCCTCGCGCGTCTTCTGCTTTCCTATGCCGGCGTTCATCAGCCTTGAAAGCGAAGGGAGCACGTCGACGGGCGGATAGATGCCCTTGCGGTGGAGGTCCCTGCTCACGACAATCTGGCCCTCAGTGATGTAGCCAGTAAGGTCTGGGATGGGGTGCGTTATGTCGTCGCCCGGCATGGAAAGGATGGAGAGCTGCGTGACCGTCCCCTTCTTGCCCTTTATGCAGCCTGCGCGCTCGTAAATGGTGGAGAGGTCAGTGTACATGTAGCCGGGGTAGCCTCTCCTGCCGGGGACTTCCTCGCGCGCGGCTGCTATTTCGCGCAGCGCCTCGCAGTAGTTCGTCATGTCCGTTATGATGGCGAGGACCTGCATGTCCTTCTCGAACGCGAGGTATTCCGCGGTGGTGAGCGCGAGCCTCGGAGTGATGATACGCTCAGCGGACGGGTCGTCCGCGAGGTTGAGGAAGAGGACCGCGCGCTCTAGCGCGCCCGTCTTCTCGAAGTCGCGCATGAAGAAGCTCGCCTCCTCGTGCGTTATGCCGACGGCAGCGAAGACCACGGCGAACGACTCCTCCGCGCCGAGCACCTTCGCCTGCCTCGCAATCTGCACCGCGAGGTCGTTGTGCGGAAGGCCGCTCCCGGAGAAAATGGGGAGCTTCTGCCCGCGCACGAGCGTGTTCATGCCGTCGATTGTGGAGATGCCGGTCTGGATGAAGTCCCTGGGCGGCGAGCGCGCATACGGGTTTATCGCGCTCCCGATTATCTCAAGCCTGTCCTCCGCGATGATTGCCGGCCCCCTGTCCCTCGGCTCTCCTAGACCGTCGAAGACCCTGCCGAGCATGCTTTCTGAAACCTTGAGCCTCATCGCCTCGCCGAGGAAGCGGACGCTCGTTTTGTCCGCGTCGAGGCCGGTGGTCACGCCGAAAACCTGCACGACCGCGCGGCCCCTGCTCGTTTCCAGGACCTGGCCCTTCCTCTTCTCCCCATCGGGCAGCGTTATGTCAACGAGCTCGCTGTAGCCGACGTCGCCGCAGTTCTCGACGAACACGAGCGGGCCCGCGACCCTGCTCACCGTTTTGAATTCCTTTGTCAGCGCCATGGAATCACCCTCCTCCTTTCGCTGCCTCTTCAAGCAGCTTTGCGAACTGCGCGTCCATCCCCTTGTTGATCGCCTCGAAGCGCTTCTCCGCCTCGGCCTCGGGTATCTCCTTCATGCGCGCAATCTCGTTGATGACCGGCAGCTCCTGCACCTTCCTGAGCTGGACGCCCGCGTCGAGCGCGCTGCCCGACCTCGCGTGGAAGTGCAGGATGGTGTTCAGCATGAGGAACTGCTTCCGCAGGCTCGCGAACGCGTCAACCTCATGGTATGCGGACTGCTGCAGGTAGTCCTCCCTCAGCATCCTGGTGACGACGAGGACGGCGCGCTCCTTCTCCGGAAGCGCGTCCGGGCCCACAAGCTGGACTATCTCCTGAAGCTCTGCCTCTTTCTGGAGGAGCGCCATCGCCTTCGCGGAGAGCGCCTGCCATTCGGGCGAGATGTTCTTGTCCCAGTAGGCCTTCAGCGAATCCGTGTAGAGCGAGTAGGAGCGCAGCCAGTGGATTGCGGGGAAGTGCCTCCTGTGCGCGAGCGACGCGTCGAGCGCCCAGAAGACCTTCGTGACGCGCAGCGTGTTCTGCGAAACGGGTTCTGAGATGTCGCCTCCGGGCGGCGAAACCGCGCCAATCACGGAGATGGAGCCGAGCCTCTTCTCGCTGCCGAGGCACACGACGCGGCCTGCACGCTCGTAGAACTCGGCGAGCCTCCTCGCGAGGTATGCGGGGTAGCCCTCCTCGCCAGGCATCTCCTCGAGCCTGCCGGAAATCTCCCTCATCGCCTCCGCCCACCTCGAGGTGGAGTCGGCCATGAGCGCCACATCGTAGCCCATGTCGCGGTAATATTCCGCAATCGTAATCCCAGTGTAGACGCTCGCCTCCCTCGCTGCGACGGGCATGTTCGAGGTGTTCGCAATGAGGACGGTCCGCTGCATGAGGGGCTTCTTGGTGCGCGGGTCCTCCAGGTGCGGGAACTCCGTGAGCACTTCGCACATCTCGTTCCCGCGCTCCCCGCAGCCGATGTAGACGACAATCTGCGCATCGGACCACTTTGCGAGCGACTGCTGCGTAACGGTTTTTCCGCTGCCGAACGGGCCGGGAATTGCGGCGACGCCGCCCTTCGCGAGCGGGAAGAACGTGTCGAGAATCCTCTGCCCTGTCACGAGCGGGGTGTCGGGCGGAAGCTTGTCCGCGCACGGCCTTGCCTTCCTGACCTGCCAGCGCTGCATGAGCTGCAGCTCGTGCTTTTTCCCGCCCTCGCCCTTCAGGACGCAGACCGTTTCCTCCACGGTGAACTTGCCGCTCTTTATTTCAGCGACCTCGCCGCCCTTGCCGAATGGGACGAGGATTTTGTGCAGGGTCATCTCCGTTTCTGCGACCGTGCCTATCACGTCGCCAGCCACAAGTTTTTGCCCCTTCTTGACGGTGGGCTTGAACTCCCACTTCTTCTTCCTGTCTAGGGCATTCGCGATGATGCCGCGGCGTATGAACGCGCCGCTCTCCTTCATCAGAATCTCAAGCGGCCGCTGTATGCCGTCGTAAATTGAGGCGAGGAGGCCGGGGCCGAGCTCAACTGAGAGGGGCTCGCCCGTGTTCTCGACGCCCTCGCCGGGATGCAGGCCAGTCGTGTCCTCGTATACCTGTATCGTAGCCGTGTCGCCATCCAGGCGGATTATCTCGCCGATGAGCTTCTCCTTCCCGACCCTCACCACGTCGTACATACGTGCGCCGCGCATCCCGTCCGCGACAACGACGGGGCCGGAGATTTTTTCAAGCACTCCCATCTCAACACCTCAGCAACCATCAAACGCCAAGCTCGAAGCCCAGCGCCCTCTTTATCATCTCGCGAAGGGACTCGGCCTGCAGCGAAGGCCCGCCCTTGTCGGGAACCGCGAGCACCACTGGCCTCGCGAGCGCCTCGAGGCGCTCCTTGAGCCGCCAGTCGAGCTGCGTGAGCAAAACCTCGGGAATGATGATTATCCCGACGTTACCCCTGTCCAGCAGGCTCACGAGCGTCCTCTCCGCCTCCTTCCCCTCGCTGATGTACGCCTCCGCAACGCCAGCGAGCCGGAAGCCCGCGACCATCGCCGAGTCGCCTATCACCACGATTTTCAGGCCGGCTGCCTGCGCAGCCGCCGCGCCGCTTACCTCCATTTTCTTCGCATCGGCCAAATCTTCACCCTGGCATGAACACGATTGTCTCCCGCAGCTTGTCGGCGGGCAGGTTGAACTCCTTCGCGCGCACTATCTTGCGCAGGTTGCTTATCTCCGTCTCCTTGAGGTAGAGGTAGCCCACTATCGCACCTGCCGAGAGCACGGACGTGCGCAGCGTTCTAAGTCCTTTCTCCGCAATCCTGCGCTCGAGCTCAATCTCGAAGTGCGAGAGCGAGGAATCCGCGCCGTATCTCGCGAGCGCGGCCTCGAGGTTGTATTTGCCCTTCACGCCCGCGACGACCTCCTCTACGGAGCCGCGGTTGGCGAGCGCGCGCAGGCTCGGGGCGGTTATGTTCCCGCCCTCCGCGCAGTAGCGCAGCAGCGCCTCGGGGGGGATGCCGGCGCGCTTGCCGCGCAGAATGACCATGATGTTCTTCCCGTCAATTACCGCCTTCACGAGGCCCAGTATCGCGCGCTCGTCCCGCTGCGTTCCGGAGATGCGCTTCGGGAGCTGGCCGTAGAATTCCTTGTCCACCGCGTTCAGCAGCGGCTGTATCTCCCTGGAGCGCCGGTACTCGTCTAGCAGCGGCGCGAGCGCCTTCCCGTAGCCCGTGCCCGAGACCAGCCTTGCGACCGATTCCACGTCCGGCTGCTCCTGCATGCGCTTCAGCTCGGCCTGCGCGAATTCGCCTGCAGGAACGAGGAGCGGCGCTATGTCCGCGTTGGGGTGGCCGAGGTGCTTGCCCAGCAGGATGACGCGCAGGTTGTATGCGTCCCATTTCTCGAGCACGCTCATCACCGTGCCGAGCGCATCGCGGGGCGTGAAGCCGATTATTTTGCGCGCGCTCCTTGCGAAGTGCCTGCTGAGCGCAAACTCAATCAGGTCCGCCCCGGAATGCCCGAGCGATGATTCGCCGAGGTCCTCCTCGTAGGGAGTCTCCTTGAGCGCGGCAAGGACTTCCGCCATCTCTTTCGCGCCTATCATCTGCTCAAGGGCCGGCCTGCCGAGCAGGGCCGTCTTCATGGCCTTCACGCGCGCGTTCGAATAGCCGAATCTCGTTGCGCGCCCGCCGAAGGCATCCAGAACCCCAATCAAGCTTCATTCACCCTTTCTTCACCCCGAACATTGCGTCGTAGACCTGCCGCTTCACCTCGTCGCGGTGCCTGTCGAACAGGTCGCGGAGGGTGCTTCTGACCATTACGCGCCCGTCCCTGCTTGAGATTATCGCGCCGCCCTCCAGCTCCTCGGAAATCTTCACCGTGAGCGCCTGCCCCGCATCCTTTACGAGCTTCGCGTCCTTCGCCCGGACGTAGATGATTGCGCCGTGCCCGCCAACTTCGCGCACGCCCTCGCTTATGAGCGACTTGAGCAGCTTCGGGTATGTGTCGCTCGAGCGCACTTTCAGGAAGCTGAGCCACACGGCGTCTATTCCGCGCGACACCGCCTCTTCCACCGCCTCGGATTCGAGCCTGGCTGCTTTCAGCCTTGCGGCAGATGCGCGCTCGGTCGCCTCGGAATGCACGAGCTTGTCCGCCTCCGCCCTCGCGTCGGCTAGCGCTTTCTTCCTCTCTTCCTCCGCCTCGCCGAGCAGCCTGCGCGCCTCCGCTGCAGCCTCCGTGTCGGTCTTTTTTATCTCCTCGAAGGTCCTGCGGAGTATCTCCGCCCTAAGGTCTTGAAGGCCCATCCTTCCACCGCTTTTGCGGTGCGCTTATGCGCCGCCCGCCACCTTGAGCGTCAGCATTATTGCGATGACGAAGCCGAATATGACTATCGTCTCAGGGATGACGAGCCAGACAAGCAGCGTGCCCGCCTGCTCCGGCTTCTCCGCTATCACTCCCATCGCGGCGGCCCCGATTGAGGACTGCGCCATTCCCGTTCCGATTGCGCCGCCCAGCATCGCGACCCCTGACCCGAGCGCAATGCCGAGCATTGCAAGACCGCTTCCCAGTTCCATAAATTCACCTCTATTTTATCTTGCGTTAACTGTGCTAGCATGACTGAACGGCCTGAACTTCTCCCCGCCGCCCTCGTAGAACTTGGAGAAGAACTCCACGTAGTTGAGCCTCGCGCCCTGGACGAGCGCCTCGAACATCCCGAGCGCCAGGTTGAAAAGGTGGAGGCCGAGGAAGAGAGGGACGAAGACTATGAGGAGCAGGCCCTGCTCCGGCTTCGGCGTGAGGAAGCTGTTTATCAGCTCCGCGACGACTACAGAGGCTATCCCAACTGCGAGGATACGGGCGTAGGAGAGGATGTTGCTCGCGAGCGAGGGCACCTCTATCAGCCCTATCACCCCTTCCGCCTTTATGATGGGGATGAGGCTTATTGCGAAGAGGACGGCGGCAGGCGCGACGGTCCAGCCCGGAAGGGCGCTGAACATCACAGCAGAAACGAGGCTGATGCCGGAAATCTCGAGCCCTATCCACCCGAGCTTCGCGATGGCGTGGAGCATGTGCCCCTCCCTGAACTTGTTTATCGCGCCGAGGAGGAACCCGAGCATCAGGTGGAATGCACCAACGAGCGAGAAGATGGCGAGCAGGAGCGTTATGCTCTCGAGCCTCGGGACGCCGTCGTAGATGTGGAAGCCGAGCAACTGCTCGTGCGTGAAGCCGAAATATTCGTTGTAGACTATGCCGAAGAATATTGCCGGGATGGCTGCGTAAGACCACACCTTGGCGATGGGCTCGAGCATCGTTCCCTTGAATTTCTTCATTATTAGAAACGCTACGAGGATGGAGGCAAGCCCGTAGCCCGCGTCCCCGAGCATCATGCCGTATATTATCGGGAAGGCGAGGGCGAATATGAGAGTGGGGTCTATCTCGTGGCTCTTGGGAAGCGAGATGAACTCCACCATGAACTCGAACGGGCCGAGCGGCTTCGGGTTCTCGAGAAGCGTGGGCGGCTCCTCGTCGCTCTCCACCTCCTCCACGGCTATCTGCTCCCCGAACGCATGCTTCAGCGAGCGGAGGACGCGGGCGAGTTCCGGCTTCGGCACCCAGCCGCCAATGACGAACGCCTGCTCGGTCCTGCCGAATTTCTCCGGCGCCTGCGCCTTCGCGCACGCCTCTTCAAGAGCGTCGCGCAGCGCGGCTATCCTTGCGTAGTGCTTCGCGGATATCCCGTCCCGCTCCTTGAGCAGCGCCTCCTGCTCCTCTTTCAGGGAGCCGAGCTTGTTCCTCATCGCCGAGGCCATCTCCCGCGGCTTGCCTTTTGCCTCCGGAAGCCTGGCCTCCGAAAACCCGGACTTTTCCAGAAGGTCGGCGATGGCGGACGCGAACTTCGCGTCCGCGGCGATGGCGGCTACGGCCTCGAGCTTGCCGGCGTGCCAGCTGCGCAGGGCATACCTGCTCGTCATCTCGCCAAGGCCCTGCTCAAAGGAGCCGAGCTTTCCGGCAGGCATCCTGCCGAGGAAGAAGCATAGGTTCGCGCTTTCCGAGAGCGGGAGCTCCAGCTCAAGGTCTTTGAGCAGGTCGAGAAGGGCGAGCGCCCTTTCGGCTTCCGACTCCTCCGCGCTTATGGCATCGAGGCGCTCCGCAATTTCGGAGAGCCTTGCATCCATCGTAACTGCCCGGCATTCCGCGAGCAGCCTTTCCGGAGTAAGCTCCCCGATGCGCTCTTTCGCCTTCTGAGGCGTGAGCGATGCGGCTATCCCCCTCATCCTCACGAGCTGCTCGAAGAGCTGAGGGTAGGGGTCGGAGGCCTTTTCTCCGGCAAGCCGCGCGTCTTCGGTCTTCGTGAGCTGGAGTGCGCCCAGGCTGTAAAGGGACTGGACTACGGCGGGCATTGCGCTGCGGAGGCCTATGATTTGTATCTTCTGCATCTCCACGGGCTTAAGCATGAAGGGCCCCCAGGAGCCGTTTGCATATGGCAGTGGCGGCCTTTTCCGGGAGCCGCTTCTTCCGCACCGCCTCAGCGTCCTTCTTTGCGCGAGCGCGGATTTCTTCCTCCTCCACCCCGAGCTTTTCCCGCGCATTGGCAATGAGCTTGTCCTTCAGCGCCGCGGCCTCCTTCTTCGCCTCTGCGCGCGCATCCTCCGCCTTCTGCCGCGCCTGCTGGGTCGTCTTTTCCCTCCTCGCCTTCGCGGACTCAATCTCGCGGGCGGAGCGTGCCTCGGCCTCCTTAACGGCGGAGATTACATCCTCAAATTCCTCTGGGTTTTCTGCGTCGCTCACCATCAGAACACCTTCGAGCAAGAGCAGCCAGGTTGGCTGTGCGTCGCCGGTAGTTTGTTTAGGTGGGGGCGTTTATATAATTTTGTCCTTTAGAGCTCCTTCATGACGCATTTCTTTAATCTGGCGAGCGCCTTCGAGCTCTTGTAGACTTCCGCGTTCTCCGCGTGCCTTATGCGGACGATTTTCGTCTTTTCCAGGCCGTTCGCATCCAGCCACTGCCTCAGCCTGGCGTCGTCCTCGCGCTGGTCGTAGCCGAGGGCTATAATATCGGGGCGGATTTCGGAGATGATTGCATACTTCGCCCCTCCCTCGTGCCCGAGCAGCGCCTTGCTGACGGGCCTGAGGCTGCTTATCATTGCGAGGCGTGCCTTCTCGTCGAAAAATGGCCTGCGGCCCTTAATCAGCTTTGCGGTCTTGTCGCGCGCGACAACAACAATGAGCCTGCTTCCGAGCGCCTTCGCCTTCTGCAGGTAGCGCAGATGCCCGAAGTGGAGGATGTCAAAGCACCCGAAGGCGAGGACCGTTTTCATGCCTATCTCCGTTCAGGCGGGGGTTGCGGGTGGACGTGGTGCGCAGCCTGCAGCGGCGGGGGCGGGAGCTTCGGCTCCTTCCCGTTTTCGTCTTCCATTATGAAGACTGCGGCTGCAAGCACCGTGGTCCACAGCCCGTCCTTATCGCAGACCGTAGACTGCGTTATATTCGTTGTCTTGACGAACTTGCCGCTCATCTTGAATAGCTGCTCCTTCTCGTCCCAGTTCTGGTCCACCTCAAAGTCTATGCCCAGCGTGGAGGCGAGCCACGAGGCTGCCATGTCCTCCGCCCGCTCGCCTGCCTTCTCGTCCGTTTCGCCGAACGAGTGGTGCTCGCTCAGGTAGCCGTACGCAGATGCGTCCTTGGGCTGCGCGAACCCGATGGCGGCAGCGATGAGCCTGTTCGGCTCGTTTGTGGCGTTGCGCGACAGCACCACGAAGGTTATCATCCCGGGCTCTAGGTACTGGAGCCCCTTCTCCTTCGTGATGACCTCGCAGCCCGGCGGGAAAATGCTTGAAACAGTCACGAGGTTGCAGCGCTGTATGCCTGCATCGCGCAACGCCGCCTCGAACGATGCGAGCTGCTCCCTGTGCTTCCCAACTCCTTTCGTGAAGAAGATTTTTCTCGGAACGAAATTCATCTTTATCGCTTGCTCCAGAATTTGCACTTGCGCAAAATCCCACAATTATTTCCATGCGCTTGCTTAAAAAACTGTTTCCCGTTCAGGGATAGCACCTGTTAATCACGCGCGGGAACGGGATTGCGTCGCGTATGTGGTCGAGGTTGAGAATCCACTTGACGAACCTCTCCATGCCGAGGCCGAAGCCCGAGTGTGGGACGGAGCCGTAGCGCCTCAGGTCGACATACCATTTGTAGTCTTTCTCATCGAGCGGCGGGTCCTGCTCCTTCATCCGCCTCAGCAGCTCGTCCAGCTCCCATATGCGCTCGCTCCCGCCGATGATTTCGCCGTGCCCTTCCGGCGCGAGCAGGTCGTCGCACAGGACCTTTTCGGGGTTCTTCGGGTCGAGCTTCATGTAGAACGCCTTAATCTTCTTCGGGTAGCCCGTGATGAAGATTGGCCGCTTCAGGTGGCCCGTGAGCGCCTGCTCGTCCTCCGCTCCGAAATCGTCGCCCCATTCCTTCTTTATCCCCTTCTTCTGCAGGAATGCGATGGCATCGTCGTAGTCAAGCCTGTCGAAGGGCGGCTTGATTGCAAGCAGGTCTGCGGGGTCCCTGCCGAAGAACTGCAGAAGCCCGGGATGGCCTTTCGCTATCTTCTGGCAGACGTATGAGACCATCTCCTCCTGGAATTTTATGTTTTCCTCGTTGCCGTAGTATGCCGCTTCCATCTCCAGGTGCCAGTATTCGGTGAGGTGCTTCACGGTGCGGCTCGGCTCCGCGCGGAAGGAAGGCGCAAATATGTAGGCCTTTTCGAGCGCGGTTATGAACGCCTCGAGGTAGAGCTGGCCGCTCTGCGTGAGGTATGCCTTCTCGCCGAAGTAGTCGAGCTCGAAGAGCGTTGAGCCGCCTTCGCACCCGGACTTCGTTATTATGGGCGGCGTAACCTCCCAGAATCCCTGCGTCTGGAAGAAGTCGCGGAAATACCTCTGCGCGAAGTCCCTCGCCTTCATCACGTTGGTGAGCTTCTGCGAGCGCAGCCACAGGTGCCGCACGTCGAGCAGGAATTCGGTTGACTGGTCCTTTGAGATTGGGAAGATTTCGGAGAAGTTCGTCACGCCGAACTTCGCCGCCTCCAGCTCGTAGCCGCCGGGCGCGCGCTCATCCTTCTTCACTATTCCTTTCACTTCAACGCTTGACTCGATGAGCGCCTTCCCTGCGTTCTCCCAGCCATTCGCATCCACCTTGTCCTGCTTCACGGCGCACTGCATCACGCCGCTCGCGTCGCGCAAGACTATGAACAGCATCTTGCCTGCGGTGCGCTTCCGGTGTATCCAGCCCCGGATGGAGACTTCTTTCCCCTCCTTCGCGGGCTGCATCGCTTCCGAGATTTGGATGAACGCCATAACCTCACATTTTGAGCCTGCTGGTTAAAAACTTGACCGCCTGCTGGCTCCGTTGCCCCAATCCGCTCACTCCCAGCGCGCGGAGATGTCTCCTGTGGCGACCGTCTCCGTGCCGGTGCTCACGTCGGCGTATTTCACGTAGAGCTTCCCGCCCAGAAGGCACTCGCCCGTGACGCCCGCATACTCGACCCCGTTCTCGTTCGTGCATCTTACCTCGTTTCCGCTGCTGCCGCCCGAGACCTGCCTGCTCTCACCGTTCGGAATCTCGACTGGCTGCGCGAGCGCCGGAATCTGGCTGGCGGAGAGCTGCTGCTTGGTGCATGCAACCCCGATTATGCGGATTGCTGAGTCTCCGGTTGCCTGACCGAAGGAAAGCGCGAGCGTGTTGCCCGAGCGGAGCTGATAGCTCGCGCATGCGAATCCCGGCGAGAACGTGCAGGAGGATGGCGCGTACATGCAGTTGGTGGAGCCGTGCGCCAGCTGAGGCGCGGGCGTTGCCGTCGGGGCGCCGCCGCCTCCCGGAGTCTGCGTTGCCGGAGGAGGTGTGGCGGTCGGAAGCTCTATCCCAGGAGGAGTTGGCGGCCGCATGAAGCAGCCGAAGAGCATGAGCAGGGCTGCAAAGGCGCTAATTAGCTTCCAGTCCAAGCACACCACCTCAGGAGAGCGAAAGCCCCTTCTTCTCCACGTAATCCTTTGTGAACTCGAGGTATTTTGCTGAGAAGAGCGAGCCGGCAGTGAGGAGCTTGCGGGAGGGCAGCATCTTCGCAACGTGGGCTGGGATGCCATATTTGCCCGGGCTCTTTGCAATTTCCGCGATGAAGTCTGCCGCACTGAAAAATCTGCGCGGCTCGAGCGCGACGAGGCGGTTGCCTTCAACCCACGGCCCTGCGAGCGCGTTCCTGTGGCTGTGCGCAAAATTCTCCGCGCCCTTGGCATGCCTGACTTCGGGGCCGAGCACCTTCTGCACGCGCGGAAGCTCCGCATGCTCGAACTCGAATAGGAGCAGGCACGTGGTCTTTTCGTCGGTCCAGTAGCCGGAATCCAGCACGCGGAAGCCCGCCTCCTCAAGCCGCGTGGCGATTACTTTCGCCGACTTTTTCAGCTGCGGCCAAAGGACGTCCTCGACAACTTTCGGCGGCTTGAACTCCAGCGCTATTACGTGTGTGCCGCGCGCCTTCCACTTCCTCTGCAGCGCGCCGGCTTTCGACTTTGGCATCTTCACTTTCTCCCCGAAGAAGAAACTCTCGGCTGGG
>CAIXRF010000087.1 GCA_903921825.1 uncultured Microcaldota archaeon | reverse complement strand
CTTCTCTAACTTGCGCAGCTTAAGTCCTATCGTATCAGTCAGCCACCGCACGGTGGGCTCTTTGGCTCTCAGTGCGTCTCTTACCTGAGTCGTTGTCATAGGTGTTTCGGACCCAAGTATCTCCAAAATTTTTATCCTGCTCTCCCCAGCTCTCAGCCTCGCATATCTGGACCTGCGCACTTTGTTTACCAGCTCATCCAAACGATGCATTTTGGCTGGCGAGGAGAAACCTATCCTCTCTTTGAATGCAATAAAGTTCTTCAATCCAGTTATCGTAAACCAATGCCTCATTTTTCCTCTCCTCAATGAACCTTGGAGCGGATTTGGCCGTATGCCGAACTTGAAGAGCAGGGTGCGCGCATCCTCCAGGAGTTTTGAGTCATTTTGGCATATGCTTATTACGTAAGAATCCGGGCTAACCGAGCCTTCATCATCATATAGGGCGCGCAGCATTCCGGCATTGAACTCGGCATGACCTTCTCGAAAGCATAGATCAGGGATCATTTTAGTTCGACCTCTGGCAAATACACCGATGAGTCCGTACAACAAAGTCGTTACTGTTTTCGGGTAATAGAGTGCGACCGGAAAGCCATCGGGCGCCTCACTTGGTTCTTCCACGCGCTTAAGCCACTTCTTTTGTTCAAACCCTTTCCTTTCCTGAACCCAGACGCGTGCCTCAGCCCTAAACAGATCGTACATGTACTGTTGGAATTCTCTAAGGATGGTTTTGTCAGTGTTATAGAATGAGATGTGTCCCTCCAGTGATACTGAACCATCACCAAGGACATGACCGACAATGCTACCGAGTTCTTTACCAAGCGGCATGATTATCCTCGAGCATACCCGTCCGCCGCCAGTTTTCCCTTCAAGACTCAGTAATTTGCCATCGATGCTTTCCAGCGGAGTATTTGTTGCTCTCAGCAGTTTCAGAAATTTGCGCAAAGGGATACCGCCCTTACCTGTGTATACATAATAGACCCCACGTGATATTTTGGCCTGCGAATCAAATCTGCTTTCGAGGAATTTTGCAAGTTGCTCGTCTTTGTATGGTTTTCCGAACGCAGATGCTTTGTGCATTAGCTTGCGCATGAAGTCGATGTCAACCCGGACATAACACTCGCCAAGGGCACCCTCAAGTTCATCAATACGTATGCACTCCACATTAAGCACTTACACCAAATCTTTAAATTGCGCTAGGAAGGGAGGAGCTTTCCAGTAGCGTCATATTGCTTCAGATTCCAGTAAATGCGTGCTGAACAAGCTGTGCCCTAGTGCGTTCAAGTTCCCGAACTTCCGCACGTAATCTGCTTCTGCTTACGCAGCACGCCCACGCCTGCTGGCAGCGGATGCGGCCAGTAGCGGCAAGACAAGGAATGCAATGTATGCAAGGCAGCACGGTGCGGGCGGCTGCACAGGGGTAGGAGTTGGGTGCGGAGGCGGCGTTTCGCCAGGCGTCGCGGTTTCCTCGGGCGTCGGGGTTGGCGTGGGGCTTGGCGTCTCCGTCGGCGTGGGCGTCTGCGTCCCTGAAGGCGTGGTGGATGGCGTCGGCGTCGCAGTATGCGAGGGTATAGGGGTGGCGGGCGGCGTCGGCGTATGATCCGGCTCCACTGCCACGAAGTCGGAGGAGCCGATGCGGTCAATATAGTCGGCGAACGCACTCTCGTCGCCCAGCAGGCTCTTCCCAGGGTTTAGGAACCCCTCCGGGTCCGCACCACCTGAAGCGTTGCTCATGCAGTCCGTCAGCATGTCGCTGAACTCCTGCTGCGGTATCGAGCTGCCGCCGTGGACCGCAAGGCATGCGTACGTGCTGCGCAGCGCCCCGGACCCGAACTCATCGGCATACGCCCTTATCACCAGCTGCGAATATGCGTAGCCGAAGTTCCTCCACTCGTCGTAGGCGCTGTTCGTGGGGTCCCAATCCGTCATGAAGGTGTAGTTGTTCCCGTAGTAATAGCGCAGGTCCGAGAGATGCGTCTGGGCCCGGGGGTTGTTTTCCGGAAAGAGCGCTTCCTCATACCTACCACTTTCCAGGAATGCCATGTGCTCCATGTAGTCGGCCATGCCCTCGTCAAACCAGTTGTCGGCCCCCTGCACATGCGGAATCTGCGAGTTGAAGGCGTGCGTCGTTTCATGGACTAGCGTTTCCGCCAGCGCATAAGTGGTCGCGTTCGGCCTGACGAGCACTACGCCAGGCGCGTGATACTCGCCTGCCGCCCAGGGCAGTATGTCCGTGCTCTGGGTTGGAAGGACGACATACGCCATGTGCTTGAACGGGAACGGCAGGCCCAGCTCGCTCTCGATGCGCGGGATGAAGGAGGCAGTGAGGGTTATCTCCTGTGAAACGTTCCTCAGCGAGCTCTGTGAGGTGTGCACCAGCAGGTAGTTCTTCCCGATGCTGCTCAGGGTGTATCCCTCGCCCGTCTGCCTAAGGTAGACGAGGCTGGCGCAGTCGTAAAGCGCGAGTTCCGCCGACGGCGGGGAGCCGGCAAAATCCATGTCAGGCGTGCTCGAAAGATACACGCCACCTGCAGGCAGCGTTATGCGCGACGTCACGTTCGTGGCGAAGGGGCATACCGTCGCCCGCACCAGCCTTCCGTAAGCCCTTATGTCCGGAGCCGTATTGTAGCTCAGGTTCAGCGCATACTCCGACTCGTCCACGCCGAAATTGATGGAAAGGTGCAGGAGTTGGTAGTAGCTGTTGTAGGTGGTCATGTTCGCGTTCGTGATGCTGCCCCTGTCGCCATGCCAGGTTACGTTGTATGCCCTCGTGGGCACGTAGTATGACAGCGTCAGCGACCTAATCGGCTCCGGGGAGGTATAACCCACCGCGATGAAGTGTGATATCGTCCCGTCTTCCGCAAGCGTCCCTGAGTAGTTCTCGAATGACATCGAAACCGTAACGGCCTGCGCTGCGAGCGGCAGCAGGAGCAGCAGCGTGAAGACCGAGTAGCGCAGAGCGCTACTGGTCCATTCGCCGAAGGCGAATTGGAGCCTCATGGTTGAAAAGGGCCTCATGGATGAAGTGGGTATGGAGGGGGTAAATAATCCTGCCGCCCACTGGAAACCACCCGGGCTTCGCCGCATTTTTAAATCCCAGAAGCGCCTCTTCCGTCGGGCGAACAACATGATAGAAGACGAGATAATACATTGGTGGAAGGACGCGGCAGGCGAGTCGCACAGGAATGCGCTCCGCCTTGAGAGCGAGCCGCCGCAGAGGCTCAACGGCTTCCCGAGGGACGGCGTGATTACGGTGAGGCTGGTGAACACGGTGAGCCAGCAGGCGATAAGACTCTCGCCGGATGAGGCCATGCGGATGAGCACCCAGCTCCTCACCCTAGCGAAGGAAATGCTGAACCAGAAGAGGCTGCTCTGGAACGAGCAGGAAGAAATTGTAAGGGAATAGTTCGTCCGGGGGGCTGCCGGGCCCTGTTTGCCTCGCCCGCAACGGCCCCCTCTAATTTTCGCAACCTTTTTATCCCCAGCCAAGCCACTACTCAGCGGTGGATTTGATGAAAAAGGCCGATTTCATCTGGATGAGCGGGAAGTTCGTGAAATGGGAGGACGCGAAGATACACGTCCTCAACCATTCGCTCCATTACGGCTCCGGGATATTCGAGGGGCTGCGCGCCTACGAGACGCCGAAGGGGCCCGCAATCTTCCGCCTTCCGGACCACATGAAACGCTTCTTCGAGTCGGCGAAAATCTACATGATGAAGATTCCGTATTCGAAGGAGACGCTCATGGACGCCACGATAAAGCTCGTGAAGATGAACAAGCTGGAGCAGTGCTACATCCGCCCCCTCGCCTACTACGGCTACGGCGACCTGAGGCTCAGCCCGAAGAACTGCCCCGTAGAAGTTGCCATCGCGTGCTACCCGTTCGAATACTTCAACCCGAAGCTCGTGAAGGAGGGCGTGCGGTGCAAAATTTCCTCCTGGTGCAGGATAACGTCCATCGTGCTCCCGCCAGAAGCGAAGAGCAGCGGCAACTACGTGAATTCCATACTCGCGAACCTGGAGGCTAAGGCCTGCGGATACGACGAGGCGATTTTCGAGAACACGAACGGCTACATCGCCGAGGGGCCGGGCGAAAACATATTCCTCGTGCGGGACGGGGCGCTCCACACGCCCAGCACGGAATCCGGCATCCTAAGGGGAATCACGCGCCACACAATCATCCAGCTCGCCCACGACCTTGGGATACCGTTCCACGAGAGGGCAATCCCCAGGGAGGAGCTCTTCACCGCGGACGAGGCGTTCTTCACCGGCACCGCGGCGGAGGTGATGCCCATCCGCGAGGTGGACGGCCGCATCGTCGGCGACGGCAGGCCGGGCCCGATAACGAAGAGGCTGCAGCAGGAGTTCTCCGAAGTAATCCATGGGAAAAGCAGGAAATACTCCGACTGGATGACCCCGGTGAAGTAAGCCGAAGCTTCCCGCCCTTTAAGCCAGCCCTTCCATGACTTCTTTCGCCAAAGTTACTACGTTGGCCTTCGCGTGCCTTTCAACCCGCACTATTCCCCGGCCGGCAAGCCGCTTCACAATCCGGTGCGCCTTAACCTTCGAAAGGCCCGCGATGCGCGTGATTTCAACCTGCGGAATCGTCCCGCCGCTCTCCAGCAGCCTGCTCACGACCTTCCTCTCGTCATCGCCCAGGAACCTGAGCAGGAGGTCCGTGTTCTGCTTCATGTACATCTCTTTCACTTCCACCCGTTCCGCCATGAGGTAATAGATTCCCGCCCCGATTAGGAGGCCGACGGTTGCCACTAGGGGGATGAGGTCATAAACCGTGATGACATGGGCGCCGAGGGGACATGAGAACTGCATTACCTCAAGCATGTGCTGCGAGCTGTAATACGAGCTTATGGCGAAGACTATGAGCAGCAGGAGAGAAATGATGATTATAGCCAGAACGATGCTCTTCCCCGGCCTTCCCGTATGCATAGAGATAGTTTCAACCATGCGAAACTTAAACCTTTCGGCGTGATGCCTAACAAACCAGTTAGGTTTATATACCTGGTTTCAGATAACTGAAACCAAGTCAAAATTACGGAGGGATTTGATGGAAGGGGAAACTGTTGAGAAGGAGGACTGGCGCCCGCTTGCGCTGCCAATAGCAATTCTGCTGGCGGCAGTAATAATCTCGGGCACGGTCCTTTATTCAGCAAATGCCGTGAACACCAACGTGCATGACCTCAGGGCAGCACTTCTGACCGCGAAAGCGCCCACGGGCGGAACCGGGGGCACCGGCGGAACCGGTGGCACAGGCGGAACCGGCGGGACAGGCGGCACGGGCGGAACCGGAGGCACGGGTGGCACAAACGGCACGGTCGTACCTGATGAGCAGAGGGCATTCAGGGGAGTCGCGAACGCACCAGTAACAATAATCGAGTATTCCGACTACCAGTGTCCATACTGCAAGAGGGCTGAGCCGACGGTGCAGCAGCTCCTGACCGACTACCAGGGCAAGATAAAGCTCATCTTCAAGAACTTCCCGCTTCCTCCAACTATGCATCCAAACGCGCAGAAGGCAGCTGAGGCTGCGGAATGTGCGGCGGACCAGGGCAAGTACTGGGAGATGCACGACAAGCTCTACGCCAACCAGGACGCGATTGACGTCGCAAGCCTGAAGCAGTACGCGGCAGGCCTCGGCCTTGACACGAACAGGTTCAACACCTGCCTTGACAACGGCGAGAAGACCGCGCAGGTCGCAGCGGACCAGAGCGCAGGCCAGGCAGCGGGCGTCAGCGGCACCCCGACGTTCTTCATAAACGGGAAGCAGGTCGTTGGTGCGCAGCCGATTGACGTGTTCAAGACTGCGATTGACGCCGCGCTCAACGGCACCGCAGGCTAAGCAACCTTTCTTTTTTCTTTAATTTTATTTTGGGGAGTGACCATGATTTGCATCATCGCGCTCGCGGTCTTCGGCATAATGGGGATATTCTCCGCCACGCACCGCAAGCTTGCGAAGGAGGCTTTCGACTGCGTTTTCCGCAGAGTGACGCTAAGGCCCTGCAACACCGGATTCGACGAAAAGATGAAAGGCATGATTGTGGGCAAGCTCCTCGTGAGATCACCACCAACAGCCAAATTCGTGAACAGGCACTTCGAGTTCCTTTCCTGGCTCTTCCTTGCGATAACAGTAGTCAGTCTTGTCTACTCCGCCTGGGGAGTCTACAACTACTGGGCCTACGGCAACTGCAACGGCCCCGAGTCCAGCGAGTTCTGCATCCTGAGCGCAACAGGGCTCCACCAGCAGGGCGGGTTCAACGCGAGCGGAAACGAGACTGGGCCCATACTTTACACGCCGTGCAACGCAACGACCTACACTAAGTGGCGCGATGTGAACGGAAGCGGCGGCTAAAGCAGCTTCAGGCCCTTCGTGAACTTGTCTATTTTCGCGTCTTCCCACGGCCCTATCCCGAGGGCGGTAATAGTCCCGGGCTCAATCTGCGTGAGCCCCGCGTCTTTTATGAGCTCGCAGGGAACCTCCCGCTTCACTTTCTCAAAAAGCTCAAGAAGCGCCCCCTCGCTTTCGACCTTCACTACGACCTTCTTCTCCCCCCACGCCTCCCACTCCTCCGCGGCCTCCGGGTATTTTGCCTTAACCTTCCTGTAGGCAGCGAGGGAGGCGTGCGCCACGTGCGCGGCCATCTTCCCCTTTCCAAGCTTCAAGTCGCCCCTGATGACTATGACCTGCTTCATGCGCCCGCCTTCTCCGTGCTCTTCGTCACGTTCACGTGCCTTGCCAGGACATGGCCGCACTTCACCGGCGTCTCCACTTCCCAGCCGAGAATCTGCTCCCTCCTCTGGCTTATCGCCTCTATCCCCATCAGGAGGTGCGACATCTTCTCGCTTATCCTTATGCCTTTCACCGCCCCAACCACCCTCCCGTTCTCCACGCGGAAGATTGCGTCCCGTGGAATAGTGGAGAATTCGCCAGTCTTGTAGTTCTGGAACCTCGTATACCACAGGTTCGTGACGTAGAGGCCGTGCTTCGTCTGCTGGATCATCTCCTGGGAGTCGTAGTTCCCGTTGTCCAGGACGATGTTCCACGGGTGGGGCGCGATTATGCCTGCGTTCCCCGTGGTGTTCACCTTATACCTCTTCGCAGTGCTCGTGTTGTGCAGGTAGTTGCGCAGGATTCCGAAGCGTATGAGCGTGGTCTTCTGCGCCCGGACGCCTTCGGCGTCGAATTTAGTGGAGCCCATCCCGCCGGCAAGCGTCCCCTCGTCGAAAATCGTGACTATGTCGCTCGCAACCCTCTTGTTCAGCCTGTTCTCCAGGAAGGAGAAGCCAGCCTCAACCGAGAAGATGCTCGCCGAATCGCCGACATGCTGCAGCAGGCACGCGATTGCCATCGGGTCGAAGAGGATGTCGAACTTCCCCGCCTCGCCCGGTACGGGGTTGAGTGATTCTTTCGCGAACTCGCCCGCCTTCTGCCCCGTTTCCCCCGGCCTGAAGTGCTGCATCGAGCGCACGCAGCTCAGCTTGTGCCCGCTGGCATCCTTCTCCGCGAACGCCCTTATGGAGAAAATTGCGCTCGTCCCCTTCTGCGTCCCATGCGCGCCCCCGCTCGTCTTCATCATCTCCCTTGAATGCGTTATCTCGAGGCTCCCGCTCGCCCTCTTCGCGCCGTGCGCGAGCGCGGCGCCTATGCCCTCTTCCACAAAGCCCGCAAGCTCGTCTCCGGTCAGCTTCGGTATGCGGGGGTCGAATGCGTTCTGGACCTCCTTGTAGGCGAAGTGGCCCTCGGCAATCCCCCCGTATTCCGCGTTCGGCTCGGACTTGGCGATGAACTTCTCCAGCTTCGCAATAGTGCCATCAACCGTCTTCCTCTCCAGATCGAGGATGCTCGTGGTGGCAACGCGCTTCCCCTTCGCCACGAAGACGGAGACGCTCTGGTCCATCCATATCCTTCCGGCGGAAATCTCGCTGTTCACGAACTTTATCTGCTTCGCCTGCGAGCGCGACGCATGCACCACCACGTCGCTGAACCTCTTCTCGCACGCCTTGAGGATGTAGTCCGTGGCCTCTTCAAACGCAAGCTTCGTCATATCCCCAGCCTCATTCCCCTGAGCCTTGCGCTCGGGCCGCCCATCCACACCGGCACGCCCTGCATCGGCTCCCCCTTCCCGCAGCTTCCCGCGAAATACTGGACGTTCGTAGCAGCCGCATCCAGCGAGCTCCAGAAGTCCATCGTAGTAGTCTCCAGCACCGCCTTCCTCACGGGCTTCGTGAGCCTCCCGTTCTCAATCAGATAGGCTTCGCTGCTCACGTATTTCTGGTTCAGCCTCTTGTCGTCAATATTCCATTCCGTAAATGACTTGATGTAGACTCCTTTCTTCACTCCCTCAATCAATTCCTCCTCCTTCATCTCACCCGGGAGCAGGAACGTGTTGCTCATCCGCACTATGGGCTCGCACTCGAAGTCCATCGCCCTCGCACTCCCGTTCGAGCTAGTGCCCAGCGCATAGCCCGTTTCCCTGTTGTGCAGGAACTCCGTGACTACGCCGTTCGTCATGAGCGCCTTCCGCCTCGCCTTAACCCCCTCGTCATCGAAGAGGAAATACCCCGCGCTGCCCTCCAGCGTGGGGTCGTCAACGACATTCGCAGCATCGCTGCCTATTCTTTTTCCGATGTCCTTCTCGGTGAGGAACGATTCCCCTGCCTGCGCCCCTTCCCTGCCGAGAATCCTGTCCGCCTCGTAGGGGTGGCCCACGCTCTCGTGGCAGGCGATTCCCACGACCTCCGGGCCGCACACGACGTCGAGGGGCTCTTTCGGCGCCTCCACCCCTTCCTTCAGCATCTTCAGCAGCGCATTCGCCTCGGCGGCAATGCTCTCCTCAACCTTCCACGCATCAAACCTCTCGTAGCCGCCCACCTGGTCCCACTGGAAGTGCCTCTGCCTCGTGCGCTCATTGTGCTTCACCGTAATTACATAGGCGAATCCGACGCGGGGAATCACGGAGCGTATGCTCGCCCCTTCGCTGTTCACGTAATATTTCGCAGTCACATCATCGCCGAGGGAGAAGAACCTCGTGGGCACCTGCGCCTTAGCGAGCGCCTTCTCAACCCCGAAAATGAGCTCGAACTTGTCGTCAATGCCCACGTTCGCAATCTTTTTCTTCTCCTTCACAACATACTTCGCCTTCTCCTTCCTCTCCCCGGAGAGGAGGGACTGCTTCTCCATGAGCCTTGAATTTGCATTCGCAGCCCGCACCCCGTCCTCGATGAGCTTCTGCACGTGGGGCTTGTCCATCCAGTCCGTCGAGAGCTGCTCCATCGCGCCGTGGTATATTATCCTGACTCCGAGCCCTTCCACGTCCTCGAAGCCAGCCAGCTGCGGGACTCCATTCTTGAGAGAGAGGTCGTTGGAGGACGAGCGCTCGTGCCTTGCCTCAGCGTAGGTGGCGCCGAGCTTTAGCGCGTGCTTCACGGCGAAGTCCGCAAGGTCTTCGTTGGACATACGCTATTATCTCTTCCGCACCAAATTTAAACTGATGCGCGAGCGAATACGCGAGATAGCCGAATCCATCACCAGGCTTGACGATGCGAGGAAGACAATCGCAGAAGGCATGCGCGAGAAGGGGATAGACGTCCTGCCGGACGCGCTGGAGCGCGGGATGATTCACACCGTTGCGCTCAAGCCCATCGGCCTGAAAATTGCCGCCGTTGACGGGGGAATCCTTGCGCAGGAGTTCCACGGCTTCGATTTGCTGATGACGCGCGCAGTCGCCGTGATGTTCGCCTACTCCAACTCCAAGCTTTCCTCGCACAAATACCATCCCTCCCCGCTCCCCGAAGCGGACATTGAGGTCACCTACACGATGGACACCCACGAGTTCCAGCGCTTCAAGTCCCTGTTCCGCCTGCGGAAGGAAATCTCCACCGCTTTGGAGGCGTGCGAGACGTTCCTGCCGGATTTCATGCTCCTGGACGGCTCCATCGTGCCCCAGATTTCCGACAAGCCTGGGGCAGACGAGAAGGAGCCGCGTGCCCTCTACTCGGAAATAATCTCGCTCTATTCCCGCCTCTACGCCTTCTGCGAATCCAAAAACATCCGCCTCGTCGGAGTGATAAAGGACTCGCGCGGCCGGCGCTTCATAGAGATTTTGGAGAAGATGCTCGTGGAAGCGGAGCGCGAGACAATGCGCCATTCCAACGACACCTCGCTCCTCAATTTCATGCTCAAGGCAACGGTCCGTCAGGAGCCGAAGTCCCTTGCCGAGGAATTGAAGGGCGT
>CAIXRF010000086.1 GCA_903921825.1 uncultured Microcaldota archaeon | reverse complement strand
TTGCCGAGGTGGAGTCATGCCTTGCCGTGCTAACTGCGATGATGAAGACGCTGAAGCCGAACAAGGAAAAGATGGGGGCAGCGTGCACGCCGGAGATTTATTCCGCGGCTAAGGCGACGGAGCTTGCGAAGAAGGGAGTTCCGTTCAGGGATGCCTACTGCGAGGTTGGGAAGGCGCTTAGGTGACTATTTCGCCTAGCTTGCCCTTTTCCTTCGCTTCCTTCACTTCCATTGCGATTCTTCTGCCTACGCTCACCGACTTCCCGAACAGGTATTCGGTGTAAGGCGTGAATCTCGTCCCAGGCGAGCCAGGCACCCTTGGGCTCGTGTCGAAAATCACCAGCTCCTCGCCCTTTTCCTCAGCTGTGATTGCTCCCTGCAATGCGAATGGGCCGATTATTCCGGGTGGGTATTCCTTCTTCGCCGCCTTCACGAATCTCTCCCCAATCTCGAACACCTTTTCCAGAAGAGACTCCCTGAGCGTGCAGGCAATATGGCCCACTTCAATCTGCTTCATCGCCCCTGGCGGAAGCATGGCCTGCTGCTTCGCAGGCAGCCTCAGGATGCCGTCGAGATTCGTCTGCCTCCTCGTGTCCGTTCCCAGCAGCTCCAATTCCTCGTTTATTGGCGAGTAGAAGTAGTTGAAGTTGTAATGCGCCCCAAGGATATACTCCTCAATTGTCGCGTTCCTGATTCCTTCCGCCGTTGCCTTTCCTTCTCTCACCATCTCCTCCGCCTTCTCTTTGTATTCCTCGTAGTTGTTCACGAGGAAGAAAGCCCGCTCATAGCTCCTCTTCGCCTCAGGCGCCTTCACAAGCGCGAGCCCGTCTATCTCCTCGGGCTTCCGGAAGATTTTCGGCATCCTTATCCCTGCCTTCCTCAGCAAATCATACTGGTTCGGCTTCGAAGTCCGCTCCTCCGCCCGAAGAAGCGTGCGGCTTCCGAAGAGCGGGACCTTGAACTCGTTCTCGATGCCGTCGTAGCCCACATAGACCTCAAACGAGCGGTGCGGCACGAAGACCGCATTCTCCTTCTGCAGCTTCAGCACGACTTCCGGCTTCAGGATATCCTTGAACTTCTCAAGAAGGATGATTTCGTCGATGCAGCCGCGGCTTCCCCTCGTCTTGTAATATTTGGCGTAGGTCGCCTCCCTTCCCTTCTGGCAGATGACTATCGACTTGAAGCCCTCGGCCTTCGCCCCGCTTGAGATGTCCAGTGCGGAGTGCGAGCCTATGCACGCAATGGAGACATTCTTTCCGTATGAGCCAGCCAGCTTTTGCATCTCGCTACGAGGAATCATCAAACCACTCCCCTATTCGTTATTGGCGGAAGGCAATTTAAGAAGGTTGCAGATAACTGGCTTGTGAAAATGAAGGAAACCCCGAAGCGCGATGCTGCAAAGCCGGGCACCATCGAGGCTTTCGTCAGCCGCCTGGTTCCCTTCACCCTCGTGCTGCTGCTCCTCATCATAATCGGCGAGCTTTTCTATTCCGACGCCATTGAGCCTTACAGCGGCTGGGTCGACATCCTTGATGCCATCGTCGTGGCCGTTTTCATCGCCGACCTCTATTTCAAGTACCAGCGGGTGCGCAACGTCGGCCAGTTTGTCCGCGAGTACTGGCTCGACCTTATTGCTGTCTTTCCCTTCTATTACCTCTTCCGCTCAGTCGAGGAGGCTCTTCTTTTTACTACGAGTCTGCGCGAGGTGCAGGGAATCATGCACGAGACGCTCGGCATTGGGGGATATGTGGGCAGGTTCCTCTCCGAGGTGGAAAAGTTCGCCCGCTTTGGCAGGAGCGAAGAACTCCTGCGCCTCCTGCGGCCGGCTGCGCGCGCTCCCAGCTTCACGAAGAGCATACACCTGGACTTTTGGAAGAAAAAGAAGCGGCGCAAATAAGGAGCTAATTGTGGAACAGGGACTTGATTGAGGCGCCTACCAACTGGCTCACAATGACCACCAGTGCAGCCACTACCAGATGCTCCGCCACTGAACGGCCCGGATTAAGGTCGTGGGCTTTTGCTATGAAGTAGCTCAATATTGCCAGTACAACCATGCCGATGATTATTGATGCGATGATTGCGTAGGACAGGGGGAGGAATATCACGAACACGATTACGACCAGCGTTATGGCCAGCCGAGTCAGGTAATTTGTTGCCGTGCTGGTTTTCGTAGGCTTCCCTGATCTCGATTCAGAGTAGACGTGTATTCCAAGCGCGTCCGCAATATTGTCAGCAAGCCCGAGGACAAGCAGCGCACCAATCAGGCCAATCCGGGAAACGTCAAGCTGGTTCAGCCCAATCAGAAGCGCCAGGCTGCTGGTGATCGCGGATGTCGCTCCGAAGCTGAACCTGCTGAGATCTAAACTCCTATAAGCGCGCCTAAGATTACCTGAAAGCCAACTCATATTGTTCTTTTCTCACGGAGGCTTTTTATTGGGCTTCCTTCCGCCCTTTCAATCCGTTATGCTGACTTCCTTTCCAAGAGCCTCGCGGAGCTTCTCTCCCAGCTCCGCCTTTCGTCTCTCAAAACCAGCCTTAGCATCTTCCAGCGACCTCGTCTGCTTCTCCAGCTTCGCCTCAAGCTGCTCTATGGAGTTCTCCAAGGCCTGCCTTTCCCTCTCCTTTCCCATGAGCGGCTCCAGCTCGGCTTCAGTTCTTGCCTTTTTCGCCTTCAGCTCCCCGTACCCCCTCAGCAGCGGGGTGAGGTTCCCGGCAAGCAGCCAGTCTATCTGCCCTCGGATTTTCTCCGGGTTCTTCAGCTCCAGCTCCCCCTTTTCCATGACTTTTTTCATCCTAACGAGCGTTTCCTTCAACTTGGGATATTCTTCCCCTTCGCGCAGCAGTTCCGCGAGAGGCGTTTCCGCATACCTCTCCGGCTTCTCCGCAGGGTCGCAGATTTTCCCGTATTTCCTCAGCGCCCTCTCCAGGAGCGTTATTGAGGCAGAAATCTTCCCGCTTGCCGACGCAAACTCCTCCGAAGCCTTTGAGAGCTCCTCCCGCTTCTTCGCCAGCTCCCCGCTCGCCCCAAAACCCGCCAGCTCTGCCCTCTTTTCTGCGAGCCGCTTTCCGCTGAGCTCCGCCTCCTCCCCAAGCTGCCCCATCTTTTTCTTCTCCGTTTCCAGCTCTCCAATTAGAGCGGCTACCTTCCCGAACCTCTCCGCCTCCTCCCTCTTTTCCTCCAGCAGCTCCTTCAGCTTGTCCGAGAGGCTGCCTGCCTGCTCAAAAGGCTTCTTGAAACGCGCCGCATCCTCCCTGTAGACGGTGAAGATGTACCGGTTGTCCGAATTTATCTTCGTGATTTTTGCCATCGTCTCCTGCAGCGCCTTTGAAAAAGCTGCGAACTGCGCATACTCCATCCCCGGCGGCTCCCCAAGCTCCACCGCCACCCTCATCCTCGCGATGAAGTTTTCCCTCATCTTCCTTGTTATTCCTTTAACTGCGGAGCGCAGGTCCGGGTCCATCTGGGCCTTGCTCTGCTCGAAAAGGTCGCAGTCCTTCCTGATTTCCACGAAAGCCGCTCTCACTTCTTCGCAGATGCGGCTGCAGTCGGGGTAGATGTCCCTGAGGCGTTTCTCCCGCTCCCCCTCAACCAGCTTCCTCGCGCCTTCTAGATTCGCTTCCAGCCTCTCCTTTCCTTTCAGGCCGAGGAAGCTCAGGATGTCCATGCAGGAATTTCACTGCGGGGATTTAATAAGCTGGATTTTGAGGGCGGTGGGTGGCTAGAGCAGCCCCTTCCTTTTCATCTCTTCCTTCAGCTTGCCCGAAATCGGGCGGCAGGAGCAGTTCTTCGCGTGGGCGAGGTGCCACTTCGCCCTTTCTTCGAAGGTCGCATTCTTCGGCATCCTGTTCTTCCTGTGCCACTCCGCGTTGATTGCCATAGGAAGATTTAGGCTCCAGCCTGCTTTAATAATCTCCTTCGCGTAATTTTTCCCGATGGTGGAGAAGCTGTTGGAGCGGAAAGGGCTTGAGCATCTTACGGTTCCTTTGCAGTTGCGCAGGCTGAAATCTGCAATCGAGAAGGATGACTGGGAGGCGGTTGCGAAGATTGCAGGCGGCAGCAAGTCCTTCGAGGTCGGGAAGTTCGCGGTAGACGCGGCATTCGAAATGGCAAAGAACAGGCTATGGATAAGCGAAAATAGGAGATATGCGGAGGCCATCATTTTCATAGGAATTCATGGGACTGAGGAGGTTGGCAAATACGCCGTTGATGAGCTGTTTAAAAGGGATGGCCACGAGCTTGTTGCGGCGATTTGCGCCGAACGCTTTGACTCCGTCCGCACGTACGCCGTGGATACGGCCCTGAAAAAAGGGGAAACCAGAAGTATGATGCAGTACTGGCAATATGGCTCAGAAGAGGTTGGAAAGGGGATGGTGGATGAGTTTGCCGGGAAGGGCGACTGGCTTCATGTGGAATTCATCGGCAGGAGCGGCCCGCCGAAAGCCAGGAAATACGCCGTTGAAGTTGCAGTGAAGGCGGGAAAATGGGGCAGCGCTGAGAATATGGGCAGATTCGGGCCTCCCGAGATAGGGGAGTATGTGGTTGACCTGGCTGCCAAGGAAGATGAGTGGAGGACCGTCACATATCTGGGAATATACGGTGAGGAGTCAGTCAGGAGGTATGCTATAACTGTTGCAGCCGAGCACGGGAAGAAGAAGGTTGTGGAGGAAATTATTGAGCACAACAGGAATCGCCCCAACGTGCTGGAATACGGAGAGAAGAAACTGAAGGAGATGGCGTAAGAGCCTAGCTGCGCAACGCTATCCTGTACTCGCACATTTCCCCGCACTTCACTTTCTCAAAAGAAGCACTTTTCTCTGACGTGAGCTCGGCCACCATCGCAACCGCCAGGGCAGTTTCCAGGCAGCCCCTCAGCTCGCAGCTGAGCTCAACCGTCTTTTCCCCAAACTTCACGTTGCTGCATCCCAGCTTCGTGAGAAGGGGCAGCATCTCCCTTGCCCACTTCGCCTTAATCGCCTTATTGAAATGGAACCTTAGCTTTGAGTGCTTCACCTGCTCAGCTCCTCAGGCCACTCCCTCACGTCGAATGCAAAAAGGTTCGTCTCGTTTATCTCCACGGTCACAGTGTAATTGCCAATCGTTTTTGCCCAGAACATCTTCAGCCACCCCTCCCTTCTGCCAGCTTCTTCGTCCCCTGGCAGATTATTAGCGTCCTTCCCTCGGTCTTCATGACTGCCACTTTATCGTAGGCGTAGGAGAGCATTACTGCCCTCTGCCTTACGTTCCAGCTGCCCTTCCCGGTCACGTCATATTTCATGCACACCAAGCCTCCTGAGCCGTTTCTCTTTCGGGGGGTTCCGGTGGGGAGCTGAGGGGCCGGAAGGAGGTGCCAAACCGGCCCGCAATTGAATGGAACGCAACTATCATCATAGCTCCCCACCGCGTGTGGAGATTACGCTTTCCTTATTTAAATACTAAACGTTTTTAATCAAATTTCCGATTCATTTGGTTATTTTTGTCTAAAAACTAAGCTTCGCGCATTGAGCATACCCAGGGCACGGGCTGCCACGTTCGTCTCCCCTACGGCAAATACGACCGTTTCCTCGGAGCCGGCCCCCACGGCTTCGCGCGCGACATCCATCTCGTCGGGGCTCACGCCACCTACGGGCTGGCTCTCGCTGAAAACAACGAGCCGATCGGATGCATAGGGCATGGGCAGGCGGGGCAGGCTGGAGTCGGGCATCCGCATAGCGATGACGCTCCCGCCTCCCTTCATCGCTGCATAAACCGCAGGGCTGCGCGTTCCCGAGAATGCGGCGGTCAGGTCGTAAAACCGGCTGTCTGGAAGCTGTGTCTGACGAACCATGCTGGAAGTCCGCCGTGCGAGCTGTAGGAGGGCGCCTGCAACAACGAAGCAGAGTGCCAGGGGGTAATACCAGTAGATTGTTTCCCCGAGCAGCACCGCAGCCCAGACGAGGGTGAGGAACGGCGTAGCATAGGAAAGCGCGGCTATCTTGGCAGTATCGCCGGTCTGGAGCGCCTTGAAGTAGAATGCAAGCGCGACTCCGAACGCCACTATGCCAAGGTATGCGAGGGCAATGAATTCTGTGAGGGTTGGGATGCGCACCGGTCCAGCCATAAGCATGAACGGGGTGAACATTGCGAGTGCGAAGGCGCTCATCAGGAACACAGATGTGAAAGCCTCATAATTCTGCTTCTTCTGCATTATGTTGAAGACCGCCCAGCACACGGCGGCGGCGAGCACTGCGGCCACCGCATCGGGCCGTTCTACGGAGAAGGCGAGGGATAGCCCCCCGTTTGCCAGCACCAGGATCCCGAGGAAGCCAAGCAGCGCGCCCAGGACCTTGTTCATTGAGAAGTGTTCACGCATCACGGGCACCGCGATGAGCGCAAGGATGACAGGCCAGATGTATTTCAGTGAGGTTGCTTCCGAGGCGGGAAGGCCGCCGAATCCGTACGTGATGAGCACGTTGAACATGAACATCCCCACCGCGCCTATCGCCAATATCCTGAAGATGTCCAGTTTCGAATATGTGCGGAATATGGATGCCCGCCTCTCCAGCAGGACTATTGCGCCCATTCCAAGGGTGGCAAAGAGGCAGAGCCAGAAGTTTATCTGCCCTATTGACATCGTCTGCACCACGACTTTCAGGGCTATCGGCTCTAACGAGTAGCCCAGCACCGCCAGCGCCAAATAGGCGTATGGCCGCACCCTTTGGGGGAACATGGAGTGATTCTGGGCTTTCCTTTATTTATAGCTTTTGTAATAAATTTTCGCTTAATTTACATCACTTTTGTCTAAAACTTGCGCAATCCTTAAATACCGCCGCGCCCAAAACCGTCCCATGGAGCTCGACCTCACCTCGCGGCAGGTCATCCGGGAGCTGTGTATGGACGCCCGCGTCCCCGTCAGCCGCCTCGCCGCCAAGATAGGGCGCTCCCGCTCCACCGTCATCTCACGCATCCGATTCGTGGAGAAGCGTGCGGGCCTCCGCTACACTGTTGAGCCAGACTTGGTGAAGCTTGGGCTGGATTTCACCTATTATGTAGCCATGAGGCTGAGGCGCCCGCTCCCGGAGAAAGAGGTCGCCGGCCTCCTTTCCCAGTCTCCCATACCCCAGTTCGCCGCCTTCTGCAGGGGGGAGTTTGATCTCCTCCTCTTCGTCGCTGCCCGCAACCAACTCGAGTACATGCGCTGGGCGTTCGTCTTCCGGAGCGCCCTTTCCGAGGAGATCGTCTCCTGGAAGGCGTCCCACCAAGTCTTCGCGCGCCACGGCTTCTTCCCCTTGAATGACCGGACCCTGGCGCAGTCTTCCCTGCCCTCCCCGCAGAAGGAGCTTTTGATTGAGCTAAACCGCAACTCCAGGCTCAGCTTCAGGGAGCTAGCCAGGAGGCTTGGAACGACTGTTGCGCGTGTCCGCTATCACTTCAAGCTCCTGCTCCGGACGGGCTGCATAAAGCGCTTCACCGCAGTCATGCAGAAGCCTGCCAAGCCCGTCAACCTGGTCCATTTCCGCTACTATACCTACCAGAAAGAGCACGAGGAGCAGAGCAAGCGGGATCGCATCCTCATCAAGACCGAGGAGCCGGTCCAGGTCCCAAACACCTACCAGTTCGTCGTTGAGACGAGCGGCGCCTCGGACGGCTTCGACTGGACCTGCTCCGACGACACCAAGGGCGCCTACGCCGGTCTGCACGCCGCCGAGCGCCTCTACCACGGCTACTTGCGGACAGAAAGCGCCGTCGTCACGCGTGTGTTCTATGGCCTTTGGCCCGTGCGTAGCATGGACCTTGAGAAGACCTATGACACTTCCAGCTGGGAGCAGGAATAGCTGCCTCAGCCAAGCGGGAACAACTCTATTCTGTACTCACAGTTCTTTCCGCATCCGACCTTCCAGAAGCGGACGTCGCCTTCGTAGGCGAAGCTGGCCATGGATGCAACCCTGACCGCTGTTTCCATGCCGTCCTTCTCCAGTGCGGTGACTCCCAGGATGCCCTTCTTGAAGCTGCAATCAGGATAGCCGGATTTCCGGAGCAGCCTTAGGAGAGCCGGCACCCACTTCTGGCGTGCCGCCCTTGCGTCGAATGAAAAGAGCAGCTTTGAGTGGGGTTTTGTGGGTGGGGAGCCTGAAGATGAGCCAGAGGAGGTGAACCGTTCAGCCGCCGATATCGAGTTGGTTCGCATGGTCATCCCCTCCCCACCCGGGGGATTGGTGGTGATTACGCAAAGGTCCTTTATTAATTGCCATCAAATTTAATAAAATAAACAGAATTATGCCTGATTAATATCAAATTTAACATCAAAGTTTCGATAAATTTAATAATAACTGACAAGAAAACCTCAAACGTGCCGGAAATCCCGAAGCCCATCCGCTCTGTACTGCGTGAGCTCTGCATGGATTCGCGCAAATCAACAAGCGACATTGCAAAGGCAGTGGGCCTTTCGCGCGGGACGGTTCAGGCTGCCATAAGGAAGCTGGAAACCTCGTTCTCTCTTCGCTACGTCCCTGAATTCAACCTCGCAAGGCTCGGCCTGACGCTTTCCTATGCGCTGAAAGTGAAGCTCAAGCAGGGCGTGGATGCGGCGCGGCTGAAGAAGGCGCTGGAGGCTGCCCCTGTCCAGTTCGCCGCGCTCACGAAGGGAGATTTTGACCTTTTCGTACTCGTCACAACCTCCGATCCGATAGAATTCATACGCTGGGAAAACGGGTTCCGTTCCGAATTTGCCGATGTGATAGGAGACTGGGAAACGGTCCACATAATCTTCAACCGCCTGGGCTTCTTCCCGATAAAGGACTCCGCCATAAGCGCCGCAGGCCTGCCTTCGGAGCGGGAGAAGCTCCTCCTCGAACTGAACAGAAATGCGCGCATAAGCTTCACCGACCTCGCTGCCAAGACCGGCCTCACCCTTGCGATTGCGCGCTACCAGTTCAGGAAGCTCCTCGCCGAGGGCTACGTCAGGCGGTTCAGCGCCGTCCTGGAGAAATCCCCGGCGAACGCCAATCTAATCGTCTTCGCCTCATACTCCATGCGGGCGGACCACGAGGTGCGCTCCCGGAAGGCGAGGGCAATCCTAAGGCGTGAGGTTGAGTTCCAGCCCATCAACACATGGGCAGTCGTTGCCGAAGTCAGCGGAACCGCGGACACGCTCCGTCTGGGCTCGTTTGAAAGCGTTAAGGAAGCCTACGACACACTTTCCGAGCTTGACTCCGTGTACGGCGGGCAGGAATTCATCCGCAATAAGAGCGCCATAGTCGTCAAAGTCCTTGCTGGCACATGGCCAAGCAGGAACGTCGACCTGAACAAGTGCTACGATTCGAGCAGCTGGGAGCAGGAGCGGTAATAGGAGGTGAGTTGATGTTTTCGAAAAACCCGGAAAGGAATTCGGCGATAATCTGGCTTATCATTTCGATAGGCGCCCTGGTGCTCGGACTGGTGTTTGCGGCCTTTTTCCTGGTCGGCCACTTCACCTTCGGCCGGTTCTTTCCCGTCCTGCTGCTTCCGCTCCTTAGCATCGTGGGGCTGGTAATCTGCATTGCGCTTTACTGGAGCGCCCGCAAGCTCGACGACGTAATCTGGGGAAAGGACCTGCTGGCGCGCTGGAATTACCGGCCTGAGGAAATAGCGCCTTACGCGGCTGAAGCGCGGAAAAGGAGAGGCAAGGTCAAATACGTCACGCTGGCTGCCTGCCTTTTCATGCTGCTCATTTCTTCGCTGTTCGCCTACGATAAAAGCGGCATTGACTACACGGCAGTAATTGAAAACGCGCTCCTGCTCCTGATTGTCGTAATCTTCCTCTACGCCATCCTGCCCGCGATGGGCTACGGCGACTCAAATGCGACGGAGTTTTACCTGGCGCGGAACGGCACGCTCTTCGCCGGCACGTTCCACGTATGGAGGGTTTTCGGCGCGCGCCTTGAAGCAGTTGATTTCAAGGAAGGCCCGGCAATGCTCGAAATCGCCTACTCCATCCAGACGGAAAATGGCCTCCAACGCACGAACTTGCGCATTCCAGTTCCGGACGGCAGGGAAAAGGAGGCGGAGGATGCTGCCAGAAGGCTGGCTGGAAGATAGCAGGCGTTCTGAAGGCGGGGCGGGCGGATACGGACGCCAAAACCTGTCTTTTTATCTTCTGTCGGACTAGTTTAGTCTACCTTAAAGAAACTTTAAGCTAGCAATAACAAGGCAAAACAGAGAGGCAGCCTTGCTTTCAGAACACGTACGCCTCGTCGTGGCTGCCAAACCTTACGAGGCGCACCACCTTCGCCTTCTCATCAACCGCAAAAAGGAGGACAAAATTGCCGATATGGACGCGCCTGAGGCCGAACCCCCTGCCGCGAAGTGGCTTGTAATGCAGGGGCTGCTCCAGTATCTGCCCCACTTTCTTCTCCACCTGCTCCTGGAGCCCCCTGTTCTTCGCTGCGTAGCCCCTGAGCTCCTTCGCACATCTCTCCTCGACTTCCAGGGAGTACATCGGCTTACCTGAAGATGTCCGAAACCTTGCGGACCTTGGTGAACTTCCCGCCCTTCAGCCTCTCCTCAGCTTCGGCAATGAACTCCGGCCTGAGGTTCGGCTCGAGAACCTCCGCCTCATACTCCATTGCCATCTTCTCTATGGCCTGGGCCTTGGTCTTCAGCCCGTACTTTGCCTTGACAACGTTCAGCAGCCTGTTCGTGTGGTCGGATATGTTCAGCAGCGCATAAACCAAAACTATCACCGCATTAATTCCGTATTAACACTATATAAGCCTGAGCCCCTCGAAGACCGCTAGGGGCTGGTAAGTGAATATCCAGCCCCTTGCATTTAAACCGTTGGAGGGAGGCGGTTTCCAGTCCGCTTTATATCTTTCCGCCGCCCATCCCCTTCCGAGGTGTTTCCGATGGAATATTTCGGCTGGCTTCCGGACTATCCTGATTTGCGCGATTATACCCGGTCTCACAAGGACATCCTTCCGCTTCTTGGCTCGCCCAAGCCCGCCCCTTCCCGCGTCGACCTCCGCCCCTACTGCCCTCCCGTCGTGGACCAGGGCCCGCTTGGCTCCTGCACCGCGAACGCCGCGGCCGGGCTTCTGGGCTATTTCCAGAAGCGCAGCTTCGGCAAGACCGACTCCGCCTCCAGGCTCTTCATCTACAAGGCCACCCGCAACCTCATGCGGCAGCACGGCGACTCGGGCGCCTACATCCGCACCACCATGGGCGCTTTGGCGCTTTTCGGCGCGCCTCCCGAGAAGTACTGGGGCTACGACACTTCGGCCCTGGATTTGGAGCCGCCGGCCTTCTGCTACTCCTTCGCCCAGAACTACCAGGCCCTGAAGTACTTCCGGCTGGACGAATCGCTTAAAACGCCTTCCGAGATTCTCTTGAACATCAAAAGCACGCTCTCCCAGGGGCTGCCGGCGATGTTCGGCTTTTCAGCTTATAGTTCCATCCGCTCGGTCGGAGCTGACGGCAATATCCCCTTCCCCGCTCCTGGCGAGAGCTTGGCTGGAGGCCACGCTGTCCTCGCTGTCGGCTACGATGACTCGCTTCAGATCGGTTCTTCTACCGGGGCGTTTATTGTTCGAAACTCCTGGGGAGACGGCTGGGGAGACCACGGGTACGGCTATTTGCCTTATGATTATTTGCTGAAGGAGCTGGCGATGGACTGGTGGGCACTGGTGAAGGCGGAGTGGATAGATGTGGAGGCGTTTGGAATATGAAGCTGGGAGCAGGAGCGGTAGGGTGCTCGTCTTCATAGGTGGAAGGCAAGGTTTAAAGGCGAGTTCCAGCAAGTGAAAAAGCGGTGGAAAAATAGCAAATCTATTCGAAGATATGTCAAGGGCATGGTCTTCCTATAAAATTGACCGAGAAGAGGACCCGCTAACTGCAGCCTTCCTCTCGACCTTGCGCTTATGTCCATCGTTCGGAGAGAGACTGCTAAAGAACGAAATAGGGAAGAGGCTTAGCCTAAAGGATGCCGAATTCAGATACCTAGCCCAAGTACATCCGTTAGATGAAGACTTCTTCGCTATAGCTGATGGCATGATTACATTTCAACACGCAAACACGACGATATTTATCGAGAATAAACTGGGAGCCAATTTACCTCCATCGCAGGTGGATAAATACAAAAAGTTAGCAAGAAAGCATCCCGGCAACTTAGTTTGGTTTATTTATCGGGATGAGCCAACGGAACTTAGAAATAAGACATATAAACGATTCAGAAACACATATTGGTCCGACATTCACAAATGCATCCACCTAATGTTCGAATCCAATCGCGTTCATAGGCCTGAGAAAAGAGTGTTGAGTGAGTTTAAAGAGTACTTGGAGGCGAAGGATTTGGATTCATTTACTGGATTTAAGCGCAACCAAATCGGAGCATGGTCGGCTGCCGAGGATGTCAAAAAGCAACTGAGAATTTATTTGAATGAGTTTTCGAAAAATGAGACGGGAATTGAAGGGGTTCTAGGTAACTTCAGTGCAAAACAGGCGGCTGCCTACGAGGGTGAGGACATTAAGCTTAAGATCAGCAAGCGAACGCGAGATTTCAGGTGGAGTAAAATTTGCGATCTGTCCATTGGTTTTTTTACTGGCAGAAGTCGTTACCCGTCTTGGGTTGGGACTCCCTTCGCGTATATCTACGCAGGAATACGCCACGAGGAGTGGCAACGTATCAAGTCCAGAAAGGAGAACCGGAGTTACCGAAGTGCAATGAGGGGTTTGACGCGCGGCGGATTTGAGCAAGAGCAGGTGAAAAGGACGCCGACTTGGATAGGATTCATCAAAAAAATGTCTCTGAGCGAGATTGAAGGGCAGAGAAACCAAAAAGAAGTTCTAGACGATTTCTTCTATAAAGGATTGGGAGTCATTGAAGACCACTTATTCCACGAAGTCGAACGGTACCGGCGCTAGTATAAATGGAATTATGCTGAAAGCCATCCTCTTCGATTTTGACAATACTTTGCTGAACTTCATGAGATTCAAAACGGAGACGGCAAACAGTGGCAGAGTATAACTTAAATAAGAGTGCCGAAATTAGTCTATGACCGAACCAACTGGCACTTTTACCTGGGACGTGAAGACGATTGCCCGGGCATTGAAAATAAAGGAATCCGATGTGCGGCTTTACTTTACGGATGGACGAAGAGTTTCTTTTCTACTTGAACGACGATTAGCATATGAAGTTTTCCATGGCGAACTTGCACCGAGCGAAGGTGCGGGATACGACCTTTTGGATGCTCAGGGTGACAAGTGGGAAGCACGGAGCATCACCAAGGACGGAATATATTTCTGTCCGAGTTACATGGTGGGTTCCGGCCGCTCTTTCAAAAAGCGTGGATTCCTAGCAAAGCTGGACGAAATTAAAGGCTACATTGTTTCGGATATCGAATCTTTTCCTGACATTCCATTCTGGATAATAACTGCAGACCAAGTAAGGGAGTGGTGGGAATCAAGTAAGCTGGGCACGACGACAAAAATTTCGCGCGAGAAGGCACTAGGATTGCTCGGCGCTACCATTCATTGAGCCGCAGCTGGCTCCTGCGTTCTGCAATCAGTTCGTTAGCAGTATTTACATAATCCAGGTCGATCTCTGTTCCTAAGAAATGTGTACCTAATGTCAGGCAAGCTAGTGCGGTTGTACCCATCCCCATAAATGGGTCGTATACGACCAGGTTTTTTGACGCACCGTGCAATTTTATGCACATTAAAGGCAGCTTTTCTGGAAATGCTGCGGGATGAGGTCTGCTTTCTTGTACGGTTTCATATGGGATAAACCAGACATCACCCCTATCTCGTTTATCACTCTTTTTATCCCAACGTGCGATGTTGGTTTTGTCTTGGTATGGAACCCCAATTGCTAGTTTGTCTAGTTCTGTGGAGCAGAGTTTTGTAAAATGGAATATATTTTCATGGCAATTATTTAGAAAACGCTTACTTTGAATTGGCTTGTAGTGGCCAACAGAAACATCCCTATCAAGTCCATTGCTTTTGCCTATGTCCTCTTTTGTTATCGTTATAGATTTAATCCATAAGATGTCATTCTGAAGACAAAAATGTTTCCTGAACCTATTCTCAACATCGTACGGAATTGTTAGGTCTGAGG
>CAIXRF010000085.1 GCA_903921825.1 uncultured Microcaldota archaeon | reverse complement strand
TCTTGGTTTGAGGATATTCTCCCGTTTGTGTTCTTTCTTCAGACACGCTCTTAAGGTGCGCCTTATCCCGGCCTATGTTATCATCGAGCACAATCAGCACTTTATTTACAAACTCCGGCATTTTGGCATTTTTATCGAGTGCGAGGGCCTCTGCATACTTAGTCATCTTCTCGCCGAGCTGGTACATATCTCTCCTGGCCACGAGTTCTTCAAGCAGGATCCTCCACTCTCTAATCGGCATGGCCCCATTCTTGATGGCCTCCCGCAGGCCTACAAGGCTCTGGAGGTCCGTCGCAGCCTTCGGTCCCTGCTCCTTGCCGTACTCAACCGCAAGCTGCGCCATTTGCTCCTTCGCCGCCGCAGTGGCTGGGTTGCTCTCGATGCTCGCATTCGCCTTCTCCGACAGCTCCCTCAGCTTGCCGAGCACCTCCTTCCGCTCCCTGGGGGTTACGCGCATATCCTCTTCTACATCCTTGCGTGCGGCGTAGTTCGTGAATTCATTCATCTTCTTGTAGCCTGACGCTTCACCGATGAGCGCGGAATAAGCCTCGTAATCCGCCCCGTTGGGAACCACTTTCTCCAGGCCTGCGCCCATCTTCATGGCTTCCACTGCCTTCATGGCATTCGTGACAAGGGCCTTCTCCGCTTCCGGTTTCGCATCGCGGAGGTCACTGAGCAGCGGCAGTAGCGCATCGCGGGTTGCCGCTATGTCCATGTGCTGGACCGCGAGCTGGAGCGCCTCATACTTGCTGATTCTCTGCGCTGCGGCAAGATAGTCGCCGAATTTCGCCTTCCCCAGCTTATCCTGGAACCCCTTCAGCTCGCCATCCACTGCCTCCTCGGCAGCTGTGAGCCACTTCTGCTGCTCATCGCTCATCTGCTTCTTATCGAAGCCCTGCGCCCTCAGCTTCAGCGCCTCTCCGAGGTTCTTCCTGAAGGCTCTTCCCCGCATCGCTTCCTTCTCGATTTTACCGATTTTTCCCTCGCCCCTCCGCTCAACCGCAACTTCCACTCCTTCCTTTTTTACGGCCTCACGGTCCCATGTTTCCATTACTGCGCCCATCAGCACTTTCTGCTGTTGCTTGCTGAACATCCGGTCTATAATCTCAGCGCCGCTCGTTGCCTCCGCAATCGCCCCTTCCCTCAGCACGGGCGACTTAATCAGCCTCTCAAGCTCGATGGTCATCCTCAGCCCGTGGAACTCAGTATTCGCAACGTATTCTGCGGCCTTGATAGCGGCGGCGTCGATAGCCGCCGGCTCCTTCGCGTTCTCGAGCGCCTTCGCAGCCTCGACCGAGTTGATGTAAGACTCGGCGAATGCCTTCACATTGAGCGCCTGCGCCATCTCAAGCAGCGCCTTCTTCTCCGTCTCCCTCTCCGGGTCGTCGTAGGACAGCTTCTCGAACCGCTTCAGCGCCATGTTGAATGTGTCCTGGTTGCCTATCGCTTCCCTTACCTCAATCTCCCTCTCGGCCGCCTTGCGGATTTTTTCGGGCATGCTGTCCACGGTGACGGCCGCCATGGCTATCGCCTGCTGCGCGTCCGCGATGCTCCTCTCCTCCTTCTTTACCTCCTCCTGGGCCAGCGTCGGGTCCGCCAGCTTGCCGCTCTCTATGTCCCTATTCAGCATGTCTATCCTTGCGGTGCTCTTCGCTATCTGGCTAAGGCCGTCACTTATGTAGCTGCGGTAGTATTCGTACTCCTGCGCCTGGAACTGCGTCGAAAACTTCTCCGCAATCTCAAGGCTCGCGTGCAGCTGCGCCTGCGCAACCTCCTTAATCTCGCCCGTCTTTTCAATGTCCTTCTGGAGATGCACGAGTTCGGTTTCCTGGCTGGCCAACCGCTGCTCGTGCGTCGCAAACACTCCCTTGTACTGGTTCTCCAGCTTCTCCGCGGCGCTCTCCAGCTTATCTCCGGACAGTTTTTTGACTTCCTCGATGTCCTCGCCGAGCCTCTTCTGCTGCCCCAATAGCGCTTCCTTGACCATCTTATCCGTTGAGGCATTGATGCTCGTTTCGAGCCGGCTGTTCTCGCCTTCAAGAGCCTTAACAAGCTGGCCGTCATTCAGCTTCTTCTCACGGTAGCCTTCGAGCGCATCCGCCACGGCGCTCGAGCTGTTCTTCAGGATGTCCTCGGTGCCCGCCTTCGCCATGAGGCTGAGCTTCCACCTTTCCATCCGCTCCTCGTCTTCGCGCGCCCTGTGTATCTCGCCCTTGATGCTCTGTGCGCTGTTCCTCTCCGTCAGCAGGCTTACAAGGTTGGCGCCTTCGGCATTCTCTATGTTGACGGATATTGCGGCGGTGTTGATGCTGGCCGCTATCTTGTTCCTGCGCGCCTCGTCCTTCGCCTCCCACTTCGCCACCTTCGCGGGATCGTCCTTGCCGAACCAGGGGCCCTTCGCCGCCTCAAGCGCACCGAGGGCATAAATGTTGTTTGTGGGCGACTTCGACCGGAATGCCACTCCCTCCGCAGACATGTATTCTTCGGCCATCTTCGCATTTTCGTCTGCCCGCGGCGCCTTGAACCTTTGGAGTATGCCGCGCTCGTAGCACTCCTCTGCCCGCTTCTCCCTCCGCGCTTCGAGCCACTTCGTCACCCTGCCGCTCGTTTCAATCCGGTCCGCCGTGTTCTCCAGCTTCGCCGCCTCGTCCCCAAACCCCTTCGCAAGCTTGTTCGCAGCCTCAATCTCCGACTTCGACTTCCCCATCTCATCCTCATAATAGGACTTCATGTATCCGGGTGCAGTCGCCGCCGCATCCTTTAGTGCCGCGAGCTTCTTCTCCGCCGCCGTTGCCTCTCTGCCTTTTATCTCCGCCTTCTCCGCCTTGTCAGCAGCCTGCTCCCTCACATATTTCGCAGTGACGTAGCCGGGAACCATCCCCGCCTGCGCCTCTGACCTGAGGGTTGCCACTTCCCCTGCGTACTTCGTAATCTGATTCGTGTTCGTCTCTATTCTCTTCTGCTCTTCCGCAATCAGGTTCTTGACGTGGCCCTGCGCCTTCTCAGGCAGCGTTTCAATCTGCTTGTTGTATGACTTAATCAGTTCGTCCGATTTGCCAATCGCTGACTTGAGGTTCGCAATCTCCTTCTCCTTCGGAACTATCTCGAAGGGCTTCAGCTTCTCGTTGGCCCGCCTCAGATCCCTCTCGTTGGAGAGGCGGTCCCCATTCGTAGTCAGCAATTCCGCCTTCACTCCCTCCAACTGCTTGTATTTTCCGTCTGCTTCCCGCAGCAGCTTCGCCGGAGGATCTTCGCCCCTCGCCTTGTATGCCCCGCACTCCGCCATTTTCGCATTGTAATCCGTTTCTAGCTTACTTTTATCACTCGTCAGCATTCCATACTTCTGCGTCGCCTCGGTGAGCCCTCTCTGCGCAGCCATGCGGTCGTTATCCAGCTTGTTATAGGTCTTCCTCCCGCCCTCCGCCCGCCACGGCCTCCATCCGGAGTAGCGAGAGTCTGTATAACCCGCAAACCCTCCCTCCCGCTGCAACTTCCACCACTTAGTATCGGGGGCTCGAGCCCCAATGATCCCTTCCTTGAGGAACGAGAGCCTTGGGGTGATTGATGGAGCCTCAATCTCGCCACTTTTCTGCTTGGCCGCCATTTCCGCATGGTAATTAGACGCCTGTTTCGCGTCCGCCGTCCTCTTCGCCAGCTCCTCCAGCGCAGCCTGCTTCGTTCCAATCCGCTGGCCGAGGTCCTTCAGCGCGGCTTCCTTGCCCATGGCGCTGAGCATCGTCATGCCCGTATCAGCGTTCTTTATGTAGTCGCTTTCCCGCTTCAGCC
>CAIXRF010000084.1 GCA_903921825.1 uncultured Microcaldota archaeon | reverse complement strand
CTTCCCTCGTAGGCCGGATCCATCCTTGCGCCCCAGATTACGTTCGCCTTCGAGTCGACGCTCTCGGAGATAATCTCGCCGGCCTCGTTCGCCTCGCCAAGCGTCATGTCCGGCCCGCCGGTAAGGTGGAGCAGCATCCCGGCTGCCCCGGTGTAATCAACATCAAGCAGCCTCTGGTTCAGCGTGCTCTTCGCAAGGTCCGCGACGCGGTTCGTGCCCTTCGCCTCGCCGACCGCAATCATGGAGACGCCGCCGCCCCTCATCACCGCGCGCACGTCCGCAAAGTCGAGGTTGATGAGCGAGGAGGTGGTAATCGTTTCCGTTATCCCCCGGACCGCACGCGCAGTAATCTCATCCGCAATCGTGAACGCCTGCTCAATCGGCAGGTTTGGCACAAGCCCGACAAGCCTGTTGTTGTCTATTATGACGACCGTGTCCGAGTTCTTGCTCAGGGCGTCCAGCCCCTCCTCCGCGGTCTTGAGCCTGTTTCTCTCGAGGAGGAACGGGTAGGTGACCATCGAGACGACGAGTGCGCCCTGCTTCCTCGCAATTTCTGCAATCACAGGCGCGGCGCCCGTGCCTGTTCCGCCCCCCATGCCCGCCGCGATGAATATCAGGTCGGTTCCCTTCAGCAGCTCATTTAGCTCGGGCCTGCTCGCCTCAGCGGCCTTCATCCCGATGTCGGGGTAGCCGCCGGCGCCAAGCCCCTTCGTGAGCTGGCCGCCGAGAAGCACGCGCTTCGCGGTCTCATTAACAATCCCGAGGTGCCTCCTGTCCGTGTTGCACGCAATCAGCTCCGCGCCCCTTATCCCCATGCGCGCGAGCCTGTTAATCGTGTTGCACCCGCCGCCGCCGACGCCCGCGACCACTATGCGCGGCGTCTCAAACAATTCCGTCTTCGTTTCATCAGCCCTGTGCGACAGCGCGTCCTTAACCAAAGCGTCCATGCAAAACCAACCCCGCAAATCCGATGGGCAAGAATCTCACGCCTCCCATATAAACCTTTTTATAGCTGAAAAACGAAACAACTGCGGCGGGATAGGTCGGGCGGCCAGGGGTCGCCTGTTGCCGCACGTCCCCTTGAGGCGGGACCGAACACCGGGTTGAGGGAGCGGAATTCTGCTTTCAGGACCGGGCTGAAGCGTCGAAGTCCAGCCCCGCGGGATGCTGCGTCATACGAAACGGGCCAGGCCGGAAGGAGCAACCCTAAATATGGCGTTTCATGCTCGCAGGACACTGGATGGAGCATAGGTCCGGACACCGTTGCAGATTTCCGTTTTCGAAGTCCGGCTTTCCGCCATTCCTTATCCTAAACGCGTTGATGGAAAAGCGGCTAACCATTAAATTATAAGGAGTTGATAATCCACCCGCGCTGGGGTCACCTAGTGGCTAGGGTGGCAGCCTGCTAAGCTGTTGAGCCCAAAAGGCTCTCGCGAGTTCGAAAGCCCATTTCGGGGCCGGGATTCTCGCCCCCAGCGCTTTCTTTTCAAACCAAATCCAAAGCAGCCATAAGGCGTGCCGCTTAAATATCTGAAGCACCTAAATTTTGCCATGGTCATACTGAAGAATGCTGTGATCGAGTCGAAGTTCGCAGGCGAGACCGTGATAAGCCTGGAGCCGGACAGGGCAGGCGGGAAGGTCATTGCCAAGACGCCCAGCCACGAAATATGGCTCTACAAGGACGGCACGGCAGAAGTCCTCCATGAGCGCGACGTCCAAGCAGCTCTTCCGGACAAGGCGAAATACGACGCCACGGGAACGCTCGAGATGACGACGAGGTCCCTGGAGCCGAATGAACAGGGGGCGGAGATTTGGCTGCACTTCAAGCACCTCGAGCCAGAACTCAGAATTTTGCGCAACGACCAGGAAGTCGAAGCTGCGCTATCCAAGCTGCAGTGAGCGTTTTATATAGTTGAAAGCGGCAAAAACAGCGGGTAGGTGCGATGCTCTTAGTCAGGGATAAGCCGGCCATACAGCAGGCTTTCAACGGGGAGAAAGTAACCACCATGCGCACTGAGACGGAGTCCGTCTTCCTGAAGACCGCGCACTACGACATAGACCTGCACAAGGACGGGACTGCGACCGTTTCACACAAGAGCTTCCTTGCGCGCGGCGATGACATCGCAAGCTATGACAAGGACGGGGAACTCGAGGGCGTGGTCCTTGGCGAAAAGAGGAATATCCCCGCCAACCGTTTCAAGGTCATTGACTGCCACGGCAGATACGAAATGATGGGCACCGGCAGCAACTCGGCAACAAAGGTGGATAAGCCGGACAAGGCAATAATGAAGGAGGGCGCTCGGCGCTGGACGTTCTTCCAGGAATTCGAGCCGCAGCTGAAATACCTGCGCGCAGACGTCCTGGTGCACGAGGCTCTGACCGAACTGCACGGGAGGAAATACTAATCCGGGGTGAAGGAATGGAAATCTTTGGGCACAAGCATGCGAAGTTCGCAAACGAAACGGTAAAGTCTGTGGGGCTGGACAACTCTGGCGTGCTGGTCGAAGCCAAGACGAACAACTACACAGTCATATTCTTCCCGGAGGCCGAGCCTGCCATGATGGTCCGCCACAAGCGCTTCCTGGTGAAAAACGAGGATGTTGCCGAATACGATGCGGACGGCAAGCTAACTGGACTCGCACTGGGCGAACTCAGTCTCACGCGCAACGGCTTTTTGAAAATCGTGGACAGCGAGGGCAAATTCACCAACTCCGAGTGCATGGCGGAAGTGGACAGCAAGCACATCACGGAAGTTGGGAAGAAGGTGTGGGCGTTCTACGAGAAGCTCGGGCCAGACCTCATGAGCCTGCGCAACAGCCATGGCGTTGATGGGAATCTAGACGCCATAAGGGAAAAGCTGGCGGAGGAGAAGAAGACAGCGGCGAAGTACGGCGGGGACTCACGCAACACCGATTGAAAGAGTTATATACTTCGAACGAGCAAGTCAAGTTGGTGGTCGTATGTCATATCCTGTAGCTTTCTTCGAGCCCAAGCCCAAGGAACCGGGAGTAAGAGAGATGACCAAAAAGGTCATAGTCGTTGGGGACTCGGGAGTGGGCAAATGCACCTGCTTCAAACATGCATTCGTCATGTACGAGCCGCGGAAAACGCTGAAGGATATGGGCGTTGTAGTCGGGAAGGAGACGCTCCGGATTTCCACGGACACGATTCCCAAACTTGACATGACTTTATCGGTGTGGGATATCACCGGAAAGCTCGAACCGGGAACTGGCGCTGCGTCTCTGCGAAAGGGTTACTATGGAGGGGCGGCTGGCGCGCTGGTTGTCGTGGCTGCGGACGACGCGGCGATGGCGAAGACTGCGGAGAAATGGGTCAAGGAAGTGCGCGAAGGCACCGGCAACTCCAGCATACCCATCGTCATAATGATAACGAAGACGAACCTCGTCTCCGAGGCGGAGCTGGGCGAAAGGGTCGGGAAGATGCGGGAATCCGAACTGCTCAGGGGCGTGCCTTCATATTTCACCGAAACCAGCGGGGGTGCCCGCGTCATCGATGAGCCGGTGAAGGCCCTTGCAGAAGCGATGAGCAAGCCGAGCAATATATAAACTCTGGAGCCAAAACAGAGTTGTCTATTCACGGGGTGAAATCCAATGAGAGAGATCACTGTTGTAACAGAGAACAGGGTTGGCGCTCTAGCCGCAATCTGCGAAGCGCTCGGCGGCGTAGGCGTGAACATCAGGGCGATTTCTGCGCAGGCGATGGGCGACACCGGCATAATACGCCTGCTCACGGAGGACGAAACGAGTGCGAAGAACGTGCTCGAGAAGTCCGGGTTCAGGGTGGCACTCGGTGACATCATAACCGTGAAGCTGAGGGACAGGCCGGGCGAGCTGGCGAAGGTCGCGAGGAAGCTCGCGGCTGCGAACATCGACATCGAGTCAGTCTACATCCTGGGGAAGAACAACGGCGACGTGGAGATAGCGGTAAAGCCTGCAAGCGTGAGGGACGCCCTGATCGCGCTAAGGAAGTAGGTTTATATAGAAAGTATCCGCCATCCATAGCAGACGGGAGGCAAGTCGGTCACAGCAAGCTAAGAACAGAAGACGGCTTTTTCTCGTTAGGAGATGACAGCATGAGGTATGAAGGAGCCGGAGGCCCCAAGCCGGTAAAAGTTGGGGACGAAGTCAGCGTGACCATAGAAGCGGTCGCGGCAAAGGGCGACGGAATCGCGAAGATCGATGGATTCGTCATTTTCGTGAAAGGCGCCCAGCAGGGCCAGACGATCAAGATTAAGGTAACCGAAGTCCGGAACAGGTTTGCCATCGGCGAGCTTGTCGCCTGAGCAGCCATCCTTTTTATTTTTCCATTCTTTTTCTGTTTTGGGGGTTGGGCGGATGCAAACACCTGTGAAAGATGAAATAGAGCACATCAAGTTCCTGGCAAGGGACGCGAAGAGGCTTGCGGACCTCCTCCTGAACTTCGCGGAGCTTGATGACGCGGACCGCGAGGCAGCGGGCGGCAATGCAGCGGAGATTGACAAGATGGGCAAGGCAATCGGGAGGAGGATAAGGCCCCACGTCGTCGCCGCCGAGGAGCTCGAGCGCCATGGCAGGCACGCCGAGGCGAAGCGGAGCTGGGAAGCGGCCGACTCAACCATCCACTCGAACGCGGAGCTGCAGGGCATGCTAGAAAAGATGATGGCGCACCACGACAGCCTGGAAAAGATGGCGCGCGAGTACGGCCTCCTGCAGCCGCGCAGAAAATAGCCTACCTGCTTATCCTTGCAGCCAGTGCGCCGCCAATGGCGCCGAATATCGGGAATGCGACCAGCATCACGAAGTATTTTACGAGCATGGAGGTGACGTTCAGGTCCGGGTTTGTCGTCACCATCTGCGCGAACAGGCTCGCCGTCGCCGGGTCCGTTATGGACGCGGAGGCCATCCCCTGCGCGATGAGGTCTCCGAAATTCACAGCCACGAACAGGCTTATCACCATCGCGATGCTTGCTCCGAAGAGGCCGCTGACCGCGCCGATTTCGGTGCCGTGCGAAAGGCGGATGTAGCCCCTCACGCCCTCTTTCGAGCTTTCATATGCAACGAGGAAATAGGCCGCGACCGCGCCTCCGAGCACCATCCAGACTATGCAGGGTATGTTGACGAACGGCAAGCCCATAAGCACCCCGCTCACTATCGCGCCTACGAGCGCAGGGGCGAGCGAGGCGGACGGCGTGACCCTGAGCAGGGCCTTGGGCGGCGCAGCGGGCCTGGGCTTCGCCTTCGGAGCAAGGACCGCCACCGGCGCTGCCCTCGCCGGCTTCGGCATCATGGCCAGCGCATCCTCTTCGGCTTTCTCGACCACTTCCGGCATCTCGGAGTGCTGCTTGCAGAACAGGAACCCGTCCTCCTCAACGGCGCAGGCCTCGCAGAGTCCTTTGTTGCAGACCTTGCACATCCCGACCGCTTCCTCCTTCGGGTGCTTGTAGCATCTCATGCTGATTCACCTTCGCGCACTCGCGCGAGCTCGCGTTTCATCTCGTTGCTCTCCCACGGGTATTCAAGCCAGGCGTTCGTCGCCTTCGCGCAATACTCCGGCTTGAGCCTCGAGTGGTGCTTCATGTGCAGCGTAGCAATCCTCACTTCCCTCGCGCCGGCAAGCCTCTCCCGCACGAGCTGGAGGGTCCGCCCCGTGTGCGCGATGTCGTCAACCACGAGGATGCGCTTCCCCCGCGCGCTGCCGGGGAAGTCCTGCGTTAAAATCGGCTTCTTGCGCCTCCTCCCAATTCCCGAGTAGTATTTGACTCCTATCGAATAGAGCTCCTCGACTCCGAGCATGTCACTGAGCAGCCTTGCAGGAATCCACCCGCCCCTTCCCACGCCGACTATAACGTCAGGGACGAAGCCGTCCTTCCTTATCCTCCAGGCTAGCCGCTCGCAGAGCTTTTCAATGTCGCCCCAGGTAAGCTTCTCGGCGTTCACGACCCTCTTTTGACGGCAAGCCTTTTAACGCTGCTTTTGCACAAACAAACGGCGCGGGCCCGTAGCTCAGCTTGGATAGAGCGGCACCCCCCTAACCCTTTTCTTTCCCCGAAAGAAAAGCGCTAGCGGAAAAGAAAGGGGGAAGAAAGGTGAAGGTCGCGTGTTCAAATCACGCCGGGCCCGTTAAATCTTCAGCCGCTGGTTTTATGGACGAACTGGGCGCAGCGCTTTCATCCGCCGTATCCCGCGCAGTTAGCGGGAAGGCGCGCCCAGGCATCCTTTTCTCCGGCGGCCTGGACAGCACCGTCCTCGCCTTCCTCGCGAAAAAAGCAGGCGCAGCCCCGCTCCTGATTGCGGCGGGGGCCGAAAGCTCGGAGGACATCCGCTTCGCGAAAAATATTGCAGCGGAGCTTGAGATGAGGCTGGAAACGCGCATACTTTCGCCGCCAGAAATACAACGGCTCTATGCGAAAGCGGCGGAAATCAGCGGCGAGACTGAGCTGATGAAGCTTGAGCTCGGGCTCCTGCTCCTCGCATGCTGCGAGGCTGCGGAGAAAGAAGGAATCCGCCTCCTGGTCTCGGGCGCCGGCGCGGAGGAGCTCTTCCTCGGCTACAAGATGCATTCCGAAAAGAATGCCGCAAACGAAGACCTTGAGGAATTGAGGAGAAAGGAGCTCGCCGGCCTGCAGGAGAAGGACCTGAGGAGGAGCGAGAAAATCGCATCCTCCTTCGGCATAAGGCTGGCGCTGCCGTATCTGGACGAAGCGGTCGTGGGCGCGGCGCTCAAAATTCCCGCAGCAAAGAACTTCCGTAACAATGAGAACAAGGCAGTTTTGCGCTCACTCGCGAGGAGCATGGGCGTGCCTGCGGCAGCCTGCTCAAGGGCGAAGAGGGCGATGCAGTACGGCTCAGGGGTGCATGCAGCGCTCCAGCGCCTAGCAAAAAGGAACTGATTTTAAATGCCCGCTTCGTAATCCTTCCATGGCGAAAAAACAGGAAGGAGGGGGCATGCAGAAGATGCTCGCCCTCGGCGGCATACTGCTAATCGTCATACTTCTCGCAGGCGCCTATTTCGCGGTGAAGCAGCTCTCCTCTCGCCCTCCTACGCCGCCCGGAGGCGTGGGACCTTCGGAAAACGTGACTCCAGGAGCACCGCAGGGAGGGAACTATTCCATCAGCCCGCTCATAATGGAGTTCGGCATCTCCTCCACGCCTGTCCTAGTATTCAACTGCGAGTATCTCAGGGAGGGAACGTTCGCGACAAAAGAGGTGAACTACCAGCTCCCGGAGGGAACGGAGAGGCAGGACATAATAAACGAGCTGTGCATGATTGCAGGGAACGAGTCCTCCTTCTGTGCTGTCCAGCGCTCCACGGTCGTCCAGGGCGCGCTCGTCACGCTCAACAGGGCCTCATGCCCCAGCGGCGCTAAGGTGCGCGTGTATGCCTTCTCCAGCCCGAGCTGCAGCAATAGCGGGAACCAGCGCCCCATACTTGACTCAATTGCGCAGGACTTCGCCGCGGACATGGAGGTCGTCCATGTCTGCACGCCAATCTACGAGGGCGACGCCGAGACCTGCGCGAGGCTCGTCGCATCGGGCGCATACAACGAATAGGGTGAGAAGATGAAAGAGAAGCGCGAAAACAAAGCAGCCGTCGGCTCCATGAAAGAGAAACGCGAGAATAACGCGACAGGCGGCTCCAGGCTGCAGCTTGCTACGCTCGGCCTCCTTGCAGTTGCAATCGTGCTGCTGGCCTACATAGTGTTTCTTTCGCCCCCGCAGCAGCCGCAGGTCCAGCCCACCCCCACGCCAAGCGGCACTCCGAAGGCGTGCCCGTCTCCGGGCGCCACAGCTACGCACACCGTGCAGGATGCGAAGGACTACGTGGCGCGCATAATGGCCATGTACCGGGATTTCATACACTCCGACGTGCCGGTGCCGCAATACGATGCGTGCGACCAGACCTGGAATGCGCAGATAACCGAGCTGGTGAACGGAGGGACGCAGCTCTACCACATCAAGTTCGCGGATGCACCGGTCTTCACGCTGCTCAGCGTCTCGCAGGAGGTCGTGAAGCCCATGCTCATAGGCCAGGACATGCTGGTCACGAACGGCACAATCCTGCTCAACGGCAAGCTGAACTGCTCCACAAATGCGTCCACGGTCAGGATGATGGTCTTTTCCGACCCCTACTGCCCCTCCTGCATACTCGGCGATGAGATGATAGAGGCGTTCAGGAAGAATTTCAGCGCGAGCCTCGACTACGACTACCACATCCTGCCTGCTTCCGGCGGGATGCAGACAATGGCCAACAGCTACGGGCTCACGGAAGTGAACAGGTTCGCCCTCTACGACATCTGCACGCAGAAGCAGGGGCTGCTCGCGCCCTTCAAGGACTGCGCCACGCTGAAATACCGCTCAAAGGGGGTTGCGGCGCCGCTCTCGAAGGAGGAGCTCGATGCCTGCCTGCCAGAAGCGCTGAACAGCACGGCATTCGATGCCTGCCTGCCGGACGCCCCGCACGACCTCGCCTTCGACCAGACGATGGCAGACACTTATGGAGTCACACAGGCGCCCGTCGTGCTTTTCAACTGCCAATACCGCGTGCTGCCTGAGGATTTGGAGCACGGGTTCTGCTACGTGCATCCGGAAGCGAGCGGCTGCAGCTAGAATCAGGCGTTCAGTATTTCGAAGACTTCTTCCAGGTCCACTTCGGTGTTCACACAGCCCGACTTCCTAAGCATTACTGCCTGGAGCGGTATGTTCGTCGCGCGGAGCTTCTCGAGCGCCATCTGTATCTCGTTGTAGCACGCAACCCCGATTACTGCCTTCGGCTTCACCCTCTGGATTATGTTTATGACCTGCGAGCCGCCGCCGCACATGTACCACTTTATGCCGTTCCTCTCGGCCTCCGCGGTAATCTTCGCAATGGCACAGCGCCCGCACTTCCGGCAGTGGTAGCCGTCCTCGTCGATTGGCGCGGCGCAGTTCTTCACGTCGCGCAGGCAGTGCGGCAGGAAGAGCACGCGCTCGCCCTTCGGCACCTTCAGGAAAAACTCCTTCCCGAGGTTGTTCTCAACCTCGACGCTTGTGTATTGGATCCACCTCTCATCAACTAGGCCGGTCCTCTTCATTATCTCCGCAATGACAGAGTGCATCGGCGTGTTCAGGCCCAGGGACAGGCTCTTCGCGGCGAGCGCCTTAAGCCTCTTCCTGATGTCCTCCAAATCCTCCTTCAGCCCCACCTTCACCTCGGGCTGCTTCGGCACGGCCTTCGGCTCTGCCTTGTGCTCGGCGCGCCTCTCTTCCGCAGCGGCAGCCTCCGGCGCCGCAATGCCCATAACGCTCACTTCATCCTCCGCAATCATAGGCTTCTCCTTCATCTCATTCACCCTTGAACCTCATGAGCAGGAAAAGGTGGTCCTTGTCGAACGGGCTCAGCTCAATCCTCTCGAGGATTTCGAACGCCCCCGCGAGCTCGGAAACCACCTTCTCATACGTCCTCTCGGGCTTTGCGGAAACGTCTATGCTCTGCGACTTTATCGCCATCATCGCCATTCCCCCCTTCCTCAGGAAGGCGCTGGCGTTCGCGAGCATTATCCCCGCCTGCGCAGGGTCCGCAACGTCCTCGTAAATAACATCCACTTTCCCCTTAATATAAGCAGCATATTCTTCCGGCATCCTCGCATCCGCAAGGATTGGGAGCATGTTCTTCCGCGCTTCGCACACCGGCAGGAGGTCTCTCATGCTTCTCGGCGCGAACTCCACGCAGTAGGTCAGGCCCTTCGCGCCGACGATGTCGCTCACGTGGCTTGCGGTCGTCCCGCTTGCGGCGCCAAGGTAGAGCACCTTGCTTCCGCCCTTTATCGGCATCTGCCTCAGCCCGCGCAGGATAGCCGCGGACAGCTTGCTCCTGTAGGGGTCCCAGAGGCGGAACTCGTCCTTCCCCTCTCTCACGGCTTTCTCGCCGTAGGCGCGCGTCCCCGGTGCAAAGCTTTTGGTGGCGAGCTTCCCGTTGATGCGGAAGACGCCTTCAAATTTTCCCTCCATCAAAATCACGAGCGGGCCCGACGGGATTCGAACCCGTGACTTCCTGATTTCCGCCCCGTTTTCCGCTAGCGCTTTTTCGCCGCAGCGAAAAAGGGCTAAAAGTCAGGCACTCTAGCCAAGCTGAGTTACGGGCCCAACGGGAAGAGTTGGGCAAATGCGATTTAAAAAGCGCTCGCAATCTAACGTTAATAGTTCTCCCACATTTTTCCAAAACGCGCATCCGCTCTCTTAGCGGCCTCATCTGCTTCCGCCTGTCTCCCCATGGCTTTCAGCAGGTCTATCCTGCTTTTCCACAGGCCCGGACGGCTCGGCTCCAATTCAATCGCCTTTTCATAGCATTCCAGCGCCTTCTCATAGGCCTGCTGGCTCTGCAGGATTTCGCCTTTGCCAGTCCATGCTTCCAACCTTTGCGGGTCCAAGGCAAGCGCCTTCTCATAGCATTCCAGCGCCTTCTCATAGGCATGCTGGCTCTGCAATATCACGCCTTTGCCAAACCACGCATCCACGTTTTTTGGGTCAAGGGCAAGCGCCTTATCATAGAATTCCAATTTCTTTTCAGCCGCATTTTCAATACGAGAAGGCATGTACCGTGCCAAGCTCCACCAATCTTCTGATGTGGCATTCGGGTTGGCCCTGAGCACCTTTTCGTCGTATTCAAATTTGATACGCGAAAATTCGTTGGAGTTCCAAGCATGGGTGAATATCTCATCATACTCTCTCCACGACTTCTCATCTTTTGGAGGGTCAAGCTTCAGCACCTCCGCGGCGCACCTGGCGGCTTCTACGCTGAATGGCCTATCCTCCTTGCATATTTCTTTATTATGCACGCGTATTTCTTTACGCTCCTCACCCTCCATGCGCGCGAGACGGACCAACGCCTTCATCTTGAGCCTCCACGCTTCCACATTCTGTGGCTCGAGCTCAAGCGCCCTCTCGCAGTACTTTATGACTTTGAATAGCATAGTATCCCAAACCTCACACGTCCTCGAACCAACTTCCTTCCTGGACGCCGCCTCCACCAGTGCTTTCGGGTTGTCCTTCAGTTTTTCAAACTCTTCCCAGCTGCTGACCCACCCAAAAAGACTGGCAAGGCGCTTCGCGTAAGGGCTTTCCTGCTGCTTTTGGGCGGCATCGCCCCTCTCCTTCTCGATCACCACCATGCTTTCCATAACCCCCTTCAACTATAAAAATGCCCATGCCGAGAATATAGCGATGCTGCTTTACTTCTACGACATAAAGATGAAACCGAAGGACTACAACACGCTGAAGCGCCGCTTCTACTACCACCTCGGCCGCTCACAGCTTTCGGCGAAGCCCTGGCGCACGAAATCCGTGCTCCTCGTGAGGGACGGCCTGGAGAAGGACGCGGACGCGTTCTTCAGGAAATGGAAGCCATACATAAAAGTCTACAAGGCGAGAGTGAGAAAGATTGACGAGCTCTAGCATATCCTCTCGCCATAGAACAAAGCAAGCAAGGCAGGAATAGACAAGCTCTAGTATATCTTCTCGCCCTCGAACACTTTCATCCCAGTCGCTGCGAAGGCGATGGGCACGAGGTCCGTGGAGTGGCCCACGCCCCTCATCTTCAATATCTCAAGCGCGCGCACCCTCTTCTCCTTCTTCTCAAGCTTGTAGAGTGCGATGACTCCGTCCGCGACATACTGGGCAAGGGGGTGCGCAGCCCTCATGCTGTCGCTGCCGGGAGTTTCGGAAGTCAGGAGCGTGGTGCAGCCGGTGGTGCTGAGGAAGTTCATCATGTCGAAGAGCTTCTTCCTGAACTCGTAGGGCCTTTCGAAATACAGCTCCATGATGCTCAGCGAGTCTATCACGCACCTCGTCGCCTTGTACTGCGAAACGTTGGTGTTGATGGTTTCTATGAACCCCTCGTAGGACCACTTGTCTATCTTCAGGATGTTTATCTTGCCCTTCTTCACGAACCCGCGGAACTCCTTCCAGTCCGGGAACGCTGACATGCAGTTCTCGATTATCCTGTCCGGCTTCTCCTCAAGGGAGATGAATATGCCCCTCTCGCCATTGAGCGCGCCGTTGTAGAGGAAGTTCATCGCGAACGACGTCTTGCCCGTCCCCGGGCCGCCGACAAGGAGCACGCTCTGCCCCCTCGGGATGCCTCCGTCCAGCATCGAGTCGAGCCCCTTTATCCCAGTTTTCACAAGCTCGATAGGCATATGCAAAACACCGCATGGCTAATTGCCTTGCTCCATTTAAATTGCTACCCTTTCCTGAGCGCGGCCTCAAGCTCCTCAATCTTCTCGTCGGGAACCTTCGCGTAGAGCGGCTTCACGTCCACAACTGCCGCGCCCGGCTTCGGAATCTCCGTGCCGATATTCTCCCACTTCAGGAGGGAGGCATCCAGCCCAAGCATCTCAAAAATCCTGCGCGAGGTGAAGGGTAGGAACGGCTCGAGCAGAATCGCAAGCGCCGCAACCCCGCGGCTGCACACATGGAGACAGTTCCCGACCTTCGCCGCGTCCTTCTCCTTCCAGGGCTCCTTGTCGCTCAAATACTTGTTCAGCTCGGCGGAAAGCGCCATCACCCGCTCGAGCGCGTCACGCAGCTCCACCCTTTCGAGCCGCTCCGCGACGTCCTCCTTCGCCTTCGCGATGGCATCAAGCATCCCGGAATCCCTCTCATCGGGCCCCTTGAGCTCGGGAATCTTCCCGCCGTTCTTCGTGATGAGCACGAGCGTCCTGTGGATGAAGTTGCCGAGGTTGGCCACAAGCTCGTTGTTAATCCTCTGCTGGAAGTCCTTCCACGCGAAATCCGCGTCCTGCAAGTCATAGCCGGTAATCACCGTTTCGTAGTAGCGCAAATAATCCGCGGGGAACTCCCTCAGGAAGTCCTCCAGCGAGACGAACCAGTTTTTCGACTTGGAGAATTTCCTTCCTTCGAGGTTCAGGTAGCCCCTCGTAGGGATATAGTCCGGCAGCCTGAAGCCGTCGTCGCTGCCCATGAGCATCGCGGGCCAGAAGAGGTAGTGGTGGTAGATGATGTCCTTGCCTATGAAGTGGTAAATCGTGGAATCGCCTTTCCAATAGTCCTCCCACTTCTTCCCGCTCTTCTCCGCCCACGCCTGCGTTGAGGAAACGTAGCCGATTGGCGCATCGAACCACACGTAGAGCACCTTCTCCTTCTCGCCGGGGATTGGCACGCCCCATCCCATGTCCCTTGAAATGTCCCAGTCAATCAGCCCGCCCTTCACCCAATTATAAACGTAATTGACCACTTCGGGCTGCAAATTCCTGTTGGACTTGAGCCAAGTGCCCAGCTTTTCCGAAAAGGAGGAAAGCTTCAGGAAATAGTGCCTCGTCCTCCTGCTCACGGGCTTCGAGCCACAGGTTATGCACCTCGGCTCCTTCAGCTCGCCGCCATGGAGCGCCCTCCCGCAGTTTTCGCAGTAGTCCGAGTAGATTCCCTGCGCCGCGCAGTGCGGGCACGTGCCCACTACGAACCTGTCAGGCAGGAAACGCTTGCAGTTCTCGCAGTAGGCATATTCAACTTCTTTCTCGTAGATGTGGCCGTTCTCCTTAAGCCTCGTGAAGAAGCGCTGCGCCAGTGCCCGGTTTTCCGCGCTGCTCGTCCTGTGGAATATGTCGAACGAAAAGCCCAATTGCCTGAACTCCTTTTCGTCCTTTGCGTGGTATGCGTCCACGAACTCCTGCGGCGTGGTCTTCGCCTTCTCCGCGGCAGCGACGATGGGCGTTCCGTGCTCATCCGTCGCGCAGATGTAGATTGCGTCCCTCCCGCGCAGCCTCTGATACCTTGCAAATACGTCCGCCGGAAGGTAGGTCGAGCGTATGTGGCCCAGATGTAGGGGGCCGTTCGCGTAAGGCAGTGCGGCAGTTATGAGGATTTTCGGCAGCAGAATCACCCGGACCGACTCGTTGAATTTCTGAATACGTATTTATATTCATGCAGTCCAATAAGCACGGGCAAGTCGTTATGGGGGTGTCGGAATGAAGGAGCTTCTCGTGTTCGGATTGTTTGCGATTCTGCTGCAGGCATGCCCCTGCTCCGTCCCTGGCGGGGAGAGCGGGCACATAACCGGCGTCACGGACAACAGCGGCCACGTGACGCAGGACGGCGGGACGACCACCGAAAGGGTGCAGACCGTGACGGGAACGGTGAATGACCCGAACCCCTCGACCTCAGACGTCTTCGAAGGCCGCGTCGTGCTTGAGAGGAACGGCGAGAAGCAATACGTGACGCCAGTCCGCTCGGAGGAAGGCACCTGGACTTTCACCGGGACGACCGTGCTCACGCACGGGACGAACACCATAGACGTCTACGTGGAGGACGAGAACGGGAACAAGGTAGGCGGCAGCAACGCATACACGCTGAACGCCAACATACCCGTCAGGGATCTTACGGTAACGCTTACATGGGACACGGACGGGACCGACATGGACATGCACGTGTATTCCCCAGACGAGCAGCACGCCTGGTATAATAACAAGCTCGGCATCACGGGCGCCTTCATCGATGTGGATGACACGGACGGCTTCGGCCCGGAAACCTTCACGATGGAGAACGCGACCGCGGGCCAATGGGTCGTCAAGGTCAGGTATTTCGACAACCACGAGGTGCAGACCCCTACAAACGTGACCGTGAAGGTAACGAGGCACGAGCAGAACACCCAGACCTACACGCACACATTCACCGCGAACCAGGCGAACCAGGACGACGCCAGCAACGACTGGGAGGCCACAAGCTTCTCGATGCCGTAACTGGAAGCGGCGGG
>CAIXRF010000083.1 GCA_903921825.1 uncultured Microcaldota archaeon | reverse complement strand
TGTCGCGGGCCATGGGACGCCGACGCTGCGCGTAATCCCCTCGGGCCTGAGCGCGAGGATGAACACCACCGCCCTGCTCAACGGAACGCCTGAGATAACCGTGTCCGTGCCCATAATGACGCAGGTTGGGGAGCAGCGGAGCAGCCTAATCGTGTATAATGGCTAGCGTGCTTAAGGCGTATCCCGGATAACCTTACAGAACCGCCGAGGCATAATTCTTTAAAAGCTGCTGGGGAAATCCCCTTCCATGGGCAAGCGCACAGTAATCGGAATGAGGGGGAAATCCTCTGCCATTGACACGCCCACAGTAATCGGAATAGTCGCCACAATCCTGTTAGTTGCCTTCTTGTTCGTTGGTCTTCCTATCCTCTTTCCAACTACGGTGCCCAAAACTATTTTTATCAATGCCATGACGCTCTCCGCCGCTTGGCTGGGTCTCATGGGAATGCTCAGGATGCAGAAGTTCATGGGGCAGAGGAGTAAGCATCTTGGTGGAATCTGGAGATTCTTTGTGTGTGGAGTGTTCCTCTGGTTACTCGGCGACGCCATATATGCCTTCTATGCAATCGTGCTGCATATCGCGTTGCCGTTCCCAAGCTTCGCGGACGTTTCATACGTCTTGGGCACTATAGTGTTGATTCTTGGCATGATGGAAACGAGCAGGTACCTCGCCCGCTCGCTCCTGCCCGCTGAGAGGCTGCTCCTTGTGTTTACCGCACTGCTTGGGTTCATAACTATCGGTTATGTCCTCATGCCTGTGATAATGTCATCGGCGATTTCACCCCTGGAGAAGGCGCTCTATCTCATTTACCCGTGTGGCGGCGTGCTCATCGCAATCATGACATTCAGCGTATTCCTGCAACTCCACCGCACCCCTGCCGGATTCGTCTGGAGCATATTCCTGCTCGGTTTCATCTTATTTGCAGTCTCAGACCTCTGGTTCGCCTACCTGACTGCCTGGAATCTTTATAACGAATGGGACGCAGTCGGCTACCTCTACGCCTCAAGCTACCTCCTTTGGTTCTGCGGGGCTATACTCCTGGAGTGGCTCTACCGCGGAGAGCGGCCGCTGATAAAGGACTTTCTGGCGCACTGATTCCCGCGAATGGAAAGTCCCGCGCCCATAATGGATGATGGCTAGCCTACCGCCTGCAGACTCCCACTAACGGAATCAGGAAATCAGGGAAAAAGTGGGGGAGGGTCAGGAATCAAGGAAAACTGGGGAGGGGGCGTAGCCCCCTCCGCGGTTGTCTACTGGCAGGTTCCAACGAGTGGCTTCTCGCCCGTGAAAGTGTAACCGCTGCTTGGGTATTGTGGGTCTATGTAGGTTATCACGATGTTGTGCGAGAATGAGCTGCCCGTGGTCCCGCCGCAGTTTACGGAAACGTTGGTGAAGGCGAGGCTTGCGCCCGGCGCGATGCTGGCGTTGCCCAGGCTGAAGGTGGTGCCGTCCACTGTCAGGTTCATCAGATTAATCTGGAAGTTCTTGTTGTTCCTGAACACGAGGGTCGAGTTGCCGCTCGCCGGCAGGTTGTAGCGGATTATTCCGACGTCCGCACCGGTCCAGTAGGCTGCCGAGTCCCTCTCGTTGATTCCACGGGTCATGCCCGGGAACCCGCCGAGGACTCCGATTACTATCAACGCTATTATCACCACGACTGCGAGTATGATCAGGTACTCTGTCGCGGCCTGTCCTTTCAGTCCATTCATTACATCACCTCTGGTTGCCTACCCACTAGTTTGGCCGGGAATATTTAAATCCTTCGCATCATGCGATGCCGAGCAGCGCGCGCAGCACATAGTCCTTGAGCGCGAAGAACACGGCGAGGGACGCGAGCATGAACAGGGGCGCGTAGCGCAGGCCGTCCCACTCGCTCCCATCGTGTATGACGCCGACCAGCATGGATGCGCAGATCGCGGTGACTATGAGGGAAACGAGCGCTGCGTTCGCTATAAAGTCTGCGGGGATGGGGACGGAAACTGAGATGCCGAGCTCCTGCGCGAAGGCGGTGGGCGGCCCTTTTGACTGCAGCCCCTCCACCATGCCGATGAAGTGTACGGAGATTGCGAGCAGCAGCGGCATCGCGACGACCATCGTGAATAGGATGAAGGTCACGTACATGTTCGTGCCCGTGATGAGCTCCCTGCGCAGCTCCTGCGCCTCGCGTATCTCGTCTGCAAGCAGGTCAAGGAGCGCGGCGAGGTTGCCGCCGGAGCGGATGGAGCTGGCGAACAGGCTCGTGGTGCGTCGCAGCACCTCGCTGTTTATCGTGTCGCCCAGCCCAAGCAGCGCCTCGGTGAATGACTCCGTCCCCAGCGCTTTTGCGGTGGCGTAGTTTATCTCCTCCGCAAGCGGGCCGAACTCGGGCCTCGCGGCCATCCTCAGCGCGACTATGGGCGTGACTCCTGCACGCATGTTCGCGGAAACCATGTCTAGCATGTCGGGAAGGACGCGCTCGGCCCTCTTCCTCCTGTCCTCCATCCGCAGGTAGAGGATGAGATAGAAGGCTAAGAAGACCAGCACGAGGACGACGAATGCCGAGCCGAAGAGGATTGGGATGCTTGTTATCTCCAGGAGTATCCACAGCGAGAGGAGGTCTATGATTGCGCAGAGCCAGGCGAAGAGCAGCACCGAGCCTATCCACGCGCGCGCTTCCTGATGGGAGCCGCCCCAGCGCAGCATGCGCGCCGTGTGCTCGAGCACCCTGTCCGGCGCGAGGTTGGAAATGAGGTATGACGTCCATTCGTAAGGCTTCATCTAAACCCTCAGCACAGGCCTCCTGACCTTGATGAACTCTATGAGCGCAATCTCGGATATGAAGCAGGCAATGAGCAGGGACGCCACGAACGCCTCGCTCACACCCGTGCTCCCGAACGTGGAGAGGATTACAAGCAGCGTGATGCCGAGGCTTGGGATGACCACGGAAGCTATAACGTAAATCAGTATCCAGAGGTTCAGCTCCTGCGCATACGCCTTTATGTTTTGGCTCTGGTACTGCTTAAGCGCCTGCATTATGGACGCGAGGGTGCCCTGCAGCGAGGCGCCGGCCTTAAGCGCCGTGACTATCTGCCATATCGTCCTCCGCAGGAACTCGCTCTCCGTGCGCAGCGCCATGTTCTCCAGCGCGCGGTCCTGCGGCTCACCCACTTCTATGTCCCGCACGACCCTCCCGAACTCCTCGCTTATCCGCCCGTAACCGGACTTGGAAACGTGGCGCATCGCGCTGTGGAGCGAAACGCCGCTGTTTATCTGCACCATAAGGTCCTTGAGCGCGTATATCAGGTCCCTGTCCACCTCCTCGACTATCTTGCCTGCGAGTATCCTCGGGTAACGCATGAAGAAGATGAAGAGGAGCATGAAGGCTGCGGCGGAGGGGAGGAATACGGAGCAGTGCAGCGAGAGGAACGACCTCATCTCGGCGAGCGACTGGAATGAGGCGGAAAGCTGCCCCCTCGTGAAGCTCCCGCGCGAGTAGTCAAGGGCGAAGACCAGCAGTAAGATGACGGCGGCCCACAGGAAGGCGTTGAAGAGCGAGGCGATGACGTATTCGCCCTCGTCAAGCTCGCTGTCCGCCAGCCGCAGGTCGTATTTCAGTCCGGGGAAAACGAATGCGATGCGGCTCCCCAGCCCCCTGAACGGCCTTGAGATGCGCTTCGCGAGCGGGGGCGGAGTCAGGAAGAACAGCGTGCGCATCCGTTCACCCAAGCAGCTCTTCTGGAGACGCGTCCTTCTTGACGGCGGCAAGCACCTCCGCCGGGCTCTTGTAGTAGAGGCCGACCAGCGCGCCCACCTTGTCCACGTCGCGCCAGTTGTGCTTCCCCATCCATTCCAGTATGTCCTTCTTCTCAGCGATGTTCGAGCGCACCTCTCCGACAGTCATGCCCGTGTGGAGGTTGAGTTCCTCCATCACGCGGAGGCTGTCGTTCACCTTCTCGAACTCGTCCGTCCTCGGGTGCCAGCGGTATACCGTGTTGAGCGCGACCTCCTGGGCCGCTCCCGTAGTGACCTCCGCTATCTCGTGCATCCTGCGCACGCCCTTCCTCCTGTCCCTGTACTGCACGACGATGAGGTGGAGCGCCTCGAGCTCGGTGGCCGGAAGCTCTATCGGCCGGTTCGTGAGCCTCCTTATGAGCTGCGGCGCGTTGTCCGCGTGGACGGTCGAGTAGGCCGCGTGCCCGGTGTGCATGGCCTCGAACAGGACCTCGGCTTCCCTCCTGCGTCTCACCTCGCCCAGTATTATCCTGTCGGGCCTCATCCTCAGGGACGAGACCATGAGCTCGAGCATTCCCACGCCGCCCTTCCCCTCGGGGTTGGGGTTCCTCGTGGTGAGGGGAATCCAGTTCCACTTGAGGTAGGAAGGCATCGAGAGCTCCCTCGTGTCCTCGATGGTTATCACGCGCTGGCTGGGCGGGAGCAGGTGGCACAGCGTGTTCAGCGTGCTCGTCTTGCCGCTCGCAGTGCCGCCTATCACGAGGATGTTCATCTCGTACTGGATGGAGAGCCAGAGGAAGGCAGCCATCTCGGAGCTCATCGTGTTCAGGCGCTCGTCTATGAAGTCTATGACGGTCCAGGGGTTCCTGGCAAACCGCCTTATCGTTATCGTGTCGCCCTGCGTGGAGATGGGAAACAGGGTCGCGCTCACGCGGTCCCCGCTCGTGAGGTAGGCGTCCATTATTGGCGAGAGGAGCGTTATCTCCCTCCCCGCCTTCCTCCCTATCTGCGACGCGAAGTTGTATATGTCCTCCTCGCTGGGGATGCGGAGGTTGGTCTTCAGCCACCCGAATTTCCTGTGGTAGACGGAGATTGGGTTTGCTGCGCCGTTAAGCGCTATCTCCTCGAGCCAGTCGTCGAGCATCAGGAGCTCTATGTCGCCGAGGCCGTACATGTCGTAGAGGAGGTGGTCGGACAGTATCCGCTTTCCCTTCTCGTCGGTATTCGGCAGCTCCCGCTCCACGAGGTCCGTGGCTGCGAGGTGGAAGCGCTCGCGCAGCTTCTGCGAAAGGCGCGGGTCCGTTATCTCCTCGCTCTGCACCGGCACCATCCGCGCAAGCTCGTCCTTCATGTGGTCGAGGTATGCCAGGGTGTATGGGCCTATGCGGGGGAGGAAGAGGTTGTAGACCGGCCGCATCTCCCTGTGCTCATCGCTTACCGCGGCCCAGAGGCGGCCGTGCGGCAGCTGCAATGGGTATGCTGCGAGCACGTTGCCGGCCATCGGCTTCTCCATTTCGGGCTCGAGGGTTTCCTTCAGCTTCAGCACCGGGCTCGTGAAGACGTTCATTGGGTATGAGAGTTCGACGATTCCGTATTCCTGGAGCACCTTGCCTATGCGCTCGACGTCCGCTGCGGAAATCCCTATTGCGGATGCGAGCTGCGGCATGCTGAGCGCGCGCTCATGCGCGCCCGCTAGCGCGGCGCAGAGCCGGTCCACTACGGTATCAATACGTTCCGAACGGAGTTCCGCTCCCCTGGCCGCGGGAAGCTTGGCGGCAGATTCCTCGCCCTTCGCCTTCGCGTGAAGCACCGCGGCGGGTTTCCCCTTTTTTTCAGCCATGCAACCACTTCCCTGCCCGTCCGGCGAGGAACTGAGGTCTTCTTGGCGCGCTGTATTTAAAAAGCGCATCAGCGAAAAATTTCTCATGAAGAGAAAGGTCGCCGCCGAGGCATAGGCGAAGAAGCTTTTTAAGGCTGCGACGCCCAATTATAGACTCCAGCGTCGGTAGGCTCGGGTTTTGGGCTGTTATCGATTACGATTAGAGATGGTGATGAGAAATGAAGTATCCGGCAAACGTTAACGCATACTGCCCGGCGTGCAAGAAGCACACGAAGCACAAGGTGAAGCTCTACGCCAAGGGCAGCGCCCGCACCATGGCGTGGGGCCAGCTCAAGCACGCCCGCAAGCTGGTCGGCTACAAGGGCAAGGTGGCGGGCGAGAAGAAGGTGATGAAGCAGGGCAAGAGGCAGAAGATAATCATCGAGTGCAGCGTGTGCAAGAAGAAGCAGGAGAGAGTGATTGGCACGCGCACGAGGAAAAAGCTCGAAATAACGGTAGGGTAGGTGGCAACATGTCTAGATTCCTGAAAGTTAAGTGCAAGTGCGGGAACGAGCAGAACGTTTTCGGCAACGCGACAACGAAGGTGCTCTGCCTGCAGTGCAGCAAGCCGCTCGCGGTCCCGACGGGCGGAAGGGTCAGGATAGTCGGGAAAGTCCTGAAGGTGCTCTGAGTTGGCTGAAGAGCTGAACGAGATTCCGCAGCTTGACGAGTTCGTGATTGCCACCGTAAGGAAGATCATGCCTTACGGTGCGTTCTGCACACTCGACGAATACAACAACAGGGAAGCGTTCATCCACATAAGCGAGGTGGCGAGCAGGTGGGTGAAGAACATCCACGAAGTCCTGAAGAACGGGCAGAAGGTCGTGGCGCGCGTCCACCGCCTCACCCCTGAGAAGAACCAGATTGACCTCTCCCTCAGGAGGGTTAGCGAGGCGGACAAGAAGCTGAAGATGGAGGACTACCAGAAGGACAAGCGCGCCGCGAAGCTGTTCGAGCTGTGCGCGAAGAAGATGAAGGTCGAGCACGACGCCGCGCTTGCCACGGTGGGCGCCGAGCTGCTAAAGAACCATGCGGACCTCTACTCTGCGCTCGAGGACATATCTTTCAACGGCGAGGCCGCGTTCAAGGAGGCGAAGGTTTCCCCGGAATGGAGGAAGATGCTCACTGCGGTCGCGCAGCAGAACATAGTGAGGCCCGAGGTCGTGATTGCCGGGACGCTGCTCGTGAGGTCCTATGCGCCCGACGCGATAGACCACATAAGGGAGGCGCTGCTGTCCGCCAAGGGGGCGGAGAAGGCCGGCGCCGAAATCAGCTTGAGGTATCTCGGCGCACCGCGCTACCAGCTGTTGGTTAAGGCGGGGGAATACAAGGCCGCCGAGAAGGTGCTGGAGAAGGTCATCGATGAGGTGTCGGTGAAGATGAAAGGCATCGGCACCGTCGAATTCCAGAGAGAGGCGACCTAGTTGAAGAAGATAAGGAAGTGCGCCTCGTGCGGGGCATACACGCTCTCGGCGAAATGTCCGAAGTGCGGGGGCGAAACGAAAACGGCGCACCCCCCGAAGTTCTCGCCCGAGGACAAATGGGCGAAATACAGAAGGAGGTTTAAATTCCCGGAAGGGGAGAAAGGGAAGTGATTTGCATGGATAAGACGCTCATAATCTCGAAGAAAGTGAAGCTCAAGGACCCGATATTGATAGAGGGGCTGCCGGGGATAGGGCTCGTAGGCAAGCTGGCCGCGGACCACATGATTAAGGAGTTGAAGTGCGAGAAGATTGCGGAAATCTATTCGCCGCACTTCCCGCACCAGGTCCTCATGCTCAGGAAGGGGATAATGCGGATGCTGAAGAACAAGGTATACGTCTGCAGGAGCAAGAAGAAAGGAGGCAGCGATGTCATCATCCTGGTTGGCGACGTGCAGGCCGTGACGCCCGAGGCGCAGTATGAGCTGTGCGGCGCGCTGCTCGACTACTTCGAGAAGCTCGGCGGGAAGAGAATTTATACGCTCGGCGGCTACGGCACGGGCCACATGGTGGATAAGCCCCGCGTCTTCGGCTCCGCCACGCACATGGACCTCATCCCGGGGATGAAGAAGTACGGGATACTTTTCGGGGAAGTGGGCGGCTCGATAATAGGCGCCGCTGGCCTTCTCCTCGGGCTGGGCAAGCTGAGGGGCATGAAAGGAGTGTGCCTCATGGGCGAAACGCACGGCGGCTACGTGGATGCGAAGAGCGCACAGGCCGTGCTGGACGTGCTGGGCAAAATACTTGACGTGAAGATGGACCTCGCGAAGCTTGAGCTCAGGGCGAAGGAGAGCGAGAAGTTCATGAAGCGGATGGAGAAGGAGACTGCGAAGCAGAAGGAACTGCAGGAAGGTGGCGGGAGCGCAGGTGGCGAGCTTAGCTACATACGATAGTTTCTTTTCCCGCGGTTGTAGTCTAGCCTGGTAGGACATGGGCTTCCCAAGGCTTTTCTTTTCAAAAAAGAAAACCCTGGAAAAGAAAACCGGAAGAAGCCTATAACCCGGGTTCAAATCCCGGCAGCCGCACTTGAGAGGGATGAGCGAATGGGCTGCGTAAACGTTGCAATATTGGGGAGCAATTCCATCGGGAAGGAGCTGGGCAAAAAAGGGACTAGCAGCGACTTCACGATGTACAACCTGAAGAGGGAGGGGAAGACCGCCGTCTTCCTCGAGCCCACGCTCTACCCCGAGAAAATCCAGCCGCTCCTCTACTGCATCAGCCTCTGCGATTTTGCAGTCATTGCCGTCGAGAGCGTGGGGAAGGAGTTCGCCGAGGCGGTTGTCGCGCTGGACCTGCTTGGAAAGGCGGATGGAATCATCGCCATGGGCCCTGGCGCGGACGAGGCGACCGTGAAGGCGCTCGTGAAGGGGACCGCGCTTGGTGGCTATGCTTTCATTCCGCTTGATGCAGCGGAGATTAGGGAGAGGGCGCTTGCATTCGAGCCAAAGAGGCCCGCAGGCGCGACCATCGTGCCAATCGACCACTCCTTCGCGGTGAAGAGCGTGGGCGCAGTCGTTTTGGGCGTGGTGGCGCGCGGGAGCGTGAAGAAGCACCAGGAGCTTGAAATTTTCCCTACGGGGAAGAAAATCGCTGCGCGCTCGCTGCAGGTGCATGACGAGGACGTGGATGAGGCGGAAACCGGGGCCCGCGTAGGCGTGGCTGTGAAAGGCGCGGAAGTGGACGAGCTGGAGCGGGGCTTCGTGCTCGCTGAGCCCGGCTCGCTGCAGGCGAAGGAGAGCCTGAAGGTGAAAGTGTCGGTTTCCAAATTCTCGAAGGAGGAGCTCCGCGAGGGCATGCAGGCGTTCGTTTCCGCAGGCATGCAGTTCATCCAGGCGCAAGTGGAGGCAGGGGACGTCGCCATCGGCAGGGAAGGGGAAGCGGTTATAAAATGTGCTAAGCCGATAGTCTTTGCGCGCGGCGAAAGGATGCTGCTGGCCAGGCCTGACTCGAAGGGCCCGCGAATCTTCGCCGCATTGGAGGTCTTGGAATGAAAGCTGCTCTTGCATTCGCTCTTGTGCTGCTCGCTTCCGCAGCGCTCGCCGCTGGCGCGGGGATGGATGTTCCCGCAGTCATAACGAATGGAGGCGGCGAGATGGTGTGGGCCGCGGTTGAGGTGAGCAATGGCACCGGGCTTATCTACACTTCGACCTCCCCGCTCGTCGGCACGGAAACGCAGCAGTCAGAGCGCGCCGCAGTGGGGGTCGCGATGGGGGTGCTGGGGCGGGACGCCTCGAAATACGATGCGTTCCTCACGATGAACGTGAGCAATACCAACGAAGTTGACGGCCCGAGCGCTGGCGCGGCGATGACGCTCCTCACGATTGCGGCGCTCAACGGAAGCAGGGTGCGCAGTGACATGACGATTACCGGGACGATTGAAGATGACGGCAGCATCGGTCCCGTCGGAGGCATCGTGGAGAAGGTGGAGGCCGCCTCGGGGACGGGGCTGCGCGTCGCGCTCGTCCCGCGCGAGAGCGACGTTTCCGACAAGATAATCCTCGCCTCGCTCAGGAGAAAGCTGAACATGACGATAGTGGAAGTGGATGACGTGCAGACGGCGGCATCCATCGCATTCTCGCCGGCGGGAAGCGCAATCACCGTGCCGGAATCGCCGGTTCCCACGCCAATCCAGGGCTTGTCCGCATACCAGTCCGGGTGCTCCAACTGCGGGGTCGAGGCGTTCGGGGAGCTGGCACGCACGGTGGTCAGCGAGGGCTCCTCGGCGGTCGAGGCGCTGAGAAGCGAAAACGCGAGCAGCTATTCCGACGTGCTTCCCTACCTCGAGAAGGATGACGCGGACGCGAAGTCCGCGCTTGCGAATGGATATTACTACACCGCCGCGAATACCGCATTCCTGAACAGGGTTGACGCGGCGATGCTCAGGAACACCAGCCTCAACAGGAGCGGCCTCATGGGCTTCCTTTCGGAAGTGGATGGCTGCGTCGCGCAACTGGAAAGGCCCGCCCTCACTCGGGAAAACCTCCAGTGGGTTGTCGGTGGCGACCTGAGGGCGGAATGGGCAAAGAAGAAGGTGAATGAGACTAGGGTGGGCGTGGCGATGCTCAGCGATGACAACTACGAGTCGCTGCTTGCCGCCTACAGGGAGGCGCTCTACGCACAGGGCTGGTGCAGCGTGGCAGGGGCGATGTATGCGGAGGCAGGGAAGACTGGGGGCAGCGGCGCGAACGAGAGCGCGCTGGAAACCACCGCGAGGGCACGGGTGCATGATGCGGAATTGGCGTATGAAGGGATTGGTGGGGGAGATGAGGACACAGCCTGGCACCTCGGGGCTGCGCAGCAGTCGCTGAACGACTCGCGCTATGCCGCCGCTGTTTTCGACGCGGATTATGTAGTCGGGGCAGTTAAGGCAGCGAATGAGAGTGCAACCAACGAGGAAGCGGACGCGAACGCAATACTCGCGCAGAAGGGGAAGGTCATGTGGTCCGCGCTCTTCTTCGCACATGCAAGCTATTACCATTCCATAAACCCGAGGAGCAGCGGGACCGTTCTAAGGCTTGGGCGCATAGCGCAAGAGATGGAGAACGACTCGCTGGGGATGGATTCCATCCTTGCGAACCCATCGGCGCAGCCTGCCGCCACTCCGACCCCGTCTCCCGCGCAGGGAAGCGTGGAGAAGCTGAACGGCTCGCTTGTGACGCTGATTGTGCTGCTATGCGTGCTGCTGGCTGCGTCTGCGGTGCTTAACATAATTGTAATCACGTTTGCGCACGGAAGGAGAAAGGAGGAAGCGAATGCACTCGTCAAAGAGCATAAGAAGCTCCAGAGGAAGCGAGCTTGAAGGCAGGCGGATTTGCCTTGCGGTAACCGGCAGCGTCGCCGCCGCCCGCTCTCCGGAGCTCGCGCGCGAGCTGATGAGGCACGGTGCCGACGTATTCTGCGTGATGAGCAGGAGCGCGCAGGAACTTGTTGGCGCGCAGCTTATGCACTGGGCGACGGGCAATCCGGTCGTGGCTGAGCTGACCGGCGAATGCGAGCATATAACTCTCTGCGGAAAGACTGACGGGAAAGTGGATTTGCTTCTGATTGCGCCATGCACCGCGAACACGCTTGGGAAGATTGCGTGGGGAGTGGATGACACCCCAGTTACGACGTTCGCAACAACCGCCATAGGCTCGGGGATTCCGCTCATAATCGCGCCTGCGATGCATGAAAGCATGTATTCCCAGCCGCTCGTTGCGGAGAACATCCGCAAGCTGGGGAAGATTGGCGTTGAGTTTGCCGGCCCGCGGATTGAAGAGGGGAAGGCGAAGGTCGCGGAGATTGACGAGATTGTGGACCTCTGCATAAGAAGGCTCGCGAAGAAGACGCTGAAGGGGAAGAAGGTCGTGGTGACCGCTGGCGCGACGAGGGAATTCCTCGACGATGTGCGCTTCATCTCCAACCCGAGCAGCGGAAGGATGGGCATTGCCTGCGCAAGGGGGGCGTGGCTGCGCGGGGCGGACGTCCTGCTTGTTGCGGGCCACACCGAGGCGGCGATTCCACCCTACCTGAAGACGCTGCGGGTGGGCGGCGTTTCCGAGATGCATGACGCGGTGCGGAAGGCCGCAAAGGATGCAGATATAATCATTCTCGCTGCTGCTGCTGGTGACTTCACTGCGAAGAGGGCGGGGGGGAAGATTGACTCCGCGAAAAAGCTCGCCCTAAATTTGACTCCTGCCCAGAAAATCTCCGAATCCGCGAGAAAGTGGAGCAGGAAGGCCAGGCTTGTCCTGTTCAAGGCGGAGAGCGGCGTGAGCGATGCGCAGCTCAGGAAGGCGGCGGAGAAGAAGATGAAGAAGTGCGGGGCGGACCTCATCGTGGCGAACGACATTTCGAGGAAGGGAGCGGGGTTCGGAGTTGGGACGAACGAGGTGCTCATCGTCGGCAGGAAAGGAGCTGCAAAGGTGAAGGGGACGAAGGCAGAGATAGCGGAGAAGCTTTTTGGGAGTTTGGGCGGGTAGGCATATATTGCAGGAATGCGCAATTACGCCATGGCGGTGGGTTCGATGGTATTGCAACATCCGCACGAGCCGATAGCAACGGGGGCGCCAGAGGCAAAGCTGCGGCAGGGGATTGCGCCGCAGGGTGCGCCTGAAGTGAGATTCTCCGTAGACCTAAGGGATATGCTGTTCAACATCCTTCCGGAGAAGCAGAGGAAAGAGGCGAAGGCGCAGCCGCTGCCCGGGCTGGAAGAGATGGTGATTGTCCGCAATCCCGTTTCCGCGTATCTTTACGGCCCTCTTGAGGAGCGCCTTCGGATTGACATGGCGATAATGGATTTGCGCGAGGAGATTAGGAAAGCGTGCTCGTGGCTGACTGCGGAAGCCATGCCGCCCGGAGTTGGCGCGTTAAGCGTCTGGGAGGCAATCAATAAGCTGAGGAAAGGAGAGCCCGAGGATAAGGCGTTCACTGACTCGGTGAACAGGCCCCTCGCCGATGCAAGGTTGGTGGTTGGCGGCCGCGATGTGTCGCTCCATGAGATGATTCGGGAAACTGTTGGGAAGATTGCTGCAGCGGATGAGGGGGTCTGGAAGAAGCATCAGATAGGGCCGGAACTTTCAACCGGCCTCCATTCTGCGTATGCCATTCCCGGGCAGCCCGGGAAGATTGTTGAAGTGAATGCTAGGGAACTCGTCCAGGAAGAGGCGACGCCTGAGAAGGCGGCTACCGGAGGGCAGTACATCCCAATAGGCAACCCGCCCGCAATATTTGTCAATGTCGGAAGCGGCAAAGGCATCTGGATGGAGGAGGGCAGGGCGGAAGTTGAGAAGGACGTTGTCGCGCATGAATACGGGCACTTCATCGGCAACCGCTTCGCGCCAATAGATGACCTCCGGACGGAGATGGTGGCAGAGTCCATAAACCTGCTGCGCAAATGGGAGGAGGGATTCACGATGGAGCAGCTTGTGGAGCACTATTCCGCGCTGGGCAAGCATGTGCGGCATGGCCTGAGCAGGGAACTTTATGAAGTAATGGGCAGGATAGTGGAGAAAAGCGAGAGCAAGGAGCACGCAGTTGAACTCCTCCAGCTTGCCATATTCGGCGAGGATTCTCAGGGTTACAAGATGTACGATTCACGCAACGCAATCGGCGAATTTCTGGAGGGGAAGAGAAAGCTCGTGCTGCCTGGAGAAAAGCAGGAGCCGAAGACAGGCGCTGAAGGGGAAACGGAGCCCGGCAAGCTGGATGTGCTGCGGAGCCGCTTCCACCTTCTCAAGTCGAGGGCGTGCAGGCTTTTTGGGATAGAAGGCGGAGAGGAGTGACTATTTCTTCAGCGCCTTGCGGTAGTCCTGCAATTTTTTTGCAAGCGCATTGTTGCTGAGCGCAAGAATCTCCACTGCGAGCAGCGCCGCGTTCTTCCCGTTCTCTATGCCCACGGTGGCAACGGGAACTCCGCTGGGCATCTGCATCATTGCGAGGAGAGCATCGAGGCCTTCAAGCTTCACCCCGACAGGGACGCCTATCACCGGCTTCGTCGTCTTTGATGCGACAGCTCCGGGGAGTGCCGCGCTCAGGCCCGCGACTGCGATGAAGACTTTTGCATTTGAGGAAGCGACGAGCTGCTCTAGCTTCTCGGGCGTCCTGTGCGCGCTCGCAACTTCGATGGAGTGGGAGACGCTGAACTCGCCAAGAAGCTGCGCTGCCGCGTCCGCCACTTTCCTGTCGGTTTCGCTTCCAATCACTATGAGCACGTCCATCTTCACACCTTCGGGAATTTCTCTCCCGTAATCCGCTCGTAAGCTTCAACGTATTTCTTGGAGGTAATGTCTATTATGTCTTTGGGGAGGTGTGGGGGCGGAGGCTCCTTGTTCCAGCCTAGCTTTTCCAGGTAGTCGCGCGCGAACTGCTTGTCAAAGCTTGGCTGCGGCTTTCCCGGCGAATAGCCATCCACCGGCCAGAAGCGCGAGCTGTCCGGAGTGAGCGCCTCGTCGATGAAAATCAGCTCGTCGCCAAGCATCCCGAACTCGAATTTTGTGTCCGCGATTATGATTCCCTTCTTCTCCGCATGTTTCGCCGCGAACTCGTAGAGCTTCAGCGAGATTTCCTCAAGCTCGCGCGCATCATCCTTGCCGATGAGCTCCGCGAGCTGCGCCTTCGTGACGTCCAGGTCATGCCCGGCCTCCGCCTTCGTTGTCGGCGTGAATATTGGCTCCGGGAGGCGACCGCATTCCTTCAGCCCGGGCGGAAGCTTGTTGCCGCATATCTCCCCCTTCGCCTTGTAACTCTTCCACCCGCTTCCTGCAAGGTAGCCCCGCACGACGCACTCCGCTTTTATCGGCTTCGCACGCTTCACGAGCATTGCCCTGTAGCGCAGCTTCTCCGCGTATTCCTGCACTTCGCTGCCGAATGCGGAAACGTCCGTCGTTATCATGTGATTCGGCACAATCTTCCCAGTCGCATTGAACCAGAAGCGCGAGAGCTGGGTGAGCACCGCGCCCTTGAGCGGAATTCCCTCACGGAAGACAACGTCGAAGGCGGAGAGCCTGTCCGTTGCTATCATGAGTAGGTCTGGGCCGAGCTCGTATGTGTCGCGCACCTTGCCCCTTGAGTGGAGCCTGAGGGGCAGTTCTGCATCCATCATCACGTCCATATTCGCACCGTCAAGTTATCGCACCGAGCAGGAAGCCAATGAGGCCTATCGCGAGTGCGGCAAGCGTTATCAGACGCGCCTGGGAGAGGAATTCCTGCGAGTCGAACATCACCCTGAGCACGACGTAGAGCAGCAGTATGTCGGTTATGACTATGGGGATGGCATAGTTCATGTTGCTCTGGAACGGACCGGGCGCAAGGAACGGGACGATGCTGAGGAAGACGGCGAGGAGGAACAGCAGCGACGCGAAGAAGAGCGATATCTGCTTCCCCAGGACCATCGGCAGCGTCCGCGCCCCGCGGGCCTTCTGGTCGCCTTCCATGTCGCGCACCACGCCTATCACTTCCCGCCCAAGTCCGGTCACGAGCGCTATCGCCACAAGCAAGTATATGGAGTTGTTTAGGAGCTTTGACACTGCAAAGTTCCCGAAGATGAATGGTATTGCCATCGTGATGGCGACGTATAGGTTGCCTACGAGAACGACGTCCTTCAGGCCGTAGCTGTATGCAAACGAGAGTATGCCGAATGCGAGCGCGACGAGGAAGCAGTTGGTGTTTATCAGCCACGCCGCGGCGATGCCGATGAGGAAAGAGGCGGCGGCGATGAGAAGCGCCTCGCTTGGCTTGGCTTCGCCCGTTACGAGCGGCCTATCCGTCCTGCCGTTCAGCTTGTCGGTTTCGACGTCGAAGTAGTCGTTGATGGAGAAGGCGGATACTTCCAGGAAGAACGGGGGGAAGAAAGTGAGCAGCGCGTAAAGGGGCGCGGGCAGCTGGCCGAGGACCACAACCTCCCCGATAAGCACGGCGGCGCATAGCATAACCGCGTGCTCGAGCCTCGTCAGCCTCACGAATGCGTTGAAATTCATTCCCTCCCTCGCAAATGATTATAATGCCCTTATTAATAATTAGTTGCAGGTGGTCGAGCTTGAAGCTGCTGCATTCGCTGCCCGCGTCTAACTTCTGCGGGGTTGACGGCGTTGATTTCGCGAAGGCAAGGGTAGTCGTGCTGCCGGTTCCCTACGATTCCACGACGACATACAACCCGGGCGCCAGGAATGGCCCGCACGCAATGATACAAGCGTCGCGCAACATGGAACTCTATGACGAGGAGCTGGGCTGGTCGCCCTCCGACGTGGGAATCTTCACGCTGGACGAGCTCGAGCCTTCCATGAAGTCGCCGGAGGACATGATGGCGCGCGTGGAGAGCGCCGTAGCCGAGATTCTCGAGGCCGGCAAGTTCCCGGTCGTTTTCGGGGGGGAGCACTCCATTTCGCTCGGCGCCATAAGGGCGGTGAACGAGGAGCACGAGGACGTTTCCGTGCTCAGCATTGACGCCCATGGTGATCTTCGCAACGAATACGAAGGGACGAAATACAGCCACGCATGCGTGATGAGGAGGGCGAGCGAGCTGTGCGATGTGGCGCAGCTCGGCGTGAGGTCCATAAGCAAGGAGGAGGCTGAGTTCCTCGGGACCGCCAGCAACGTCCATACGTTCCACATGCATAGAATCCGCTCGGAAGGGCTCGCGCCCTGCATTGATGAGGCGCTGGACCGTCTCGGCGACGAGGTGTATGTTTCCATCGACCTTGATGCGCTCGACCCCGGAATCCTTCCGGCAACGGGGACGCCGGAGCCGGGCGGCTTCTCCTGGAATGAGATGCTTGAGATAGTGAAGGCGGTTAGTTCGAAGAAGCGGGTGGTCGGCTTCGATGTCGTTGAGCTCTCGCCGATTCCCGGAAGCCCGGCGAGCGACTTCACCGCAGCGAAGCTCGCCTACAAGTTTCTGGGATATAAATTTAAGCCAGGCGACTGAAAGGGCACCATGCATCTCGCCCCCTCCTGCATCTTCGCCTTCAACTCCAACATCGACTTAGTCGCCTATCCGAAACTCTCCGAGGTTGAAAAGTTCTTCCGCAGGCGAATTTCCTCAGGCGGAGAAATCCTGATTGATGCAAGAATGGCGAAGTGCGTCGCTGCTTCATTCAAATGGGAGGAAATCCGGCTTGGCGGGCAGGCAGGGAACATGGCGAACGCGGCTGCCGCACTTGGAGTGAAGTGCCTTGCGCACTCCTACAACCTGAGCTCGCGCCAGAAAGGCCTTTTCGCAAAAGGGGTTGAAGTCGTCGGAGAAAAGACCGGGAAGGAGTCCGTCCACTACATCCTTGAATTGAAACTCCGCAGCGGGAAGCGCGACCGCCTCATCGCAACCCATGACCCGGCAAACTCCAACCTTCTAACCTCGCCGAAATTCGCCTCCCGCTCCCTTGAATTCATTGCAGATGGCTGCAACCGTGCCATGGTTGGCGGTTTCCACCTCCTTCGTCCCGGCAACTCGAAGCAGCGAATCGCAGCCGCCGCCAAACTGCTCTTGAAATGGAAAGCGGCGAACCAGAATCTCCGCATACACCTCGAAGCTGGCGAGTTTTCGGGGAGGAAGACCCTGAGCGAAACAATCCGCACAATCCTTCCGCTTGTCGACTCAGTCGGAGTGAATGAAATGGAGGTCCGCTCCTTTGGCGGCTTTAAGAAATTGGCGAAACTCGTTCCGGAAGTTGTTGTCCACACTTCAAGCTGCGCCTCGGCAACAAGCCGCATCAGAAGCAAGGAGGCACTTTCCCGTGCCCTCTCCTTCGGCCACTCACTTGCAGCCTATCGCGCCTTGACCGGGAAATACGCCAAACTTTCCAACGCGCTCAGGCTGATGAAGAAAGTGCCGAAGCCGGAGTTCGGGAAAGATTGCGTTTCTGTTCCTTCCCTCAGAATCAGGCCTAGATTCACGGTGGGGCTCGGCGACAGCTTTGCCGCGGGCTATTTTCTTGTTGGATAAAAAAGTGCGGCCGCCGGGATATTCAGCCGTGCTGAATGCGCGTTGCGCGCATGCAACAGGCGTTTGAACCCGGGTTATAGGCTTGGAGGGCCTAAGTCCTACCAGGCTAGACTACAGCCGCAGAAAGATGCGATCGCCGGGATATTCAGCGAAGCTGAATGCGCCTGTGCGCACGCAGCTGCGTTTGAACCCGGGCCACTGCCTTGGCAAGGCAGAGTCCTACCAGGCTAGACTACGATCGCGTGCCGTGGGCAGGATTTGAACCTGCGACATTTCGGTCTTCAGCCGAACGCTCTCCCAGGCTGAGCTACCACGGCGCCGGAAGTTAGTTTTGCTTATCTAATTTAAAAAGACTGTGCGCAGCAATGGGCCCGGCCGGAATCGAACCGGCAATCTTCAGTGTGTAAGACTGACGTCATAGCCATTAGACCACGGGCCCGCGGGGGTATTTCACAGTCCGCATATATTTTAAAAGCCCCTCCGAAAGCCTAGATGTGGTCCCCCGCTCCCGGTTTCTGCTGCTAGCGTGCGCAGCGCTGCTTTTCCTAATCCTCCCGCATTCAGCGTCGGCCGCATCAGAATGCGAGCCGCAGCACTGCATTGACGGCATTCTCTATTACAGCTGCTATTACAATGAGGCGCAGGAGTGCAAGTGCGCTACATCCGCCTGCGAGTCCGGGAAATGCAATGGCGACGGGACGGCGTGCTCTGCTCCGCCGCAGCCTACGCCCACACCCGCTCCGACGCCAACACCCTACTGCGCCCCCAAATACTGCAGCAGCGGGGTGCTTTACTACGACTGCTATTACTATGAGCCGAACCAGGCCTGCCTTTGCTCTTCCTATTACTGCCCTTCGGACCAATGCAATGGACAGGGGACGGACTGCTACACGCAGCCGCAGCCGACTCCAACTCCAACACCGAAGGAAACTCCGAGCCCGACGCCCGCGACCACACCATACTGCAACCCGAAGTACTGCAGCGGCGGGGTATACTACTACAACTGCTACTACGACGACAAAATGCA
>CAIXRF010000082.1 GCA_903921825.1 uncultured Microcaldota archaeon | reverse complement strand
TGACGCCGCTTACTGCGTCGTTAAGGTAAACCCCGCTCGAAGCTGGCCTGAAGTAAATCCCGCTGCCCGCAAGCGAAAGTTCCCTGGCGCCATCTCCCGCAGCCGCGCCTTCCCCTCCGCTAAACGTTATAGTGTTATCCTGGCAGTCAATGGTTGAGCCGCTCGCGTCTCCCTGCACGAGTATGCACGTGCCGGTAGCGGTAAGAGGGGATTCAACGACGTATGCGCCCGGAGTTGTGATGCGCGAGCCGGTCGGCCAGTCCTCACCACTGTCGCAGGTGGTTATCACATTCGCAGCAGGCGTCGGAGTTGGCGTCGGAGTTTCGGTCGGTGTGGGCGTAGGCGTTTCCCCGCCAGGCGTCGGAGTTGGAGTTCCGCCCGGAGAAGGTGTTGGAGTGCTCACCGCTCCCGGCTCACCTTCCACATGGTAGCTCAAATCTCCGGTAATCTTGTGCGTTATCCCTGTCCGGTCATCAACGTAGGTGATGTAAAGGGTTCCGCGGTAGAACTCGCCAGTTGCAGGAAGGCTGCCGTCCGCCTTTTCGCAGTCCGGAAGAGTTGTGAAGTTCTTGTGCCTGCCGCTAGTGACGCGCACGTTCATGGAAACGTTCCTGAACGGGCCGGTTTCCTTTGCAGAGCAGGCAATATTCTTTATGATGATGTCGCCGCCGGTTGCCTGGCCCATGTCAAGCGAAAGGACGCCTCCGTCCTTCACTGCGTAGCCGTAGCAGGACATGCCCTGCTGGAGCACGCATGAGTTAGGTGATACTGTCTGGGGGTTGAACACGCCAAGCATGAAGAGAACGGCGACAACGACGAGCATGATTAGGACTGCCCATCCGTAAGTCATCAAAAACTCCATAGCTGATTGCCCACGCTTCATGCAGACCACCATCCTTGCCTATGAATGGCTGCGCTATTTAAAAGATGCGGGAGAAATCCCTAGAGGTGGAAGAATGGATGGCGGATTTTGCGTACTGAACTTCAAGGCATACCCGAATTCCGTTGGGAAGAGGGCACTTGCGCTCGCCGAGACTGCAGACGCGGTGGCAGGGGAGACAGGAGCAAACATAATCGTGTGCCCCCAGGCTGTTGACCTGCGCACAATCGCGAGGGCGGTGAAGATTCCTGTTTTTGCGCAGCACATCGACGCGAGCAAGCCGGGCGCATTCACGGGCAGCATGACTGCTGAGGCTGCGAAGGATGCGGGGGCAATAGGGACGCTCATAAACCATTCCGAAAGGAAGCTTACCCTCGAGGCGGTCAGGGCTACCGTAGCGCGGTGCAAGGAAGTGGGGATAACATCCATCTGCTGCGCGGCCACTGTGGACGAGGCGAGGAAGATTGCGGCAGTGGAGCCGAACTTCATAGCGATAGAGCCGCCGGAGCTCATCGGGAGCGGGATTTCCGTTTCTACGGCGAACCCGGAGATTGTGAGGGGCTCGGTGGCTGCGGTGCGGAAGGTCGCGGAGGTTCCGGTGCTGTGCGGCGCAGGGATATCGAACGGAGGGGACGTAAAGAAGGCGATGGAGCTCGGCGCCAGGGGCGTGCTTCTGGCGAGCGCGTTCGTGAACGCCAAGGACCCCAACGCGCTGCTTCTGGAGATGGCGGGAAGCCTGTAGGTGGATATTTTCAGGTAGGTGATTGTGTGGACAGGATAATGGGCAAGAGCATTAACGACTACATCAAGGTTGTAAAGCTGCCTCTGGCAGTGTGGATATTCTGTGACCTGGTCGAATTCGCCGTTGGCATGATATTCGCAAATGAGATAGCTGCAGTACAGGCAGCGGGCCCGGTGCCTGCGGCCGTGGCGGTGACGCCTGGAGTGTTGATAGCGGCGATTGTGGGCCTCGTTTGGATTGCCATCAGCATCCTCATAGGCGTTTGGATTGGCTGGCGCACGCTGACGGTGATAAGGGGTGCGTACAGGCACGCCGCTCTCGCCGCGATAATCGCGGTTGCGATAAATATCGCCGTGTCGTTCGCGCTGGGCATCGTCTCGCTGGTGATAACGCCGAGCGCGCTGGGCATCGCGGTGGCAATCGTGCGCCTGATAGAAAGCGCAATATTGGGCTTCGTCGTCTGGGGCGCCATAGCAATAATCATGGCGGTCATCGGGATGTTCGTCGCAAGGAAGATGAAAAGGAAATAGGTTTAAATAGTCCCGCGCAATTACACGAAGAGGCAGACAGGAGCAGCAATTGAGGTGATATTGAATGGTAGAGTTGGACTGGACTATAGTTTCGCAGCGCCTTTCCGAGGCAACTGCCACGATGGCCGCTAGCCTGCTTGGAGCAATCTGGGCGGCGTTCATCATCGTGGCGTACTACATTCTCGGCTGGTGCGTTGCGTACATAGTGAACGGCCTGCTCAAGAGCGCTTTCACGAGCATAAAGCTTGAGCAGAAGCTGAAGGAGGCAGGGGTGCAGAATGCGCTGTTAGGCGTAAAGATAACCACCCTGGTATACGGGCTGCTCAAATTCTACATCATCGTGGTCTTCCTTGGTGAGGCCGCGGCGAGGGTGCAGCTTGGCCTCGTGACGGACGTCATACTCTGGCTGCTCGGCTACGTGCCCAGCCTGGTGACGGGTGTCATCGTAATCGCTGGCGCGCTGATAGCCTCGGACTACATCAGCAACAGGATAAAGGGCGTGCAGTTCGCGAGGACGATAGGCTGGCTCATAAAGCTCTTCGTTGGGTACACGGCGCTGGTCATAGCGCTGCCGTACATCCTGCCCGGAGCGGACACTGAGATACTGAAGACCGCCTTCACCCTTGCGGTGAGCTCCGTTGCCGTGGCACTCGGCCTGGGCTTTGCAATAGCTCTTGGCTGGGGCCTGAAGGACACGGTGCACGACATCGCCCAGAAGAAGAAAAAGATGCTCGAAGACCTCATCTGAGCGCGGGCATCTTTTCCTTTTTTTTCCTTCTTCTTTTTCCTTTAATTTTCCGCAAAGGTTTTTAACCAGCGGAACGAAGCTCCTACCGTGAAGAAGGGCCAGTCCGCCGTGGAGTATGTGGCGATACTCGCAATCATGCTAATTGCGCTGATACCCATAGTCTACATAGCGCTCTCGAGCGTTGAGGACAGCTACAGGAACTCGCAGGCGTCTGTCGCGGTCGTCACGCTCGCGGATGCCTCGGACCTCGTCCTCGCGCAGGGCCCGGGCTCGAGCACCGCCGTGGACGTCTACATCCCGCGCTCGGTCAATCCAGACAATACCTACCTGAGCGGGAAGGAGATACGGATAAACGTCTACATGACCAACGGCGCGCAGCACGACTTCTTCGCGCTGACGAAGGGGAACCTGACGGGCACCCTGCCCGTCACGCAGGGCAGGCACAGGCTGAAGGTGGAGATGCTCTATTCCGGGGCAGTGAAGATATCGGAGCCGACCTAGATGAAAGCCCAATCCAGCATGGAGGTCATGGTGGGGGTAGTGGTGCTCATCCTCATCGCGATGATTGCGCAGCTTTTCATATTCGAGAAGACGCTGCTCGCATGGCAGGAACGCACCTACAACGACGGGCTGGACGTGTGCAACGGCGTCGCGAATGCGCTGAGCATCGCGGGATATTCCGAGGGCAGCTCGACGCAGGTCTCCATCCCGTATGACGTTGGGGGCTCGAACTACACGCTCACGGTCTACGACGACATCGTGACGCTAGACTACTCCGCGCACAGCTGCGTGCGGCACTTCGCCGTGTATTACGTAATATACAACGGCAGCTACCCGCCATTCAATCTCACCGGCGGGGTCTATCAGCTGAACAACACAGGGGGGTTGGTGACAATTGGGAAAATTGCATAAGGCACAGGTGAATGCGCTCGACCTCCTCTTCGCGATACTGATATTCCTAACCATAATGTCGCTCTATGAGTTCACGTGGAACGCTGCGGTGCAGACGGCCTCGCCGAGCGAGGCGGAGTTCTCGCTCCGCGCCTACCACATCGCCAACACCCTCTTCGAGTCCGGCGGCTATCCCTCCAGCTGGACGCCCGACAACGTGCGCGTCATCGGCCTCTGCACGGAGAGAAATGTTGTGGACAAGAACAAGCTCGTGAATTTCATAGACCTGATGAACACGAACTACCCAAAGGCGAAGGAGCTCCTCGGCTTGGGCGCGAGCGACATCTACATGAACGTCACGGACCCGCAGAACAACATCATCTACCTGGACGGGAGGGCGGGAAGCATGGGGCTCCCTCCGACGGGCGGCACCATCATCCTGGGCGTGGTCGGCCTGCTGTCGGGTATCGGCGGACTCGCCGGCGTCCCGATCCCGGTCGTCGGGCTGCTGCTCATCGGGTGGGGCCTCGCGTCCGTGATCGCAACGACCCGGCG
>CAIXRF010000081.1 GCA_903921825.1 uncultured Microcaldota archaeon | reverse complement strand
TGAATTTCTTCTCATCGAGCAGGTTCTCGAACACGAAGACGCGCACAGTCCCGCCGAAAAGCCCGACCTGAAGCGCGTTCGTGTAGCTCGAGCCGGACGCGGGAATGACGCGTATGCTCTCCGTGGAATAGCCGAACTTCGAGGCAAGGGCATCGAGCCTCTTGCGCACCGCCTCGTCCTTCACTTCGAAGCTCCCGCTCGCAATCTCGAACAGCCTCGGAAGCAGGGGCATGAGCGCAAGCAGGATGACTATGAAGATTGCCGGGACGGCTATCTCGCCTATTGGCCCCTTGAGCGGCGCGGTGACGAGCTGGATGTAGTGCAGCGCCACTACGAGAAGGATTGTGAGCAACGCGCCCCCCAAAACGACCCACGCCATCTGCTTCAGCCTCGAGATTACGACGTCAATGCCCATCTCCGAGACCATGCCGTACTCCCTTTGAGTGTGCAGCGAGACGATTGCGTACATGAAGACCGGCAGGACCAGCGGGATGAAGAACGCGAACAGGATGGCCCCAGGCATCAGCGGGAACGCGGCCAGGCCATTTATCATGAGCAGCAGAAGCGCCGGGACAAGCATGCCGCACAGCAGCATGTTCACTGCGCGCTCCCGCTGGAACCGCGAGCGCATGTCCTTTCCCCGCGAGGTGATGAGCGACAGGAGCGGGAGGGCGCAGATGAGCGCGACCGGGAGCATATAGACGAACGCGATGTCCCACTCAACCTCCTTCAGCGTGAGCGCGGAGTACTTGGCGGCGTAGAAGTAGGTGAGCGCATAGGCATCCGCGCTGAACGCCTCCGCATCCTGCTCCTGCCCGATTTCCGCCTCCACTTCGCCCGCCCATTCCGACTGCTCGGCGCTCGGGAAGAAGACAAGCTCCCTGAAGGACGACAGGCCCCCGTAGGAGTGCACGAGCTTCGCCGCGGGGCCGGCATCGCCAGCGAGCTCCGGCTTTTTCCACCCGTGCGTTTCCGCAACGTAGAGGCAGACGAAGGAGTCCGAAGGGTGCTCCGCCACCCACTCGCGCGCATCGGCGGCTATCGCCGCAGCCCCGGCATCCCATGGCTTTTCCGAAGCCCTCCTCGCCAGCTCGGCAGCAGCAAGCGCATTCTCGTCCACTCCCCTCCCTGAAAATGGGGCGTCCACAAAATCGTCAATCTTTCCTCCGAACTCTTCCACCCCCCTCATCTCGTCGCGGACCGCAACCAGGGCGAGCGCGCTCCGCACGTCGCCGCTCTCATTCACGAGCTGCTCCGCCCTCGCGGAAAAGCGCGAGTCAAGCACGCCCGCCTCCTCCAGCGCGATTATGCACGCCGGCTCCGTGCAATTTATCTTCTCCACGTCGATTTTCGCCGCGGAAATGCCCGCAGGCTCCGGAAGCGTGAAAGATAGCGCGAGCAGGAGAAGCGCGACGAATGCGATGAAGACTATGCCCCTCAAGGCAGCGCCACCTCGTCTATCCTGTACCTCTGCCTCACCTTTAGGTCACCTGCGGCAAACCTTTGTTTTGCGAAAAGCGAGCCCGCGTAGGCAACCATCCCGCCGTTGTCCGCGTTGAACTCATCGGGCGCGACGGCAAACCTCGCCCCCCTCTCCATGCACATGGTGCGCAGCATCCCCTGAAGCCGCCTGTTCTGCGCGACCCCTCCGCATGCAACTACTTCGCTTTTCTTCGTGAGCGCCACCGCCCTCTCCGTCGCCTCCGTGAGCATTGCAAACGCCGTTTCTTGCAGCGAGAAGCAAACGTCCTCCCTTCTCTGCGTCCTGAGCGCCTTCGTCGCGGCGGTGAGCAGGCCGGTGAGCGCGAAATCCATTCCCTTCACGGTGTAAGGCAGTCCGAAGTATTTCCCTTTCCTCGCGAGCTGCTCAACGACGGAGCCGTGCGCCCATTCCAGCCCAAGCTCCCTTCCGAAAACGTCGAAAACATTCCCAAGCCCCATGTCCAGCGTTTCCCCAAGCACGCGGTAGCGCTTCCCCTCCCTCACGATAATCTGCGTGTTCCCTCCGCTCACATAGGCGATTACCGGCTCCCTCATCCCGGTGAGATGCCTCGTAATCTCCACGTGCGCGATGCAATGGTTCACGGGAATGAGCGGCTTTTTGAACCTGAGCGCAAGGCTTCTTGCCATCGTGGAGCCAATCTGCAGGCACGGGCCGAGCCCAGGGCCCACGGTGAAGGCGAAGGCATCGAACTCGCCAAGCTTCCTTCCGCTCTTCCGCAACGCAGCCTTCAGAACGCTGCCCGCATTCTCTGCAAGGAAGTCCGCAGCCTTCCTGGGGTGGATTCCCCCCTTCTTCGGCTTATAGAATGCCTTCTCGTTCGCCGCAATCTTTCTGCCATCCCACACGCCAACGCCGAGAGTGTGCGCGCTGCTCTCAATCCCGAGGACTTTCAATGCAACAGCCCCACGGGGGCTCCCTGCCCCAGGTAGTTCGCAAGGTAGATTACGCAGACGGAGATGAAATTGAAGAGCGCATGTGCCGCAATCACCGAGGCGAGCGAGTCCGTGAGGATGAAGAGGCCGCAGAATATCAGCCCCACGGTGAATGCGCCGACAATCTCAACAACGGAGCCGTAGGAGTAGTGCGCGGCGGAGAACAATACCGTTGAAACCAGGATTGCAATCGCCATCGCGGCCTTCTTGGGGACGAATTTCTCGCCGAACTTCCTGAGCCTGAGGTAGATGAATGCGCGGAAGAAGATCTCTTCGGAGAAGGGCGCGACGAGGAAAGAGAAAAACGTGAGCCATATCGGCGCCTCCCTCATCACGTCACCCACCTTCCCGACGTCCTGCACGCCGACCAGGCGCAGGAGCAGCCCCTCGATGATGGAAACGGGATAGACTACCAATATTGTGACTGCGGCGCCGAGCGCGATGAAGAGCACGAGATGTTTCTTATGCAGCCGCAGCTCCTTCGCAATCTCCCGCGGCCGCACCCTCGAGATGTAAAGCAGCCACACGAGCGGGAATGTCAACAGCATGAAGTGCAGGATTGCGGACGGGACATACTTGCTCAGCACCGAAAGCCCGAAGAAGAGCAGGTAGAGCGCAACCACCGCAGCCGAGAATTTCCTCGGCATCTTGACTGCAATATAGCCTAGCGCAAGCATGTTCGCGATGAAGCCGAGCAGGAAAAGGGCCTGCCCAAGAGTGCCGTATGAACGGAGCCCAAGGGGAATTGCCGTAGTGAAAAAAAGCGCCGAGGCGAAGAAGAGGGCTAGCCCGGCATCCCTCGCCAGCCGCCCGTAGTCTGCACCCATCTCGACCCCGCTTATTTCGTTTTCTTCTCGAAGTAGCCGCACCTGCCGCACGCGAACCTGTCCGCATGCTCGGCAATGTGCACTCCGGGCCCGCACTTGGGGCACGTCCTCTTCACCTTGTAGGGCTTGATGATCTTTTTCTTCTTCGGAGCCTCTTTCTTTTCTTCTGCCATGAGCACCACCTACGCCGTCTTCGGCGTCTCCTTCTTTGCCTTCTCCTTCTTCTCCGCCTTCTCGCCCTTGTCGCGCCTGATGTTGTGCTTCAGCTCGACCTTCAGCGCGTCCGCATCCGAGTAGATTTTCGCGTAGCCCGACGCCTCATTCAGGCCGTAGCGCTGGCCCAGCTCGTCCACAATCACCAGTTCCGGCTTCGCCTTCAGCTGGTGGCAGAGCTTCTCCTTCACATCCTTCCTGCTAGGAGTCGCGCCCTCGAACTCGACCTTGAACCTCACTTCCTTCCTCTTGAGAACGGCGTTCTCCCTCTCTTCAACAATGCTAATCTCCATCTTTTCACCTTACGCAATGCGCGTTATAAGCTTCCTGCCCATGGACTCCATGTATTCCACCTCCTTGCCGGAGGCGGCGTTCGCGAGCAGGTCCGCTGTAAGCTTCATATCGAAAGTCTCGAACGTCGCCAGGTCCATCACCTGCGCCACGTCGCCAGAAAGGCTCACAATCTGCCCCCTCTTCTTCTCG
>CAIXRF010000080.1 GCA_903921825.1 uncultured Microcaldota archaeon | reverse complement strand
CCCAGTTCCGAAGCTCGCAATAGTCCCGGACCCCTCGCCGAACGCATTCGTCTTCGGCAGGACAAGGGGCTCATCCACTCTCGCGGTCCATGAGGGCCTTCTCCAGCAGCTCGACAAGTCCGAAGTCACCGCGGTTCTCGCCCACGAAATCGGCCACCTGCGGCACAACGACTGCATGGTGATGACCATAGTCTCAGCCGTCCCGATAATCGCCTATATGGTCGGCCGCTCGTTCATGAACATTACCTACTTCGGGGGCAGCAGCCGCAACAGAAGGGGCGGAAGCGGCCTCATCCTCGCAATCATACTTACCGCAATAACCGCATGGGCAGTCTACTTCATCTCCCAGCTCCTGGTGATGTGGCTCTCGCGCAGCAGGGAATACTACGCCGACGCCTACTCTGCCTACTCCACCCAGAACCCGTCAGCCCTCGCCTCCGCGCTCTCAAAAATCGCCTACGGCCTCTCCATCTCGCATGACGAGCCGACCGGGCTCCGCGCATTCTGCATAGGCGACCCGTCGACAGCGAGGCGTGAAATCTCCGACATCATGGAGCACAAGGATGAGTATGACCTGGACAAGAACGGCGTGCTCGATGAGCGCGAATTGGAGCTTGCGATGCAGAAGCAGGCCAGCTCCACATGGACGAAGCTGAACGAGCTCTGGTCAACGCATCCGACCATGTACAAGCGCATCATAATGCTCAAGAGCATCGAGAGGGAGATGGGCACCTCGAAGCTCGCAAGCCCCAACGATGTCTACAGGTTCGTCTGAGGCGGTTTCGATGGCAGGGAAAAAATTCTGGCGCTGCACTGTCTGCGGCGACATCCATTTCGGCATGGCAGGCCCGGAAATCTGCCCGACCTGCAAGCAGAAGAACGTTTACATCGAATGCGACGCAGCGGAAGCGAAGAAGGTAATGGGGCTTTGAACAAGTTCCAAGCACTTCCCTCGTGGAAAAAGCAGGGAAGGTGCTGGTGCGGGCTTTTCGTGAGGTGCGGAGCGAAACAATAATAAAATCCCCCCTGCCAACTCCCAGCATATGCACCACCCCGAAATCCTTGAGAAGGAGGGCAAAACCATAATCCTTCTCGGGACCGAGGCAATCGCAAGGGGCGCGCTCGAGGCAGGCGTGGGCTTCTCCGCCAGCTACCCAGGCACTCCGAGCTCAGAGGTGAGCAACACGCTCGCAGCCCTCTCAAACGAGCTCGGCTTCTACTTTGAATGGAGCGCGAACGAGAAGGTCGCTTTCGAGGCAGCCGCAGGCGCTGCCTTCTGCGGCGTCCGCGCGCTCACCGCGATGAAGCACTTCGGCTTCAACGTCGCAAGCGACTCCATCTTCCCAGTCATGTACACCGGAGTGCGCGGCAGCCTGGTCATCATGGTCGCGGACGACCCGGGCGGCCTGAGCAGCGCGCAGTCCGAGCAGGATACCAGGCATTCCGCGCACATCGGCAACATCCCCACAATCGAGCCGTCCAACCCGCAGGAGTGCAAGGACTTCACGAAGCTCGCGTTCGAAATCTCGGAGAAATACGAGATTCCCATCATGCTCCGCACCACCACAAGGGTGAGCCATGCAATAGGCTCCGTCAAATTGGGCAAGCTTGCAAAGCCAAAGGCCACCGGCAAATTCATCAAGGACCGCGAGCGCTACTACAACATCGCGCCAGCGCTCCAGAAGCTCCACAGGCAGGCGCTCGCGAAGGTCGCAAGGATTGATGCGGAAGTCTCCGGCAAGTTCAACCGCATCGAGGGCGGCGGGAAAGCCGGGATAATCGCGAACGGCGTCTCCTACGAATATGTGAAGGAGTTGCGCCTCAAGAACGTGCGGATTGCAAGGCTCGGGATGACGCACCCCATCTCAAGGGAGTTCATCGCCAAGTTCCTCAAGGGCCTCGACCTCGTGATAGTGGTCGAGGAGCTCGAGCCAATAACCGAGGAATTCGTCCGCCTGGTTGCGAAGGACGCCAACCCCTCAGCTGAAATCCACGGGAAGGACATCCTCCCGAGGGATGGCGAATACTCCCCAGACATGATTTACGAGCGCATCGCCCCGCTGCTCAAGCTCCCGAAGCGCGACTTCTCCAAGCAGGACGCCGCGCTCGCAAAGATCAAGCTCCCGAAAAGGCGCCCGGTCCTCTGCCAGGGCTGCCCGCACCGCTCAACCTTCTACGCAGTGAGGGCGGCGCTCGGGGAGAACACGGTCTGGTCTGGCGACGTGGGCTGCTACGTCCTCGGGATATTCGAGCCGTTCAAGATGCAGGACTTCATGCTCTCAATGGGCGCAAGCCTCGGGGTCTCGCACGGGATAAAGAAGGTCGGGGACCAGAAGGTCGTGGCGTTCATAGGCGACTCCACCTTCTTCCATGCTTCGATGCCCGGCATCGTAAATTTGAAGTACAACAATTCCAACCCGCTCATCGTCATCATGGACAACAGCACGACCGCGATGACCGGGCACCAGCCAAATCCCGGAGTGGCTGACGGCCACGT
>CAIXRF010000079.1 GCA_903921825.1 uncultured Microcaldota archaeon | reverse complement strand
CTTCACCCCGCCAGACTGGATTTTCGGCCCGGTCTGGACCATACTTTACATCATGATGGGCTTGGCATTGTCAATCATCCTTGGAGGGAAGCTGAGGGAGAAGGGCGCGAAGCTTGCGGTGAAGCTCTTCGGCCTGCAGCTCGTGCTGAACGTGCTCTGGTCCTTCGCATTCTTCGGGATGAAGTCGCCTGTTGCGGGAGTAGTGATAATTGCGCTCCTCTGGCTCGCGCTCGCCGCGACAATCTGGAGCTTCTGGAAAATTTCGCGGAATGCGGCGCTTCTGCTCGTGCCCTACCTGCTCTGGGTGAGCTTCGCAGCAGCGCTCAATATCGCAGTGGCGGTGATGAACCCATGAAGGAAGCGATGCTCTGGGATGCTGCCGAAGGGAAGAAAGTGAGGTGCAAGCTGTGCAACCACCGCTGCCTAATCCCTGATGGCGGAAGGGGCTTCTGCCTAGTGAGGAAGAATGAGGGAGGGAAGCTCTACTCGCTCGTTTATGGGAAGGCGGTCTCGTGGGAAGTGGACCCGATTGAGAAGAAGCCATTCTTCCACTGGTTTCCGGGGACGAAGGCGTTCTCGTTCGCAACCGTTGGGTGCAACTTCCGGTGCGAAGGGTGCCAGAACTGGTCAATCTCGCAGGCGAAGGAGATTTCCGGGCTGGAGCTGCTTCCGGATGAGATTGTGAAAATGGCGGGGCAGCTCGGAGCGAAGGGAATCGCTTATACTTATACGGAGCCTACGATATTCTTCGAATACGCACGTGATACGGCGAAGCTCGGGCACAAGGAGCATCTATATTCTGTGTTCGTGACGAACGGCTACATGACACCCGAGGCGATTAAGGAAATGGGGCCCATAGACGCCTCACGCATCGATTTGAAGTTCATGGACGAGAAGCTCTACAACACCTACTGCCACATCAAGGGCTACGAGCACGTGCTTGAGTCAATAAAACTGCTGCACAAGAAAGGCCACGTCGAGGTGATTAACCTCGTGATTCCCACGCTGAACGACAACGATGACGCATATAGGGCGACCGCAAAATTTGTGGCGGACATGGACAAGGACACGCCGCTGCACTTCATCGCCTTCTACCCCGCGAACAAGGCGATGGACATACCGAGAACGACGGTGCAGGCGCTGGAGAGGGCGAGGAAAATCAGCATGGATGAGGGGCTGCATTACGTTTATGTGGGGAATATCCCCGGCCATCCTGGGGAGAACACCTACTGCCCGAAGTGCGGGGAGATGGTGATTGGGAGGTACGGCTTCACCATCACGAAATATTCCGTGACGAAGGAGCACAAATGCCCCAAGTGCGGGGGGAAGATTCTCATCTGGGATGAGACGGACTACAAGCCCTAGCCACGCCGAAGCAGCCTTTTAAATCTAGCCGCCCCTAAACGAAGCAGGTTTCTGAATGAAGGAGATAATGAAGGGAATAGACACACTCTACTCCCTTTTCAAGAAGAGGAAGCGCATCCCGCTCAAGGAGGCTGCCGCAGTCCTGAAGATACCTCCAGCCACCGCGCTGCAGTGGGCGAAGTCCCTGCAGGAGGACGGAATCCTCGACGTTGAGTTCGCAGGGGAGGACGTGCTGCTCGTCTGGGTGAGCCCGGAGGGGAAGCCGCTCCCGCAGGTGCCGAGCGATGAGGAGCTGAAGAAGAAGTCGCTCAAGGAGCTGGAGGCGGAGTTCAAGCGCCTCGTTGACGAGTACGGGAATAAGATTGATGAGATAAAGGGCAAGAGCGCGGAGCTGCAGGCGTTGGGGAAGGAGCGCGCGGAGATAATCTACACCAGGTATATTCCGCTCGAGAGGCGTTTCGAGGCGGAGCTGCAGCTGCTCCATGACCAGCTCGCGGAAAAGGAGAAGCAGATTGCGGAGCTTGAGAAGCGCATCCGCGAAGTGCCCAACAAGATGGCGACCGTGGAGGAGCACGCGAAGAAGCTGGAGCAGATTGAGGCATACGCAAAGAAGAATGTCGCCGAGTCCAAGGCGAGGACGAAGGTGCAGATAGAAAAGATACACGAGGTCCAGACTGTGGTCGAGCGGCACCTGAAGGAGGTCTCGCTGAGGATAGAGGAGCAGACGCTGAAGCTGAAGCTCGTCGAGAAGGAGATTATACGCCTCAGGAAGATAGAGCAGTGGATGGAGATGCAGCAGGCCGAGCTCGAGCATAGGCTCAAGGAGATGAGCGAGGTCAAGAGGGCGAGCCTGAAGCAGTATTCGGCGATACGCGCCGCCGTGACCACTGACTACATAAAGAGCTACATAAAGGAGCTGACCACGCTCAAGGAGAAGCATGCGCACGAGATTTACGACATAAGGAGGAGGGAGGAGGAGCTCAACGCGAAGATTGCCAAGGCGCGGAAGGAGCTCGCGCACCTATCCTCGGAGAGCAGGGTCATAGTGGAGCGCTTTGAGCAGGTCGCGAAGAGGAAGGGAAAGGCGCCCGCAGTGGAGCTGACGGAATTCCGGCGCGACCTTGATACGGTTGCCGCGGGCAACATCGAGTAGATGCTTATGAGATCCAGATTCATCAACAGGTATGCCATGGAGCTCGTGAAGAAGCACCACAGCGACTTCACGACGGACTACGCGAAGAACAAGGAGCTCATCGGGAAGATTGAGCCGACCATGACCAAGAAGCAGGTGAATGAACTCGCGGGCTACGTGGTAAGAATCCTTAAGAGGATGCAGGCTGCCGAATAGGTGCCACTATGGCGAGCAGGCCGCTCGAGGCGCTCATCGCCTCAGAGCAGAGGACTGTTTTGGTGCGCATGCGCAGCGGTGCTGAGCTGCGCGGAAAGCTTGTTACCTGCGACGAGTACATGAACCTTTCCCTTGAGGATGCGGAGGTTCTCGACGAGGGGAAGGAGCCGAAGAAGATAGGCGGCGTGCATGTGAAGGGCGACAACCTCGTTTTCATCGTGCTAAAAGAATAGCCTGCCCGTGCAGAAGAGCATGAACTTCGGCAGCAGCTTCGGAACCCTTTTCCTGTATTCCAGGTATTCCCTGCCAAACTCCTCCACGAGCGGCTTCTCCTCGCGGTCCGCTATCGCGCTCATAATGACGTAGTACAGGACGAGCCCTGGGAGAAGGAGGAGGTAGCCCGTGCCGAAGAACGCGCCGAGGACGAAAAGGGGCGCTGCAATCCCGTACATGGGGTGCCTTGCCAGGGCATATGGCCCGCTGGTGACGAGTTTCGGCCTCCCCTTTCCCTTCGGCACCAGTGGCGGGAGGGTGATTTTATTTTGGGAGCCGATTGCGGACTGGAGCAGGTATGTGAAGAATATCGTGGGGCGCGAAGGCGTCCAGCCGCCAACCTTCTCTATGTAAGTCTGGCTCCACCTTATTAGGACGGAAGCGGCGAGCGCAAGAATCCAGCCACATATTGCCAGCCAGCCGGGAACATCCACTTTATAGGTCTGCCATATTCCCTGCATGAAATAGGCAAGGAGGATGATGAGGATTACCGTGCAGTCGAAACCGAGTTGGACGGCGAAGGCACCGTGCCTCTTCCAGAATCCGCGGAATCCCCAGAGCAGCGTGAACCAAACCGGGGTGAAAACGAGGATGACGAATCCGAAATACGCGAGGAAGTATGGCGCAGCGGAAACGACATATTCAACCAATTCCATGGGCTCACTTCTTCTGCACTTCCAGGAACGTGCGCTTCATCTTCTTCGCGTCCAGGTCTAGCATCGGCGTCTCGCTGATTATCGTCCCGGAATAGCCGTTCTCGACCAGCACCTCGCAAAGGGGCCTGAACGGAGGCGAAGGCTTCGGCAGGCTGCCGAGGGCCGCGTGGTTCTTCTCGCCATATTCGCCGTATTCAATCTCAGAGAAATGTGAGTGGAAATTCTCGACCGCCTTCCTTCCCATCCCTTTCTCAATCTTCTCAAAAATCTCCGTGTACTGCTCCTTTCCCTTAATCCAGCCGTTGCCCCTCGCGTGCAAATGGGCGAAGTCCGGGACTACGCGCACCCGCTCGAGGGAGGACGCGAGCTCTATCGTCTCCTCGAGCCCGCCGAGCTGAGTCGTCTTCCCCGCGGTCTCGGCGCCAAGCCAGACGTCGTGGATTCCCTCGCTTTTCATCCGCTCCTCGACTTCCTTCAGCGTCTTCTTCGTCATCTCAAGCACTTCCTTCGGCGGCCTTCCGAGGTAGAAGGAGGGATGGAAGACTATCACTTCCGCGCCGAGGAAATGCGCGGCGCGCGCGGTCTCCATCAGGTTCCGGATTGCGCCCTTGAGCTTCTGCGGCTCCTTTGCGGCGCAGTTTATCCAGTATGGGGCGTGGCAGGAGAGCTTGATACTGTTGGCCTTCGCCTCGCTGCGAACTTTGTGCGCGAGTGCGTCGCCCATGTGGACGCCGCGCACGAACTCCACTTCCATCGCGTCCAGCCCCTCTTTTCTTAGGTAGGCTGGTGCGTCCGCTGCACCTCCCTCGAACGGATGGACCGGCAGCCCAGCGGGGCCGAAGCGGATTTCAGACGCCATGGTTCTATTCGGTGGCGATTGATTTTTAAACCAGCGCGGGGAAATTATTCCGCTGGTTCTGTGAGAGGTTTCTTGGGCGCAGCCCTAGTTCTGTCATTGCTTGCTCCAATCTTCCTAGTAGCAGCCATGCACGTTTCGAGCAGCGTGGGGTTTGAGGAGTCGAAGAACGACGCGCTGCTGCTTGAGAGGGAATATTACCGCAGGGCGGAGGTGCGGGAGGCGATGCTCGGCGCGCTGGAAGGGGGAGGCGCTGCCCAGTTGAAAGGGCTGGGTGATTTCCTTGGGACGGAGTACAGGCAGGATGGAATTGATGTCGTGGTTTGGTGCGGGCTGGTGAATGAGCACGAGCTTAATGGGCTGCCGCAGAAGATGCAGGCGTCCGGAGCCGCTGAGCTTTGCCCCTCCTGCTGGAAGGCGGGGGAGAAGATTGCCGGAGTGTGCTGCGGCGAAGAGGGATGCAGGCCGGATGAGCAGGATGCGTGCGCATTTTTCGTTTCCGGGGGCATGAACGGGACTTCCATCGTAGCGCCGCAGGTTCCGAGGATAACGGATGCAGGGGAAACCTGCGAATACCCTGAGATTGAGGCGGCGCGTTTCAAGAAGGCGATTGTCGGCGCATCGCTTTATGATAGGGCGATGAACACGTCCGGCGTTGTTGTGCTCCCTCAAGGGTTGGTGGTCGAAGATGAAGGCACAGCTCAGCGCTGAGGCGCTTCTTGCAGTGGCGGCTTTCCTCGCCTTCATGGCTCTGCTCATCACTACGGCCAGCCATTCAGGGGAGAAGATGGCGGACGCTGCGCGCATAGTGAGGGCACATGGGGCTGCAGATGCGCTTGCGTTTGAGCTCAATTTCCGCTCCGTGGATGCGGCGCGCACCTCGCTGCTCAACCTCACCGCGCCGGAAGGGTGCGACTTCATGCGCGTGGCCGGGGAGGTCGGGTGCAACGAGGGGAACCAGAGCGGCTTCGCTACGATTTATGGCGGAACGACGGGGTATGAAGGATATGTCGAGTATAACCGGCTCCCAGTGTAGGAAAAAAGGACAGGTATTCGCGGCGGATGCGCTGGTAGCCGCGCTGATTGCGCTCTTCATCCTTTACATCGGCTTTTCGGAAGTCGCAAGCATGAGCGTACGGGCGGCTGAGGCTGAGGCGAACGCCGCCTCGGAAGGGAGGGTGATTGCGTTCGCCGATTACCTGATGAAGGAAGGGCTCGTGCATAAGGGAAGGAGCGATTTCGGCAACGTATCCTACTCGCACGTCCTGGAGATGGCGAGGCTGGAAGGGGCGCAGCGCGAGGGCTTCGATGCGGAAATTGGCGGCGCTTGTGCGCCGCAGCAGGGGCGCGTCTGCGTCTGCAGGCCGGCAATAATCTTTGAGAGCAGGGAGGTTGGTTTCCTTGAGGTTTGCGGGAAGTAAGGGAATGGTGATGACTATAGAGGCGCTGCTGAGCCTGGTGGTGTTGGCGGGCGCGCTCGCGCTCCTTCCCATTACTGAAAATGCGCACAAACCCACCTACGGAAAGCTCTATGAATACCAGGTGCTCGAGGACGTGATGGAGATTGCGGCGAAGAAGCCTGAGCTGATGCACAACGGCGGGCTTAGCGAAGTTGCGACTGGGCTTGGTGCATGCGTCCTGCTGAACGGCACCGCCTCCCCGGAAGGCTGCGGCTGCGCAGGGAAGGAAACTGTTTCCACTACGCGAATCATTCCCTCAGGAGGGGCGTTCGAGCGAATCACTGCCGCCCTGTGCATGGGATGACGGCGAAGCGGATTGCGCCTCCACTGTTCTCGGCTAGAATGCACCCCTGCCCGGCATCAAGGCTCAGCCTGTCAGCGCAGGCGAATGGGGCGGGGCGGCTGAACGTGGAGTTGTTGATTGCGATTGTCGCATTGCCGTCCGAGAACCCGAATTCCGCGTCATCCGGCAGCCTGAGCTCAAGCTCCCGCGAGCTGCCGCTTCCGAAGATGCGGACCTCCTCGCCCGCACCGACCACGTCCGAGAGGGCGAGTTCCGCGTAGCTGCGCTCGAGCGCCTTCTCGCCCCGCGCCTGGATTCCGCCTATGAGCGGCGCCCAGACAGCAAGGAAGGCGAAGAATGCGGCGGTGATGAGCAGGAGCTCCATTGACGACTGCGCCTTGCGCGCGCCTAGTCGCATTTCCCGCTCACGAGGTCGCAGTTCGGGCTCTTGCAATCTTTGTGCGGCTAATCGCATGTTCCGCTCATGATGTTGCATCTCCAGCACTTGCAACCCTTGTGCGGCTACTCGCATGTTCCGCTCCATGTGTTGCAGCTCCCGCTCTTGCACTCCGCATCCTTGCTGCAGGACTCGTTGGTGTCTTTCTTCTCAGTCTTGCCGAGCGTCTTGTCCACCTGGCCGAAGACGTAGTCCGCCGTCGCGTTGAGCTTCTGCGCGCCGGTCGTCGCAGTCGAGTACATCTGCTTCGCGAGGACGAGGACGACAACGGAAAGCGCCGCGATGAGGATTATCATCTCGGCGGAGACCTGCCCTCTCCTCAAAACTCCAGAATTCGCCTTTCCCATCTTACCACTCCGCGGCTTTCGCCGCCAAAATTCGCAAAAAAAGAAACGTCAGAAAAGGAACGTGGGGATTGCCAGCACCGCTGCCAGGATGAGCCACGCGAGGAAGTTCCACGCGAAGACCTTGCTCCCGTCAAGAGGCGGGATGGGCAGCATGTTGAAGAAGCCCAGGAAGAAGTTGATGGACGCAGCGGTTGCCGCGATTTGCGCGATGTAGTCGGTGGGCGCGAAGAGGTAGAGCGCGATGAAGGCGGAGCCCACGACGAGGTTGGTGAGCGGGCCCGCAATCGAGATTATGCCATTCTGCTTCCTTGTGAGGGAGCGTGAGTAGATGTAGACTGCGCCCGGCGCAGCGAAAACCAATGTGCCGCGCGTAAGGAGGGCGAGGAGCAGCGCGAATGCGAGCCCGCTCTCCCAAATCTGGTAGCGCGCGTAGGCGCCATACCTCATCGCGACGAACTTGTGCGCAAGCTCGTGGAGCACGAAGCCCGAGCCCACCCCGATAAGAATCACCGGGAAGTAGGCTATGAACTGCTCCTTTGAGACAAACAGGTCTCGGACTGAGAAGGCGAGTGCCACGACTACCATCGAGAGGGCTATCTGCCCCACTTCATCCCAGTTGAGGCTGAATCTCACTAAATCACCGTTATCTCCGCGGTTTTCTCCAGCTTTCCGGTGACGCGCACCTTCGCGGGGCTGAAGAAGCCAGGGTAGCTGACCACCACGCAGCTGCGCATTGAGCCGTCGTCTAGCGCCACCATTATCTTCTGGCCCACCCTGCCGCGCTCCATCGCAACGCCGGAGCCGGTGCGGAAAAAGACGCTGAGGAGGCCAGGCAGCGCCTGCGCGCCGCCAAAGTCAACGGCCACCTCGTCGCCCTTCCGCACGCCGCGCAGCAGTGGGTAGGCAAGTGGAGTGAGGACGGAAACGCCGAAGGCGAGGGCGAGGAGCTTGAAAAACGCGTCAATGGGCCACGGCGAGACGGCGTAGGCAATCAGCGCGAGGGCTACGCATATCGTAAGCGCTTTCACGAAAAGGCCTGCCCTTGCCATTACAAGACTCACCCATACATCGCGCCGGTCGGGCCCTCGGCGAACTCCTTTATTTTCTGCATCTTCTCCTTGCTGAT
>CAIXRF010000078.1 GCA_903921825.1 uncultured Microcaldota archaeon | reverse complement strand
TCGCACCATCCCCTTCTCGCAACCGCGACGCCATAGCGCATGAACTTCAGGTGCTCGGTTGAGTGCGAATCAGTGCCGATTGCAAGCTTCAGCCCCCAGCTTATCGCCCGCTTCACTTCCGTATCAACAAGGTCCAGCCGCTCGGGGAACGCATTTATCTCCATCGCAACCCCGTTCTTTTCGGCCGCATCATAGACCTTGTCGTAGTCGAGCTGGTAGGCGTCACGCTCCCCGATGAGCCTCCCGCTCGGGTGCGCGAGGATAGTGAGGAGGCCGCTGCCCAGCGCCTTCACAATCCGCTTCGTCATCTCATCCCGCCCCATGGTGAAGTTCGAATGGACCGCCCCGATGATGACATCGAGCTTTTTCAGCGCCGGCACAGGCAGGGCGAGGGTGCCGTCCTTGTTTATGTCCAGTTCGCACCCGTCCAGCAGCCTTATCCTGTGCCCTTCCCGCTCCAGCTTCTTCTGCACTTCTGAAATCTCCTTCGAGTGCTTCTCTTTCCTCTTCGCATCCATTCCGTTCGCAACTACCATCGGGCTTGCATGGTCCGTGATGGCAACATATTCATAGCCGAGCTTATCCGCTGCAATTGCCATCTCTTCAATTGTGTAGTTCCCGTCGCTCCATTTCGTGTGCGCGTGGAAGTCGCCCTTGATGTCCTTCATCTCCACGAGCTTCGGCAGCCGTCCCTTTTGCGCAACTTCCACCTCTCCCGTGTTCTCGCGCAATTCGGGCGGAATCCATTCCAGCCCGAGCTTCACATATACGTCCTCCTCTTCTTTTCCCGCAATCCTCTTCGCGCCCTTGAATATTCCGTACTCATTCAGCTTCCAGCCCTTCGCAATCGCTATCCTCCTCAGCTCTATGTTGTGCTCCTTGCTGCCTGTGAAGTACTGCAGAGCCGCGCCGAAGGAATCGTCCTCTACCACGCGCAGATCGCAGTTCATTCCGCCCTTCAGCCGGACAGTGCTTTTCGTCTCCCCTTTCGCAACAACCTCATCGACCTGCGGGAGCTTTGTGAAGAAGCCCGCGACCTTCGCGGGCTTGCCCGAAGTAACTAGAATGTCTATGTCGCCTATCGTCTCCTTCATCCTGCGCAAAGAGCCTGCGTAGGCAATCCTCTTCACTGCGCCGCTCTTTCGCAGCGCCTCAACGAGCTTCTCAGCCTCAGGGAGGGCGTCGCCGAGCAGCGCGCGTCCCTTCGTCTTCTCAAGGAGCGCAATTCCCTTCGAAATGTTCTCCTCGCTTTTCTCATCGAAGCCGGGGATGCCTGCAATCCTGTGCTTCTCAGCCGCCTTCTTCAGGTCTTCGAGTGTCTTGATTCCCAGTTCATCGTAAAGCCTCTTCGCCTTCTTCGGCCCCATTCCGGGAATCGCTGTGATTGCCTCCAAATCAAAGGGCGCCTGCTTCTTTAATTCCTCGTAGTAGTGCAGCGTCCCGGTCTTGACAATCTCTTCGATTTTCTTCGCAATAGCCTCCCCTATCCCTGGGAGCTCCATCAGCGCCTTCACCCCGCCGCGCTTGTAGATTTCCTCCACGTCGTCGGAGAGCGACTCGATGGTTCTCGCCGCCTTCCTGTAGGCGATCGGCTTCCACTGGACGTCCTGAATCTCGAGGATGTCGGCAATCTCGTAGAATATCTTGGCGGCGAGAGGGTTCTTTGCCATGGATGGTGGTTGGGGAGGCGATAATTTAATCTTAACCGGCAAAACAGCTTCGGTAGAGTTGTGGCATTAAATGCTAGGTATTACTTAGACAGATATGCGGACGGCATCTGCCTAGCGGTATGCGCAGCTGCGGTTTTGATGTTTTTAATATCGGCAGCTTTGCGGGAAGTCGCGTTTTGCATATTTGTCTTAGCGTTGTTTGTGCTCAGCCAGCGCGTCAACCGCAAGCGGTGGAGAGCAGAGGATGCAGAGATGAAATCCTTCGCCGTTAGAAACGGCTTGCAGTTCAAACCAGGTGGTTTTTTAGTGCTCTCGTCGGTTTCGGGAGCATACAAAGGGCGCATGCTTAAGGCTGGTTATGAAGGCCATGGGGGGAGAGGCGCGCCTAGTGGAGAATGCGTATACATGCGGCTGTCGCATTCTTCGGTTTCTGCCAAGGAATTCAGGCTCACGATAAGAAAGAGGATGGCATTTGGGGCGACTGCATTACTGCATGGGTTGGAGGTTGGCGTTTCTGAATTTGACAAGAAATACTTTGTTGCCACGAATGACGTTTCGAGGGCGAGGAGTATGCTTATGTGGCCCGAAGTCAGGCGAAATGTGGACACGCTGGCCGACTTGGCTCATTTTCCGTCACTGGTCTTGGAATTCAAAGATGGGAGCATTTCTGCGCCGGCCATGGTAGGATATACCCACCCAATTGATGCTGCGCTGCTGGAGGAAATCGCAAACGCGATGAGCGCAATCGCAGATGCAATCGAGAAAAACTGATAGCGCTATTTTAATTATAGCCTTCCCTACCAACT
>CAIXRF010000077.1 GCA_903921825.1 uncultured Microcaldota archaeon | reverse complement strand
ATAATTTCCCGGGAGAGGGCGTGAACGCCATAGCGCTTCTGGGCGGGTCGGGAAATCTTTACGTGGGCACGTCTGCGGGGAACATCTACTATTACAATTCGGGAACTGACTCCATTTCGCTGTGGCATAATTTCCCTGGCGAGAGCGTAAATTCCGTTGTTGAGTATTACAGTGATGTTTATGCAGGCACATCTGGAGGGAACGTCTATTTCTGGAATTCAGGCCCGGAGTCATGGTCGCTGTGGCATAATTTCCCGGGAGAGGGCGTGAACTCCCTTTCTTGGTATTCTAGCAATCTTTATGCAGGCACATCTGGAGGGAACGTCTATTTCTGGAATTCAGGCCCGGAGTCATGGTCGCTGTGGCATAATTTCCCGGGAGAGGGCGTGAACTCCTTGGCATGGAGTAGTTTTGGTCTCTACGCGGGCACAGCCGCTGGGGGCGGACCTTAACAGTGGCAGATACAGCTGGCGCAAACCGAAAAGCCTTATAAGCACTCCAAGCGACTAATCCGCAGAGGGATGCACTATGAGGGGCAATGAATCACGCGCGCAATCGGCCATAGAGTTCCTGATGACGTACGGTTGGGCGATAGTGATACTGCTCGCGGTGGTCGTCATACTATTCTACCTGGGCGTCTTCAACCCCAAGACCGTTTCTCCGAGAGTGTGCGTCCTTCCGTCCGGCTTCGCATGCCAGGACTACAAGATAGAAGGCTCGGACAGCGTGAGGGGCGCGCTGACGCTCGTCCTCGTGCAGAATATGGGGCATACCATCAGCATAGATGAGATCGCATGCTCGGAAAACGACACCCCCACTTATACCTCGGTTAATGAGGAGCTTCATAGCGGGGACAGGATCACGCTTAACGCAAACTGCACGAAGGCTGACGGCACCACGCCGCCCAACGTGGACGAATACTACAGCGGGCACATCTACGTTCTCTACACCGACGAGGAAACGAACGTCCAGCACAAGGCCGTGGGCGAGATAGCGTTCCGCGTGGAGAGCGCGTCTGCGACCCCGACTGCAACGCCGATTTCGACCCCCACCCCGCCAATAACGCCCACCCCGGGTCCGCCAACTCCAACCCCAACGTACGCATAGTTTATGGCGGGCGCGCACCCTCAAAATTATAAACACGCCTTTCCCAACTAACTGAAGGAGGGGTGCCACATGGCGACAAAAACTTTGCGCGGGCAGTCGGCGATAGAATACTTGACCACCTACGGGTGGGCGATTCTGATAATGCTCGTGGCGATAGGCATGCTGCTGTGGGTCGGCCTGATAAACCCGAGGACGCCCCTCGCTTCAACGTGCGTCTTCCCGGCGAATTTCCTGTGCAAAGGCCCTCTTCTGAACACCACTGGCAATTTCGGGATTGACTTCGGCCAGTCCACGGGCCACCAGATAAACGTCACGAGGATAAGGTGCACCGCGGAGGGCTCGCCGGTGCTAGGCTCTGGCGACGCGCTGGACAGCCCAGTCATGATAGTGGATGGGGACCATGCGTTCATCCAAAGCGGCTCAAAGGTGTGCCACAGTGAGGATGGCAGCACTGCAACCGGAAGGGCAGGCAACCTGTTCAAGGGGAAGATGTTCGTTGAATACGTGGAGCTGGACACGGGGTTCACGCGCCAGGTCGCCGCAGATGTGTCGCTGAAGTATGAGGAGATAGCGGTGCAGCAAGTAACTCCGCCGCCCACGGTGACTCCGACGGCAACGCCTACACCTACGCCTACTCCGACGCCCACTCCGACTCCAACTCCGACGCCAACGCCTACGCCGACGCCTACGCCCACTCCGACTCCGACGCCAATTAGTGAGGTAATCACCACCTGCGACCCGAACACGCCATGGCCAGCAGGCTCGGAGCTAACCGTTCAGGGCGACTACACGCTCAGCGGCCCGCTGACCGGGGGCAGCAGCTGCCCAAGCGGATCTTTTGACTGCAGCTGCATAAACGTCACTCCAGGCGCATCCGGCTCGACCCTTGACTGCAATGACAACGTAATCACGGGCAACACCAACTGGGGCGCAGGCATACTGTCATGGGGCATGAGCAATGTGAATGTCAGCCACTGCACCGTGAGGTATTTTGAGGTGGGCATTTACCTGTATGCGTCCAACGGCAACAACATTGCGCACAACACGCTGGAGTACAACGTCCTCAGCGAAGACGCCCATGTGGGCGCTGGCATGTACCTCTCTGGGTCAAGCAACAACAACATCACGGACAACGATGCCAGTTCGAACTGCAATGGCATCTCGATGGAGTCCGGCAGCAATGGCAATACAATTACTGGGAACACGCTTAGCTTGAACGCCCACTCCTGCGGGCATGGCCTCCAGATCTACAGCAGCAACGGCAACAACGTTTCCGGAAACACCATCGAGTCGAACAGCGCTATGGGCGTTGAATTGGCCGTGTCCAGCAGCAGCAACAACATAACGGGCAACACGGTCTGCTCCAACCCTACGGACTTCAGCTGCGGTGGCGGAAGCGGCAACTCCGGCGATGACACGTTTGACACGAACACGGGCTGCGGCGGAATCATGAGGGCCGCGCCGTGCACCATGCACACGCCGGAGCCAGGCGGCGAGATAGCATACTGCGGAACGGTGGTGAGCGCAGCCGGAAGCTACTACCTGACCCACGAGATAAACAACTACGGCGGAACGTTCCCGTGCATAGACTTCGAGTCTGGGGCGGAAGGCTCGACGCTGAACTGCAGCGGCAACTTCATAAACAATACGGATAACTTTGGCACGGGCATACTCGTGAAAGCTCCGATGACCATCGAGAACTGCAGCGTCATCAACTTTGCGACAGGAGTAAACATGACCATCGGCACGAACACGGTCAATCTAACGGATGATTATGTCTGCTACAACATGCGGGGGATAGCGTGGAACGACCTCTGGTGCAGCAACACACAGACAATCGGCAGCAACAACACGTTTTACCAGCAGACGGGCTGCGCAATACCGTCATACACTCCATGCCCGATGTGAGCCGAAAAGCCTTATAAATGCGCCCACTTAACTACCTCCGGAGAGGTGTTTGAATATGGACATGCGCGGCCAATCAGCTATGGAATTCCTCATGACTTACGGTTGGGCAGTCCTAATCATGCTTGTAGTAGTTGCGGTCCTCTTCATGCTGGGCGTGTTCAACCCCCAGACCGCATCGCCGAACTCGTGCGTCCTTCCCGGGGGCTTCTCCTGCTACGGTTATTCAGTGAAGGACGGAGGCGTCCTCGAGCTGGACCTGGGGCAGGCTAGCGGCGGAGACATACGGCTGACGTCCATAGGCTGCTCGGCCAAGGAGACTGACCCGTACATCGTCACGGTAAGTCCCGCGATCATAGTGCAGAGCGGCAGGCACAAGAACCTCACCGGGCTCCCGAACTGCGAGAAGGCGGACGGTACCTATCCCGCTGCAGGGGAGTTCTACCGCGGAACCATCTACATAGGATACACGGACGACAGGACGGGCATACTGCACAACATCGTGGGCGACATAAGCTACCACGTGGAAGTGTCGTGAGCGCATGGTTGCGAAGTCCGGGTTTCCCGAGCTGGCTGAGAGGATAGGGATAAAGCTGGGGGTAGCGTTCTCGAGGATTCCGCTCACGCCCAACCAGTGGACCCTGCTCTCGCTCGTTCCGGCGCTCCTTGGCTTCGTCGCGCTTGCGTATTACCACGAGATGGGGTGGGGGCTCGCGCTCTTCCTCATTTCCGGCTTAATGGACGCGATTGACGGCGGGGTAGCGCGCGTAACCGGCAGCGTGAGCAACTTCGGCGCCTACCTCGACGGGATGATGGACCGCTTCGTGGAGGCGCTGCTCCTCGGAGGGCTCATGCTCTTCGGGCTGCCGGAAGTCGTGTTCGCAGGCTATGCTGTGCCGATGTGGCAGCTGCTCGTGCTCCTTCTTTTCTTCGGCACGTGCATGGTGAGCTTCGCCCGCGCATATGCAGACCACAGGAAGGCGCTCACGGACGAGAAGAAGCTGCGGAAGATGGGCGGCGTCCTCGAGAGGGCGGAGAGGCTCGGGCTCATCTTCCTCGGAATGCTCCTCTGGCATGCCTACCCGCTTTATCTGGATGCGGCAATCATCCTCGCGGTCATCCTTTCCGTATTCACCCTCGTCCAGAGGATGTGGTTTGTTGCGAGCAACGCGGAGTAGGAAGATGAAGGCGGACCTCCACATCCACACGAACCACTCGCCGGACTCCTGGGTGCCTCCGGAGAAACTGCCGCTCATCGCAAAAAGAAAGGGGCTGCAGGGCGTCGCAGTGACGGACCACAGCAGGTTCTCTGCTTGTGCAGAGGTCGAGAAGGCCGCAAGGGGGAGCGGAATCCTCGTGATAAAGGGCGAGGAAATCGGGGTGAAGCCCCAGGGAAAGCGGGTTTGTGAGATAATCGGCCTTTTCCTTGATGAGGAGATAAGCGGGATGAACAGGACGCCGCTGGAAGTCATTGATGAGATAAGGAAGCAGGACGGAATCGTGGTCCTGCCGCATCCGTTCGACTCGTTCAGGGACGTGCTGCCCCCGGAGCAGCTGGCCAGGCTTGCGCGCAAGGTGGATGCCGTGGAGGTGTTCAACCCGCGCGTGATAGACCCCCGCCACAACGAAGAGGCGAAGAAGTTTGCGAAGAAGCACGGGCTTGCGGAAACTGCAGGCAGCGATTCGCATACCACGTGGGAAGTCGGGAGGGCATGGACTGAGGCCGACGCCGGCGACCTTGAGGGGTTCAGGAAGGCGCTGCTCTCGCGCAGGACGAGCGCGCATGGCAGCTACTCACCAGCGCTTACTCGCATATTCCCGAAGCTTGCACAGCTGAGGAGCAAGGTGAAGAAGAGACTTAGGCTTTAGCCTGCCTTCCTCAGGACTGCCTTTCCCCTCGAAGTTAGGCTGTAGAACACGAACTTCTTTCCTTCCTCTTCGCGCTTCTCCACGAACCCGGCATCCATGAGCCGGTCGAGGTGCTCCACCACCGTCGCCTTGCTCTTCCCCAGCCTCGTGCTCAGGTCCGTAGGCGTGCGCTCGCCCCTCTGGAGCTCGCTCATGATTCCGATGCGCGTTTCGGAGGAGAGCGCTCTGTGCACGAGCGCCTCGTCAATGCCTTCCTCCTCAGGCCTCCTCATCGTTATTGAGAAAGCGACGAAGCCGGCGAGGAGAATGATTGCGACTGCGGCCCCTGCAACATATTTGTAATCCATCTGGCCGCCCGCAATGGAAGATGTGGTGGATGGCGTTTTCACTGCTGTCGCGCCTACTGTGCCCGTGTTGTCCGAAGTTTCCGTGCCGTTTGTGATGCCTGCGCCGACGGTGCCAAAAACAGGCTGGGGCAGGTCGTTCATGAAGGGGTGGTAGGTTCCGCCGGCGCATGCCTGGCGTGGCGCGCTTGCGCAAAGCGCGTTCTTCTCGCTTTCATCGCTGTAGACGTAGCCGGCGAAGTTGCTCCTGTACGCGACTGCGGGGTAATTGCCGCAGTTCAGGGGATTATTGTTAACCGCATCCGCATTCGCAAGGAATTCGGAGTATTCGGCAGGCGACATTTTTCTGGCAGAATAGCCGTTCTTAACGAAATCCCAGATTGCGGCCTTCTCCATGTAGGTGAGGTTCAGGCCTGTCCAGGCATCGGCATACTGGCTTGCCATGAATGAGTCGAACTGCTCGGTGGTTGCGTTCCCCAGCGCCCAGACATCAACGCTGAGGCTTGCATCCCCTACCTCAACCACTGGGATTGAGACGCATGCTCCCGCAAGAGCGGCAAGCAGCAGCGCGAAGCCGAGGAAGGCGATTATCCTCATGAGGAATACTCGCTCGGTAGCGCTTTAATAGCCTTCACTTTTTGTTCGGCGCTTGCCTAACGAACGCCTTTTACGCCGTGCTGGGAAGGAATAAGAAGAGCGGCTGAGAAATTGGCCCGTGCAGGAGAACCAGCTTATAGACTCGCAGAAGGTGCAGTTCCGCGAATACCAGGCAAGGATAGCGGAGAGCGTGCTCCGCAACGGGAACTCGCTGGTGATATTGCCAACGGGCATGGGGAAGACTATCGTCGCCCTTCTCGTCATACAGCAGAAGCTGCTCAGCGGGAAGCACGTGCTCTTCGTGGCGCCGACGCGCCCGCTTGCCGAACAGCACCACAAGACGCTTTCTACGCTGCTGAAGATTCCGCAGGAAAGGGTGGTGCTTCTCACCGGGACTACGCCAGCGGAGAAGCGCAGCTCGCTGTGGAAGGATGCGTTCATCATCTGCGCGACTCCGCAGACCATCGAGAATGACTTGAAGGGGGGACGATTCTCACTCGACGGGTTCGGGCTGTGCGTCGTGGATGAGGTCCACCGCGCGGTCAAGAAATACGCTTACACCATGATTGCGGAGGAATGCATTGGGAAGGGGGTGCAGCTGCTTGGGCTCACCGCCTCGCCCGGAGGGAAGAAGGAGCGCATAGACGAGGTGGTGAAGGCGCTCGGGGTGCAGCACATAGAGATAAGGACGGAGACTGACGAGGACGTCGCGCCATACGTGAAGAAGCTGGAGATGAAGTGGATTGCGGTCGAGCTTACGCCCGGGATGAAGAAGATGAGCGAGCTCCTCGAGAAGGCGATAAGCGACAGGCTCGGCTCGATGATGAAGATGGGCCTCATCCGGACGACCAATCCGCGCGTGCCGAAGAAAGTGCTACTGGAAATAGGGCAGGGGCTGCAGAAGCGGCCCGATGGCATGCCGAAGTTCGTTGCGCTCTCGCATTACGCGACCGTGATGAACCTGACGCATGCGCACGAGCTGCTCGAGACGCAGGGAATATCGGCGTTCCTCAGCTTCATGCAGAAGCTGGAGGAGAAGGAGACAAAGAGCAAGGCCGTGCTCCGCATACTGAATGACGAGCGCGTGCAGACGGTGCTCAAGCTGGCCAGGTCCTATGAGGGCGAGCACCCGAAGCTCGCGAAGCTCGTCGAGGTGCTGGAGGGCATGAGGGGAAAGAAAGTGATTGTGTTCGTGCAGTTCCGCGCCCAGGTGAAGCGCGTCGTGGAGGAGCTTAGGGCGAAGGGGTTCAGCGCGAAGCAGTTCGTAGGGAAGAAGGATGGGGTCACGCTTGCGGAGCAGAAGGGGACCATAAAACTGTTCAGGGAAGGGAAGTTCGATGTGATGGTCGCGTCCTCGATAGGAGAGGAGGGGCTGGACATACCCAGCGTGGACGCGGTGGTGTTCTACGAGCCCATACCGAGCGAGATAAGGAGCATACAGCGACGCGGAAGGGCGGGACGGGCGAAGGCCGGCGACGTCGTGATACTGATTACGAAGGACACTCGTGACGAGGCGTACTACTGGTCCGCACGGAACAAGGAGGCAAGGATGAAAAAGATAGTCGGCGGAATGCAAAGGGATATGGAGTCGAAGAGGGTTAGGGAGGCTGTGAAGGCGCCGAAAGCCCCGCCCAAGGCGGGGCAGGCAAGGGTGACGGATTTCGTGTGAGATGTTCCTATGGAAGAATGGCTGAAGAGGTGGATTGTATTCAAGCGCGTGCTGCGCGAGTGCGACGTGGTGCTGCAGGTCGTAGACGCGCGCGACGCATGGGGGACGCTGAACTGGTCGCTCAAGAAGTACCTGAGCAAGATGATTGTCGTGGTGACCAAGAGCGACCTGGTCGGGGAGAAGGAGCTCGGAGCGCTGCCGCGCACGCTTCATGGCTATAGGTGGGTCGCAGTCTCTGGCAAGACGGGCGAGGGCATCCCGTGGCTGCTTGAGGAGATAAGGAAGGCGACTGCGCGCAGGCCCGCAAAGGTGGGCGTCGTCGGCTACCCGAATGTTGGGAAGTCGTCGCTGATGAACAGGCTCGCGGGAAGGAGGGCAGCGAAGGTTTCCCCGGTGCCGGGCCAGACGAAGAACGTGCAGTGGGTCACGCTCGGCGACATCCTCCTTTATGACACGCCGGGAGTCGTCCCGCAGAGCGAGAGGGGCGTGAGCCTCGTGCTCAAGTCCGCGGTCGCAGCGCAGAGCATCCCTTCGCCGGAGCCCATCGCGCTCGAGATAATCGGGAGGAGTATGGAGGCGGCTGCGGCCCACTATGATGTGCCGCTGAGGAAAACTGACGATGCCGAGAAGCTTCTAATAAAGATTGCCAAGCGGAGGGGAAGGCTGCTGAAAGGCGGCGAGCCGGACCTCGATACCATGGCCCGGCTAGTAATCAATGACTTCCAGCGGGGAAAGCTAAGGCTCTGAGGGGCGCTAGGGCTTCGGGTGCCGCGGGAATTCCTTCCCGCACGCCATGCAGAACTTCGCCCCGTTGGGGCTGAGCGCACCGCACTTCGCGCACTTCTCCACCCTTTTCCCGAAAGCGAGCGCCAGCTCTTCGAGGTTGCCGACGCGAACCTCCACGTTGGTAAAGAATGCGTCGAAAATCATCCAGAAGCCGACGAACATCGCTATGATGCCGAAGCCCAGGACGGTGAAGTCCGCGGGGCCGCCGAGGAGGCGAAGGTATGCGAAAATGCCCCCGAAGAGCGAGAGGAACACCCCGACCACTGCAAAGAGGATGCCTAGCACGACTTTTGCCGGCCCAGTGCCGCTCCTGCGTATCATTCAGCCCACCTTTATCCCGGTGAACATGAGGATGAGAATTGTGCCGAGGCCCCCGAGGCCGAAGAGCGCGATGGAGAGGATTACGCCCGCGGTGAGCGGCACCTTCACTCCCAGCAGGAAGAGGATGCCCAGCGCGATGAGGCCCACTATGGAATTCAGGACCATCGCCATCGCGAGCTTGAGCAGCCCCTTGAACAGCTTCCATGCCACTAGCAGCAGGATTATTGCTGCGATTACGAATACGCCGATGAACAGCGCCGAAGTCAAGGTGTCGAATGCCATACCCCTGATTTGCGCTGCTGGATTTAAATATTCCTGCTGGGTGATGTATCCCGAGCGGTGGGCCGCAGCTGACGCGGGGTTCGCCCCGTGAGGAAGTTCCGCCCGCCATGAACTGCCTGCACGGGTTTAAGGCCCGGGCCGGGAACAGAAACGAACCTCCGCAGCCCTTTAAGCATGACGCGCAAGCGGACTTGGGCTGCGGCGGATGAAACGCGCCCGGCTGGAGGCAGCCCCCTTCGGGGGATAGTGGCGCAAGGCCTTTCGGCCGCTTAGTCGAATGCTGCGAAAACTCAAGGTGGACTATGGCCCGCCGCTCACCTATTTAAAGTTTCAACCACCCAACTAACCTTTGCGCCATGGTAACTCAGCCTGGTTAGAGTGCCAGACTCATAAGCTCAGCTTGATGAGTGATGAGCCGCTTTGCGGCGATGATAAAGTGAAGTAGTGGGCGTTGTTCCGCTCGCTGCGGTGTATTCTGGAAGTCGTGGGTTCAAATCCCACCCATGGCATTTAGTAAAAGTGCAAAAACGCCGGGTTCTTTCCGGTTTAAGTCCTAATTTTTCCTCAGGTTACGCCACGACCCCTACTGCTTTGGCTTCAGGATGAGCTGGCTGCTTCCGCGGTCGCCCTTATCCAAGCCCTTTGCCCGGACTATTGGGCGCGGGCTTATCGTCCGCTTCCTCCCTTTCGGCTGCAGCCTTTCCCATCTCCACGATTCTTTTCCACAAGTCTTTGAACGCCATCGTTGGCTCCCCTGTCTTTTCTAGGAGAATGCCCTCGTAACCGGCGCTAGCGTAAGGGCTTCCATAACCATCAGGCCTCTGTGCCGAGCGCTTTTCTCCCTCGATGAATTTTTGTTCGAACAGAGGGTATTGTTCTTCAATAATGGCCTTCGGCTCCAGGCCGAAATCGGGCAGCGAAGACTCGTATTCCTGATGCCTGCTCGTGGATAGCATCGCAAAAATTATTTCGCTTTTGTGGAATTTCCCCCACGGCGGCAATTCCGCGTCCTTCCCGCCGATGAGCACGTATCCCCCGACCTTGACAAGGGAAGAGACGTGGAAGAACCCGAGCCATCTGTGCTCCGCGGGATTCACGTGCTGAATGACGTTCGTGCATATGACGAAATCCGCCTTTTCGTTAATTTCCGAGGCAGGCGTTGGCGCGGTTACGTCCAAATTGTGTGATATGATGCGCACGTCTGGAAACTCCTCCCCGGCCTTCCTTGAAGCGGCCTCGGCCAAGTCTTTCCGTATGTCGGAAACATGCACTACGAGCTCGCTGGCAAACGGCTTCAGCGCTTGAATCAATTCACTGACCTGGGGGCCTTCTTCCCCGCCAACTCCTATTACGTGCACCGTGATTGTTTTCAGCTTCTGGACCTTCGCTCTATCGGCGTTAAACTTAGCCATGTCGGAGAGCCACTTCATTGATTTTTTATATCTCTCCGGGAGCGCGGTTATGTTCAGGCGGCTCTCCTCAAGCTTTATGGCTCTCCGGGATATGGCTGCCTGCGCCCTTGCGTCTTCGTCCGTCGCTGGGGGCGCGAGTCGTTTTTGCATGGCTAATAATTTGCGGATCTAAATACATAAATTGATTAGTCAACCAATGCGCCTCTGGCAAATGGAAGACGGTATTTTTGCACTCTTAGCTAACGTTAACCTATTGCACTTTCATCTCTAGTCCACGAAGACTTCCTTGCCCGTCTTCGTTTCCCTCACATGGATGGTGAGGGCGAGGGCCGACGCGACCAGGAGTATCGCCGACGAGACGATGAAGACCTCGTGGTAGGCGAGAATCTGCGCCTTCAGGGTCATCAGCGCTATCGCTTCCGCCCTCAGCACCGGGTCCAGCGTGTTGATGACCGTGTTCTGGGAGAGCGCGAGCGCGTAGCCCTCAGTGCTCTCCTTCAGGATGGTTGCGAAGAGCGCGATTCCGAACGCGCCCGCTATGTTCCTTGCCAGTGCGAGAACAGAGGACGCGATGCCTATTTCCGATTCGGGCACCGCGGAGGCGATGATGTTCGTGCGCTGCGGCATGCCGAGGCCCATCCCGAAAGCCATCACCATGATGGGGATTATGATGTCGAGGACTCCGGAGCGCGGGTCGAGGCCGGTGAACAGGTAGAGCCCTGCCGCAGCCATGAGCGTGCTGAACGCGATAACGTATTTCGGCTGGACCCTGCCAACGAGGCTCGAGCCTATCGGCGCCGCGATGAGCATGCTGAACGCCATGGGCATGAAAAGGTAGCCCGTCTGCGTCGCGTTGTAGCCGAGGTAGGTCTGGACGAAGACGGGCAGGATGAAGAGGCCGCCCATCATGCCCATGAAGACCACTACGTTGTTGACGAGCGCATTCACGAACGCGTTTATCTTGAAGAACTTGAAGTCGACTATCGGCTCGGGGTGGTTCGTGTCTATCTGGTAGAAGATGTAACCGAAGAGTATCGTCGTTGCGTAGCAGAGCAGGCTGTTCGTTGACATCCAGCCCCAGTCCAGCCCCTGGTCCAGGACCAGGACGAAAGAGGAAAGGCAGATGCCGAGCGTGATTGCGCCCCACAGGTCGAACTTCGCGGTAGGCCTGCCGGTTGATTCCTTCACGAAGAGGAGCGCCATGGCGAGGCCGATTATCCCGACGGGCAGGTTCACGAGGAACACCGACCTCCAGCCGAACGTGTCTATCAGCGGGCCTCCGACGAGCGGGCCGAACACCGCGGCCGCGGCGAAGGAGGCGGACCACAGGCCGAGCGCCTCGGCGCGCTCCCTTCCCTGCCTGAAAGTGACCGCGAGTATCGCCATTGCGGTCGGGTAGTCGGCGGAGCTGGCGATTGCCTGGATGACGCGGAACGCCAGCAGCGAGCTGAGGTTCCAGGCAAGGCCTGCAAGGACCGAGCCGGAGATGAATATCGCGAAGCCGAGGATGTATATCTTCTTCCTTCCCTGCGTGTCACCGAGCTTTCCCCACACGGGCACGAATATCGCGTTTGCGAGTATGTAGGCGGTGGCTATCCAGCTCGCCTCCGGGATGGAGATTGAGAACTCGCTTATTATCTTTGGCAGGGCGAGGTTCACGATTGTCTGGTCGAGCCTGCCCATGAATGTGCCGATTATGACAGTAAGGAGTATCAGCCAACGGAGATTGTCGCTCTGTTCGGCCATGCGCATCATTTGTAGATAGTCATTTTCGCAGACATGCCGTTCTTGAGCTCAGGGTAGGTGAAGGTGTCGAACCAGACTTTCACGTCGAATTCCTGCTCCGCCCGCTTGTCCGAGATGCTGAAAACGACGTCAGACTGGTGCGCGCTCTGGGCTATGGACTCCACGACGCCTTCGTATTCCTTGGCGCCGAACGCATCAACGGTGAATGCGACGCGCTGGCCCGGGCGGATGTCGCTCAGCCCCTTGTCCTCTTCTACGCGGCCGATGAGGCGCAGCTGCGTGGGGTCTATCATCGTCACGACCGGCGTCTGCGCGGTCGCCATCTGCCCTGGCGCATTGTTGACCGAAACGATTATTCCGGAGGTCTTTGCGGTGACGTACTGGTCCCCGACCTTTGCGAGCCGCTGGCCCCTCGCAACCCTGTCGCCTTCCTTCACATAGACCTCGGTTATCTGCCCCGGCGCCTGGGGCGCGAGCGAGATGAGCGGCGCGCTTATCACTGTCTTCTCCAGGTATATCTTGCCCTGCATGTCCTGCCAATAGAAGTATCCTCCTATCAGCGCAACTATGGCAATAAGGAGGACCGCCTCTGCAAGAAGCGGGTGGTTGCGGATGGCGGCGAGAGCTGCGGCTGGGCCGCCTTTTTTCTCCGCTGGCGCCTCGTGATGCACTTTCGCGCTCTTCTCAGGTGCCATGCAAACCACCGCTCGCCTTGCCAATCACCCTGTTCACTTCTTCCAGCGAGGAGTAAAGGGTGTCGAGGTCCCCGCTGCTCAGGCGCGAGAGGTTCCGCTTCATGTTCGCCTTGACCGCCATCTTCGCCCCTTTCAGGAACGCGCGCCCTTTCGGCGTTATGGATATCCGGACGATGCGCCGGTCGCTCTTGTCCGGCCGCCTTGCCACCCTGCCGTCTGCAATGAGGCTATTAACCACTGCGGTCATGTTCGGCTTGGACCTGTGGAGGCGCCTCCCGAGCTCGGACATGGGCAGGTCGCCGCGCTGCAGGATGCCAAGGACCCAGTATTGCGGGTCCAGCGGCATTATCTTGGGCCCATGGCCCTCGCTGCCCGCCAGCATGATGCGGAATACCCGCATCAGCAGCACCAGGTTGTCTGCAAGCTTCTCAAGTTTCGCCTCGTCCATCGCCTCTCCTCATTCAGTTAAGACTATGAATAGTTAAATATATTAACCATCTGCCGACTAGGTGGCGGGTGCCGCTGTGCGCAGCCGTCCTAGGGGCAGCCCACATCGCAGGTTACGCCGGGGCAGGAAATCCGCGAGATGTCGCAGTAGACGTTGAGCCCGCCAGTCTGGGCAGTTGAGCAGTAGACATCGTTGTTGCTGTTTCCGTTGTAGCATATCTCGCCGTTGTAAAACTGGTTGTTGCTCGAGGTCAGCACGTAAATCCCCCGGTCGCGGTTGGAGACGAATATGTTGCTGTCGAAGTGGTTGTAGTTGCTGCCGTAGAGGTAGGCACCGATGTTGTTGCGCTCGAGCAGGTTTGCTAAAAAGTTGTTGCTGCTGGAACTCTTCATGTAAATGCCGCGGTCGAAGCCGCTGACTTCGCAATTGGTGACAAGGACGTTGTTCGTCTGCATGTAAATCCCGTAGCCTGTGCCGTTCCCGAAGAGGGCGTAGCCGTAGCAGTCCAGTATTGCGCCGCTTCCTCCGCTCATTATGCCTATGCACGTCCCGTTCGCTGTGAGGTCATGGGTAAGGCGGTATGTCCCTGCGCTGTTTATGGTGAATGGGCATGCGTTTATGGTGATTGGGCCTGGAGTAGGGGTGGGCGCAGGCGTGGGAGTTGGCGTAGGCGTTGGGGCTGGCGGGCAGGATGCGCTCTTGGTGATGCTCACGCACCCGGTGTTCCGGTCGTAGACGTCGCTGCCTGCGTTGCCCGGTGAAGCCTCGCAGTAGAGGTCCACTGGGTTGTAGCAGACGGTGTTGCTGGTGATGTTGTTGTTGGAGGCGTAGCTCAGGAAGAAGCCGTATATGTTCAGGTATACCCTGCTTGCGCGGATGTTGTTGCTGCTGGCCCCGCTCAGGTAGAAGCCGTAGGTGAAATTGGTCACGTTGCAGTTCGTCACGTTCATGTAATAGGCGCCGTTCATGAGGATTCCGTATCCGTTGTTCTGACCGGTGATGCTGAAGTTGTTGCAGTTAAGCGTGGAATTGCTTGCGCCTGTGTTGAATGTGAGGCAGGTGCCGTTGGCGGTCAGGCTGTGGTTTAGGGAGTAGTTTGACTTCGCGTTGATGGTGCATGGGCAGGTGCTCACAACCCCGCCAGGCGAGGCACATGCTGGTGGCGTCGGAACGGGCGTTGGAGTGGCTGTGGGGGTGGGCGTCGGTGGGCCGGGAGTCGGAGTTGGGGTGGGCGTCGGCGGAACAGGAGTGGGGGTGGCGGTCGGCGTGGGGGTCGGCCCTGGGGTTGGGCATGCATGCGTGCACGTGACGCCAGAGCAGGAGACCAGGGCAGTGTCGCAAGTGTTGCTCCCGCCGGTCTGCGCCGATGAGCAGTAGGCGTCGTAGGTTGGGTCAGCGCACATTTCATTGGTGGTGAATACGGTGCCTATGGATGTGAATACGTATACTCCTTTGTCGCGGTTCACCGAGAAGTTGCTGCGCAGGAACGTGTTGTTGTTGCTGTTGTAATAGATGTATGCGCCGATATTATTCGCGTTGAAAGAGCTGTCCTGAATGGTGTTGTACCTTGCTGAGGAGAGGTATATTCCGCGGTCGAAGCTCCGGAATGTGCAGTTCCGCACCGTAACGTAGCTCGCTCCGTTGAGATAGAGCCCGTAGCCCGCAGCGCCGGGGCCCCTGATTAGGTGCCCCTGGCAGTCAATCGTGGAGCCGCTGCCGCCTGCGCCCACGCCTATGCACGTCCCGCCCGGAGAGTTTAGGTCCGAGGTGAGGACGTAAGTGCCTGGGGCGTTTATCGTGCGCGGGCAGGAAGTGATTGCTATCCCGGGTGCTGCAGCGGAAGCCGCAAGAAGTGCGATGAACAAGAATGCATGCGCAAACAGGGGTCTAGGACTCACGAAATCACCTTGACTCTTTTTTGCCTCACGTAGTTTAAATAGCTTGCAGGGCGGCCGCGCCGGAAAGCTGCCGCTGCCAAGACGGAAAGAAAAGGAAAAGAAGGTGCTTTGGCTAGGCGGGGATGCAGGATCTGCTGCATGTCACTCCGCCGCAGGAAACCCTCGAAGTGGTGCAGATGTTGCCTCCGTTCCCGCTCTGCGCCGTGGAGCAATAGAGGTCGTACATCGAGTCGCCATTGAAACAAGTCTGGCTGGCGGTCACGTTGTTGGTGCTCGACGTCTGCACGAACAGCCCCTTGTAGGTGTTGGCGTTCATGACACAGCTCGTTATCCTGTTGCCGTTGCTGCTCGCCACTAGGTAGGCGCCGTAGTTGTTGACGATGAGGTTGCTGTCCTGGATGGTGTTGTTCTTGGCGTTGGAGAGGTAGATGCCCTTGTCGAAGTGCTCGATTGTGCAGTTCCTGATTGTGCTGCTGCCTGCGCTATTTAGGTAAACTCCGTAGCCGGTGCCGCTGCCGTTTATCGTGTGGTTTTGGCAGTCAAGCGTGGAGCCGCTGCCCCCTGATGTCATTCCTATGCACGTCCCGCTCGCCGAATTGAGGTTTCCGCTGAGGATGTAAGTGCCTGGGATGCTTATTGTGTATGGGCAGGTTGTAATGACCGTCCCGCTTGGCGTTGGAGACGGCGTTGGGGTTGGAGTAGGAGTTGGCGTGGGTGTCGGTGTTGGAGTCGGAGTTGGCGTCACGGTAGGCGTAGGCGTAACCGTGGGCGTTGGTGTTACTGTTGGCGTGGGCGTTGGAGTGGGCGTAGGCGTCGGGGTCGGGGTTGGAGTGGGTGTGGGTGTAGGCGTTGGAGTCGTGCCTGGGCAGGGTGAGCCGCACGTTACTCCGCTGCAAGAGATTTTGGATACGTTGCAGGTGTTGCTCCCGCCTGTCTGCGCCACCGAGCAGTAGGCGTCCTGGGTGGGGTTGGCGCATATCTCGTTGCTGGCGAATACGTTGGTAGTTGAGGAAATCACATAGACGCCTCTGTTGGTGTTAGCTGAGAAATTGTCGCGGCGGAAAGAGTTGTTGTTGCTGTTGGTGTAGATGTAGGCGCCGAAGGCATTTACGTTGAAAGAGCTGTCCTGGATGGTGTTGTTTTTGGCGTTGGAAAGGTAGATGCCCCTGTCGAAGTGCTTCACAGTGCAGTTCTTGACTGTGTTGCTGCCCGCGCTATTGAGGAAGACGCCGTAGCCTGTGCCGCTGCCGTTTATCATGTGGCCCTGGCAGTCAAGCGTGGAGCCGCTGCCTCCTGTGGATATTGCAATGCAGGTGCCGCTTGCCGAATTGATGTTTGACGTTAGGATGTAGGCACCTGGGGCGTTTATCGTGTATGGGCAGGATGTGATTGTTCCGGGCGCTGGAGTTGGAGTGGGGGTGGGCGTCGGGGTTGGAGTTGGTGTTGGAGTTGGAGTCGCAGTTGGCGTGGGGGTAGCTGTTGGGGTGGGCGTGGGTGGGCCGGGAGTCGGAGTTGGAGTGGGGGTTGGCGTAACGGTAGGTGTGGGCGTCACCGTGGGTGTTGGAGTTGGAGTGGGTGTAGGCGTTGGAGTCGTGCCTGGGCAGGGTGAGCCGCACGTTACTCCGCTGCAAGAGATTTTGGATGAGTTGCAGGTATTGCTCCCGCCTGTCTGAGCAGTGGAGCAGTAAGCGCCGTAGGTCGGGTCGGCGCACATTTCGTTAGTGGCGAATACGTTGGTAGTTGAGCTCGCCACATAGACGCCGTCAGCGGTGTTCGCCGAGAAGTTGTCGCGGCGGAATGAGTTGTTGTTGCTTGAGGATAGGTAGGCGCCGTAGTTGTTCGAGTTGAATGCGCTGTCCTGGATGGTGTTGTTGCGCGCACTGGAGAGGTAGACTCCGCGCGCGAAGCGCTTCACAGTGCAGTTTTTTACCATGCTGCCGCTTGCGCTGTTGAAGTAGATTCCGTAGCCTGTGCCGCTGCCGTTTATTGTGTGGTTCTGGCAGTCAAGCGTGGAGCCGCTGCCTCCCGTGGATATGGCGATGCACGAGCCACTTGCCGAATTGACGTCTGACGACAGGACGTAGGCACCTGGGGCGCTTATTGTGTAGGGGCAGCTGCTGATTACCACGGGGGTTGGCGTTGGAATCGGAGTTGGCGCATACAGAGTGAAGTTGACATTGGTGGTGGTGTTTGTAACCACGGTCACGGTGGTTGTGTTGGTGCCAAGAGAGGCATTTTTCCTCGCGCTGATGCTAAAGGTTCCGGCGGGAACGACACCGATTATGTAGTAACCGCTTGCATTCGTGAGGTTCGTTGGCGAGCCGCTTGCATTCGTCACGTTGACAATTGCGCTCGCAATCCCCTGCGCTAGGTCGTCAAACACATAGCCCGAAACCGACCCGAAGTTGAACAGGCTTGGCGCGTTTGTGCTCATGACGGCAACGCTCTGGTCCATGAAAAAGGAGCCTGGCTGAGAACAGCTGGCATACACAGTAAAACAAGTCCAAGTCGAATAGTTTGTATCTTCTGAATAGCTCATCCTGAAATAACCGTTTTCACCCCAGGTGGTAGCCCAGCTGTTTTTAACAATCCAGTATCCGCCAGTGTCGTTGTAGCCGACGATGTCTATTGCGTGGAAGCCCTCAAGATAGTCAGACGTTCTGGTATAAATGCCTCCGGAATAGTCAAAGAAGTCAGAAAAAACAGGCATGGATACGGTAACTGGGCCATAGGTGTTCAGTGCCTGTTTTATGGCGTTGGCACCGGCAGCGACATAGCTATAATTGGTTACACGCACCTTCTGGTCCTGCCAATTGGCGCATTTCAGTCCGCATGACACGTCGGATGCCTGGTACGAGAAACAGGATTCGTTGGTGGTTCCAGTATTATTAATATAGCCAATAGCCAGGTCCTCGTAGCCGCCACTGCAGCTTCCTACACCGGAGCAGGAAACAAGGTCCTGCTCGGAAAGGACATAATTGAATTGCGGGATGCCCAAATCGATGTTCATCCGCGACTCTACGACCCCATCCGCGGAAAAGGCCCAGCACGAGCCGCATCCACCTTGGTTCTTTACCGACGTGGTCCAGTTGCCTCCGTTATTCCTCCAGTCAAGAGCGACCGGCAACGTTGTGCCCGGAGTATAAGACAGTGGTTTTACGCCCGCCGCTTCCATTTCCTGCGGGGAAAATAGCTTTGCGCCCAGGAGGCGCGTTCTCTCCGCTTCGGGCAGCCGCACGACCCAGTTGTCCCCTGCAACCCAGTTGAGATTTCGCTCCGTTATCTTCTGGTTAATGGCACCGACTTCTTTCTGGACGTCTGAATCACTCAGGAGTGGCCCGGTATATGGCGTACAGCCTGTGCTGGTCTCGTTGTATTGGGAACATACTGGCGACGGCTGGTGGGTAACCGGAGGCGCCGCAGCAGCGAACGCGGCAAACAGTGCGACAAACAGGATAGACGCTACAACGGACCTAGGATTCATCTCGACCACCTTGGAGTTTGATTTGCAGGTGGTTGCTTAAATAGCTTTCAGGGCGGCAACGCTCAGCACCAAGAAAGGGCAGAGCATCGGCTATGGTGTGGGCGTTGGGGTTACCATTGGGCCGCATACCAGCCCGCCATGGCAGTAGCTTGAGCAGCACGGGATTTCGCCGCAGGGGTCCCCATCAGGTATGCATGGGGTGGGCGCTGGAGTCACAACTGGACAGGGCGAGCCGCAAGTTATCCCGCTGCAGCGGGCTCTCGTGGTGTTGCAGTAGTTCCCGCCATCGCCCGCCTGCGCGGCGGAGCAGTAGAGGTCGTAGATTGGGTCGCCATTGTAGCAAACCTCACTGGCGCTCACGTTGTTGGCGCGCGACGCCTGCACGAACAGCCCTTTGTAGGCGTTGGCATTCATGACGCAGCTCGTTATCCTGTTGCCATTGCTGTTTGAGGAGAGGTAGGCGCCGTAGCTGTTGAGGATGAAGTTGCTGTCCTGGATGGTGTTGTTTCTGGCGTTGAGGAAATAGACGCCCTTGTCGAAATGCTCTATTGTACAGTTCTTGACCGTGTTGCTGCCCGCGCCATTGAGGTAGATTCCGTAGCCTGTGCCGCTGCCGTTTATTGTGTGGCCCTTGCAGTCAATCGTGGAGCCGCTGCCTCCCGTCCCTACACCTATGCACGTTCCGCCGGATGATTGCAGGTTGGAGTTGAGGGCATAGCTTCCCTGCATGCTTATCGTGTAGGGACAGGACGTGATTGTTCCGGGCGCCGGAGTTGGGGATGGCGTAGGAGTTGGAGTAGGTGTTGGAGACGGCGTTGGTGTGGGGGTTGGGGTTGGAGTTGGCGTCGCGGTGGGTGTAGGCGTCACCGTGGGAGTTGGAGTTGGCGTAGGCGTCGGTGTCGGGGTTGGAGTTGGGGTTGGGGTGGGCGCGGGCGTAGGGCATGCGGTCCCGCACGTTATTCCAGTGCAAGAGACTTTGGCCGTGTCGCACTTGTTGCTCCCGCCGGTCTGCGCCGTGGAGCAGTAAGCGCCGTAGGTCGGGTCGGCGCACATTTCATTGGTGGCGAATACGTTGGTAGTTGAGGTCTGCACTAGTACGCCGTCATTGATGTTTGCCGAGAAGTTGTCGCGGCGGAATGAGTTGTTGTTGCTTGAGGAGAGGTAGGCGCCGATGCCGTTCAGGTTGAATGAGCTGTCCTGGATGGTGTTGTTTCTGGCATTGAGGAGGTAGACTCCGCGTTCGAAGTGCGTAATTGTGCAGTTCTTCAGCAGGATTCCACTCGCGTCGTTCAGGTAGATGCCGTATGCCATTCCGGTGCCGTTTATAGTGCGGCCCTTGCAGTCTATCATTGAGCCGCTGCCTCCGCTCATAACTCCGATGCACGTCGTGTTTGCCGCGGTGAGGTTGTCGTCCAATGTGTAGTTGGCCAGCGCGTTTATTGTGTATGGGCAGGAGCTGATGACCTTCGGGGGAGGGGGCAGGTACTGGCATATCTGCAGGTTGTTCATCGGGCCGGTGCAGATGCCAGGCGAGCCGCTCGTTGGTGAAACTGGCACCAGCGTTGCGCCGCTGTCGTTGCTCACATAGACCTGCACTGTCTTTGTGGTGTTCAGGCTTACTGGGTTGAGCGCCTTGCCGAAGCTGAAGACCATGCTGCCGCCCAGTGGCGGGCAGTTGCTCGTTCTCCAGTAGATGCTATTGTTGTTTACTCCGACCACTCCGCCGCTGCATCCGCTCTGGCCCGGGTCTTCCCAAGCGGCCGCTTCGGGCCATATCATTATGACGTAGTTGTAGGCTGTCCCGTTCGCGGGATTTGAGACATTCACGGTGAAACGATGCCAGGCGGAACCGTTTTCCACGAAATTCGGGATTACGAAAGCGGCCGGCTGCGTCCCAGGCGCGGATGCTGCGGGCGCGCGTGCCGTGAAGAGCACGACCAGAAGGATGGCTGCAACTAATGCGTTCTTATGACCCATCTCGACCACCTTGGAATGTTTTTGCCGCGGCTGCTCAAATGGATTTGCCGCGGGCCTCATTTCTTCTTGCCGCGCTTCTCGTGCTTTTCAGTTGGGGCTTCTTCCGCGGCTTCGCTCTTCTTCAGCCACTCCTGGAACTCCTCTTCCACCTTGGTGTGGTCAATCGGGGGCAGCTCTTCGGAGGGCTCCGCGCCTGGCGATGGCGGTGCGCCGGGGTGTTCCGCGCCGCTGCGCGGCCCGCGGCTAATCATCCCTTCGAGGTGCCTCTTGCCCAGCGAAACGTAGATTGCCGCGCCAACCACTATGATTATCGCAGCTATCACTATGTAGCCGAGCGCGCCTATCACCTTTGACAGCGGGTCTTCTCCGGGTGCCTGCTGCGGAGGAGGCGTCTGCGACTGGGATGGCCCGGTAACGTTCCCGGCGGAGCCCAGGCCTGCCAGCGGGCAGTCATTCGAAAGAGTGAATGTGACGTTCGTGGTCTCAAGCGACTGCTCTAGGTAAAGCACCGCGTCCGAGTAGGCGTCGGCCTCTATCCTGTCGGCGCCCTGCGCCAGGAGCCTTTCCGAGTTTGCGAGCTCCGTGCGGGAGGCCGAAACGTTCATCCCGCATGCCGCGCGCTTAAGCAGCGTCTCGTTCGCGCGCGTGAGGTTGCCATATGCAAACGCGTAGTTGTTCAGGGCTGACTGGCACTGCCTGAACGTGGAATGGTAAGTCGAGTTGGCACCGTTGATGTCCGCGGAGGCTGCGGCGGTTGTAGTGGTCGCGTCGCTGAACTTGCACTGCCTCACAAGCTCCCTGGCGAGCGCAAGGCTGCTACCAGCCGCGGAGAGCTTCTCCTGCGGCCCAGCCATCCCGCAGCACACGCCGTTCGCGGTGCACGCGGACGAGAGGGCGACGTTTTCCCCATCGAGCCTTGCCTGCGTCGCGGCTATGCTCGCGAGGGAGTTCGTTTCCGTGGATGCGGGCGCATGCGTGAACGAGTAGTCGATGCGCTTCTCCGGCTGCTCGCTGACCCCGTCTATCGACGCAAATAGCTTCACGGACATGCTCGCGTTGCCCGCGGCCTCCCCGCCCAGCGTGACGGGGATTGTGAACGAGCAGTGGTCCTCGTTGTTCGCCTGAATCATGCACACGCGGCCGCCATCCGTTTCCCTTCCCGCATAGTAATCGTAATAGGTGTAATTTACCGTCATCGTGCCGTTGTAGGGGTTGGCGATGTAGATTGTTGCGGTGAACGTGTATGGCCCGCCCGTGGGATTGCAGTTCCATCCCTCGAATGATGTCACGGAGGCAAGCGCCTGGAGCTCAGGCGGCTTTGCAAAAACGCTTGAAACGAGCAGCGCAAGGGCGAGAGCGAATATAATAGACCTCATGCATTCACCTGCCGATTTTACCCACTTTCGCTATATAAAGCCCGCGCTCAAAAACATGCCGTGAACGGGATACCGCCGTCGCATCCGAGGAGGAAGTCGCTCGAGATAAGGGAAAAGCTTACCGCAGGCTACCGGAAGGGCTTTGTGTGCGAGGCAGGGCTGATTGCGCAGGGCAGGGGGGAGGCCTTCGACTATTGTCTAGGTGAAAGGAGCGGTAGGTTCGCGGCCCGGGCCGCGGAAGCGGCAGCGGCCAGCCTCCTGCTCGCACGCAGGCCGGTAATCTCGGTGAATGGGAACCTTGCCGCGCTCTGCCCGGAGGAAACGGCGGAGCTTGCGGAAGCATGTGGGGCAAAGGTGGAAGTTAACATATTCTACCGCACTGAAAGCAGGGTGCGGCGGATTGCAGCGCACCTGAGAAAGGCCGGGGCGAAGGAGGTGCTGGGTTCCGGGAGGGCGCTTGCGTCTATTCCCGAGCTTTTCAGCAGCAGGAGGCGGGTGAGCAGGGAGGGAATATATACGGCGGACGTCGTGCTGCTTGCGATGGAGGACGGCGACAGGACGAGGGCCCTGCGCAGGATGGGGAAGAGGGTGATTGCAATAGACCTGAACCCGCTCTCCGTGACCGCGCGGGAGGCGGACATCACGATAGTGGACAATGTGGTGAGGGCAATGCCTGCCCTTGTGAAAGCCGCGCGCAGGCTGAAGCGGGCGGGAAGGCCGAGGCAGGCTGCGGTGCTGAAGAATTACGACAACAAGAGGGCGCTGCGGGAAGCGGTTGCCTGCATGAACCAGCGCCTCTCAAGGCTGGCGGGTGGCAGGCGATGATGGACGAATTCAGCGCAGCGCTGGCTTCGTTGAACATTCCCCTCTTCACAGCGGTCGCCGTATTCCTTGACCAGTATGCCTATCTGCTGTTCCTCGGCATCGCGGCCGCATTCTACCTCCTCAGGCCAAGCGTGCGCAAGAACAAGCTGAAGCTTGCGGCATTCCTCATCTCGCTTCTGGTGATGGCTATTTTAGTGGTCGCGGTGAAGGCGGGCACGCAGCAGCCGAGGCCGTGCATCGTGCCCTCCGACTACCTGAAGCTTCCCTACTGCCCATTCGATTACTCCTTCCCCAGCGGGCACACCGCATTCGCGTTCACGTTCGCTGGCGCGAGCCTAGGCACGGGCGTGTTCCCCGTGTTCTTCCTCCTTGCGATAATCACCGCGCTCAGCAGGATATACCTAGGCGTGCACACCATCAACGACGTGGCTGGCGGAATCGTGCTGGCGCTCGCCACATACTTCATAATAGAGGGATGGCTCCGGCACTTTTTCCCGCGCCTCCTCCATGTGAGGGAGGAGCACTTTGAGAAGCAGAAGAGAGGGGGCTTCGCGCTCGAGCTTAGGCGGCAGGCCGCGCACGCTGCCTTCGGGATGGGCATCCTTCTCCTCATCTGGTTTGTTGGTAGGCCCGGGACGGAGCTTCTCCTCGTGCTCGCGCTCTTCCTTGGGATGGCTGCAATGCACCTGAGGATGGAGAGGAGGAGAACCGCGCTCATCGACGAGCTGTTCGACCTGCTCGAGAGGCCCAAAGTCATGCCCGCGAAGGGCGCATTCATGTACGTGCTCGGCGCGCTGCTCGTCCTGTCCGCCCTTTCTGACCCGGTGAAGGCGATGGCTGCGATTGCAGTCCTCGCATGGGGCGATGCTGCAGCGACGCTTGCGGGAAGGATGAATGGCGGGAAGACCAGGTTATTCTACAATAGCGGGAAGAGCTGGGCCGGCGCGGCCGCCTTTTTCGCCCTCGGAAGCCTCGCCGCATACCCGTTCATCGGCCTCGCCGCGCTCCCGCTCGCCTTCGTTTGCGCCCTTGCGGAAACGCTGAACGTGGGGGTGGATGACAACTTCCTCATTCCCCTTGCTGCGCTCGCCTTCTTCCTTCTCTAGCTGCAGGAGTTCGCTGCCGAGCCAATCATGGTGCTCGGAACCTTGCAGCAAAATTGGGTGGTGTTGGAGTAGAAGACGAAACCCTCCTGCACGGGGTCGACGCATCCGTTGCAGTAGGCAAGCTTGTATTCGAAGTTCTCGTCCCCTGAGTATATTCTCTTCAGCCTATCCACGGAATACTCGGCGCCGTGGAACTCCCTTAGGAAGCTGAACTCCCTCTTCCCGTCGAAAAGCAGCGTTCCGTTAGCGTAGGACTGGTTGAGCCGTGCCTCCGCGACCACCTCGTTGTTGAAGATGAGGAAAACGGACGAGCCATTTAGCAGCTCCTTCCCGTAGTTGTTTATCAGGAAATCTGCGGCGAGCTGCACGCGCACGCCGTTCCCGCCGAAGACGGGCTCCGCGCCCATGTAGCAGTTCCTTTGCGGGAACTGCGCCGTCCCCGCTGGCTCCACGCCTAGCGCTACTCCCGCATACTGGCCGTTGCCGTTGCCTCCGTTCCCTTTTATGGCAAAATAGATGCCGGCGACGGCAAGCACCGCTATGACTGCTGCGGCTATCAGGACGCTCCGCTCCATGATGTTGGCTTTATTCGCGGTATATAAAAGGGTTATTCCTTCAGAACGACGAGGGGGAGCACGCCCTTCTCGAACTCGCGGAACGCGACGTCCACCGCGCTTATCGTCCCCTTCGGCACGTCTATTAGCGGGGGCGCGCCGCTCGCAAGCTGGAGCGCCCTGGCCCCAACAAGCCTTGCCCTCTCAAAACGGTTCAACTGCTCCATAACAAGCACCAGCGTAATTCGCGGAGATTGCTTTTGCACATCCAGATTAATAAAGTCTTCCGCCTATCTCCACGTCCCGTTCGGGCTGGATGAGGATGCATTCGCCGTTCCTGCCGGGAACGCCGAGCGTCAGGACTTCGGAGAGCGCGGGACCTACCTGCCTTGGCGGGAAATTCACCACGCAGAGGACCAGCATTCCCTTGAGCGCCTCCTTCCTGTAATTTCCGGGGAGCTGCGCAACGGATTTCTTGATGCCTATTTCTTTTCCGAGGTCAATCTTCAATTTGTAGGAAGGCCGCCTTGCCTCCGGGAAGTCCTCCACCTCGAGAATCCTTCCCACGCGGATGTCCAGCTTCTGGAATTCTTCGAACGTTGCCATGCCATCACAGCAGGGCGCTCATCGCCTTCAAGAGCCCTGGCCTGTTCAGCAGCAGGCGGCTCATCTTGCCGACGACTGCGGCGAAGTTGCTCTTCAGCAGATTGTCGATGTCCTTGTCGTCAAGGTGCGCGAAGACAGCATTGAAGTCGTCGTCGCTCAGCTTCTCCAGGACTTTCCTCAATTTTAGCCGCTTCATGAGCTTCGGCGCGCGCACCTTCTTGTAAATCTCGGCGTATTCGAGCAGATGGGCCCTGTCGCACGTCTTCGCGAGCGCGTTCTTCGCGGCTACCTCGCCCGCCATCTTCCCCGCCTCCATCGCGAGGCAGATTCCGCCCCCGTGGATTGGGTCGACCTGGTGCGCTGCCGTTCCTGCGGCAATGATGCCTTCGCCTACCGCCTCGTCCGTCATCGGCGCGCCCACCGGAATGATTCCGCCCTTAATCGCAACCGTCTTCGCCTTCCCGAGCCTCTCCGGGTGCGCCCTAATCCACTTGTCAAGATAATATTTCGCGTTTGGCGTGTGAAGCCCGCCTATTCCCACGCCGACGTTCGCCACGTCCTTCCCCTTGGGGAAAATCCAGACGTAGCCCCTTGGCGCGTCCGCGTTGGAGAAATAGACCTCAATCAGGTCCTCGCACTCGACATTCACCATTTCATACTCCACTCCGAAATCCGTGTCGTAGAGGGATGCGACCGTGTTCAGGCCGGCGAGCCTCGCAACGGTTGACTCGCCGCCATCCGCGGCAATCACGGCCTCTGCCCTGAATTCCTGTTTCTTCCCGTCAACGAGCGCCTTCACGCCGCAGGTCTTGCCTCCCTCTCTTATTACGTCGTAAATTTCGCTGTGCACGAGGATGTCGGCCCCGCATCTTCCGGCCTCAATCGCCAACTCCTTGTCGAAGACCTTCCTGTCCACCACGAAGCCCTTCGTTTCCTTGTTCTTAATCATCACCTTGCGCGTCCAGTCCGGCGAGATGAGGAGTGAGCCGTTTATCTCCGCGCTCACTGCCTTCGGGTTCATCTTTATTCCCAGCTCTTCCATCCAATGAAGGCCGATTCCTTCTCCGCATCTCACTGGCGCGCCCAGCTCCTTCCTGCGGTCTATTGCCAGGACTTTGGCGCCGGCCTTCGCTGCCGCCCTTGCCGCCATCGCGCCGCATGGCCCGCATCCCGCAACAATCACGTCGTATTTTTCCATCACCATCACCTAGAGCGACTTCTTCCCCTTGTGCAGGGTTATCGCCGCCATGGGGCAGGCCTTCACGCAGGACGCGCAGTCTATGCACTTCTGTGGGTCGTGCTCAATCCACGTTTCGCGCAGCCTGTTCGCGAGCACCGGGCACACGCCCACGCACGCGCCGCAGTATATGCAGAGGTTCTTGTTGACTTCAATCATGCTCTCACCTTTTCCCGCTTTTTTTATTAATCTGCTGCATCGTCCTCTCGGAAGGAGTGATGTCCATTATCTCCACCCCTTCCACTTTCAGGCCCCATTTTCCCGCCTCGTTTGAAACCGATTCGCGGAGCCTTGCGTTGATGAACTCCTTCTTTCCCACGAGCTGCCCGAAGCTGAGCTCGCCCACGGAATTCCGCACCGCAGTTTCAGCGAGCGTCCTGAGCGACGCCTCTACGTTGGCTACGGCCGTGACGGCAAGCTCAGGGGAGGAAATGTGATAGCGGACGACTACGTCGAGGAAGACGACTGCTCCCTCCTTCGCCATCGCTTTCAGCTCATCCATCTCTAGCACGCGTGAGCGCATGTCCACGGTTATTGCCGAGTCGATGTAGGGCAGCGTGAAGGCGATTCCGGGGCCGAGCACCTTGTTCAGCTTTCCGAGCCTGAACCTCACGCCGCGCTCGTGCTCGCGGTAGATGCGCGTGCTGTGCAGGATTATCGCCGCTGCCGCAACTGCGAGGAGCAGGAGTGCGGCGGGCAGCAGGAGCTCTTCAAATTCCACGCAGGGATTTCGCCGCCGCCCCTTAAAACACTAACTCAAATCAAAAAAGGGAGAGCCGCATTATGGTGGATTGGGCACGCATCGGCCACTCTGGCATGTCTGCCCTTGGCCGCACAAGCTCCCAGGGTTATCATCAACTACTCCATTGCAGTCGTCGTCTATTCCGTTGCATGTTTCGGCGCGGGGTGGGTCAGGGACGCAGGTCTGCGTTTGGCCGTTTACACAGTTTTGTACTGTTACCCTGCAAGCGCCGACGCCGCAGCTGGTTGAGCCTAGGCCGTCATCAATTACTCCATTGCAGTCGTCGTCTATTCCGTTGCATGTTTCGGGGCGGGGTGAGCCAGGGACGCAGTGCTGCGTCTGGCCGTCTATACAGTTTTGTACTGTTTGTTGGCAAGCGCCAATGCCGCAGGTGGTTGAGCCTAGGCCATCGTCAATAACCCCGTTGCAGTCGTCGTCTACGCCGTTGCATGTTTCGGGCCTGGGTGAGCAGCATACACTATTTAGACAGGAGGCTCCCTGCCCGCAGTCAGCCTGTTGCCCGCCACAGTCAATGGAGCAGGCAGTACATGTCTCAGGTGGATAAGTGCACACGCCATTCCGCGTGCAGGTGTCGCACGCATCTCCCATGCCATCATGATCGCCATCTGCCTGGTCGTGGTTGGAAACAGATGGGCAGTTGTCGCAGGCGTCGCCGACTCCATCGCCATCCGAATCCGCCTGGCTGGGGTTGTATACGGAGGGACAGTTGTCCTGTGCGTCTGGAATTCCGTCGCCGTCTGAGTCCTGGCCACGGCATACGCCGCCTATGCAGGACGAATCGGGCAGGCAGTCGCTATCACCGATGCAGTTCTGGCCGTTTGCACATGGGGAGCAGCCGTCTCCGCAGTCTACATCAGTTTCTTCGCCATTTTGGACTCCATCAGAGCAGGATGGGACTTGGCATCTGCCTCCAGAGCAGATTTGCGACGTGCAGTCGCTACCCTGGACGCAGTTCTTGCCATTTGCGCATGGGGGGCAGCTGCCTCCGCAGTCTACGTCCGTTTCATCGCCATCTTGGATTCCGTTGGAGCAGGAAGGCGTAGATGTGGGCGTCGCGGTTGGCTCTGGTGTGGCTGTAGGCGTCTCAGTGGGCGTTGGAGTGGCAGTGCCTCCCGGCGTTGCTGTGGGCGTTCCTCCGCCTCCACCGGTTCCGCTCGTCTCAAACTTTGTGTTCAAGTCACCGCAAACAGTCCGGTTCAATCCAGTGTCCGATTCCTGGTACCTGAGGCACACCCTTCCCTTGTATCTTTCGCCGAGCTGTGTATTCTCAGGCGGAAGCGGCTGGTCAGCCTCTCCCCTGCAGAGGACCTCGTTGTTGGAATTCGGCCCACTAACCCACCTGTGCTCGCCTGTGGAGATGAGTATCGGGCTGCTGAGGTCGCGTATTGGCGCAGCGGCCTCCTGGGAGCATGAGATTCCGGTGATGACTATGGACTTGCCCTGCGCCTGGCCCAAGTCCAGTTCAAGTGCGCCACTTACATTGCCCAGGCGGAATGTAAATGCGCTTAAGCCGGGTGCGAAGAGAAGGGTGTTCGTCTGTGTGTTCTTCGGGTTCAACACGCCGATGTAAAATAGGACTGCAACAACGATGATGAGGACGAGAATGGCCCAGCCATAAGTCATGAGAAATTCCATCGCGCTCTGCCCGCGGCAGGCGCGATGCGCAACGCGAGTTGCGCAGTTGTCGCCGCAGGCGACTTGAGGCTGTTGCCCGCCAGGGGCAACTTGCATCGCGGATTGGCCCTTCAGATTAGCATGTGGCGTCATCGTAATCACTCCGCTACCAATTTGCACGCATTACTTTTAAGTGTTTTGCTGCGGGCTCAGTGGCACGCTAGCGTCAGGGCGCGCATCTTCCGTGTTGGCAGGTTCCATGCCCGCAGTCAGCCGTCTGCCCTTCGCAGTCAACATCGCAGGCGTCGCAGGTCTCAGGCGGATAGGTGCACTGTTGGTTCTGTGTGCACGTGTCGCACGCATCTCCCATGCCATCCCTATCGGCGTCTGCCTGGTCTGCGTTGGGAGTATAAATGCAGTTGTCGCAGGCGTCGCCAACTCTGTCCCCATCGCTGTCCGCCTGGCTTGGGTTATATGTGCCGGGGCAGTTGTCGCATACATTGCCGACTCCGTCGCCATCGCTGTCCGCCTGGTTCTGATTGGGTGTATATACGCAGTTGTCGCATGCGTCACCAACGCGATCCCCATCGCTATCCGCCTGGCTGGGGTTGTATACGGAGGGACAGTTGTCCTGTGCGTCTGGAATTCCGTCGCCGTCTGAGTCCTGGCCACGGCATACGCCGCCTATGCAGGACGAATCGGGCAGGCAGT
>CAIXRF010000076.1 GCA_903921825.1 uncultured Microcaldota archaeon | reverse complement strand
TGCACGCCCTGCTTCTCCGCCTTTTTCTTCTCCTTCTCGCGAATCTTCCACAGGTCCGTAGCGTCGCACTCATCCATCCCCACTGCGCTCACCGCGTGGTCCCTCGCCTCCATCATGTGCTTTGCAATCGCTGCACGCACGCCTCTCATCGGCACCCGCTCCAGGTGGCCGTAGAAGTCGTACTTCAGCGCCAGCTTTGCGCCCGAGGGCGCGGGCTTCGCCTGCGCTGCCGGCGCATACGCCTGCTTCACGTCCTCGTCCGTCACCCTTCCGCCCTCACCGCTCCCGGAAACTTTCTCAATCTCAACTCCAAGCTGCTTCGCGAGCTGCCTCGTTGCAGGGGAAGCAAGAACTCCCTTTCCAATCTGCACAGGGAGAGGCGCGGAAACTGCGGCGCGCGGCACCCACGGGGGCGCGGCAGCAGAGGGCTTTGGCGTGGAAACAACTCCTTCGCCTTCGAAGAGCACAATCACCTGCCCCACTTTCACCTTCGCGCCTTCCTTCGCGCTCAGCTTCAGGATTTTCCCGCTCCGGGGCGATGGAATCTCGACGACTGCCTTGTCCGTCTCAACTTCCGCGAGCACGTCACCCTCCTTGACCACGTCGCCTTCCTTCACCTTCCACTTTACAATCTCACCCTCGGTAATTCCTTCGCCAACGTCCGGGAACTTGAACTCAATCGCCATACGCACACCTCAGTATTTCATCACGCTTCGCATTGCCTTCACGACGCGGTCCGTGTCCGGGAGATACCAGTCTTCCATTTTGTAGAATGGCGCAGGGACATCGAAGCCGCTCACCCTCAGCGGAGGCGCCTTGAGGCTGAGGAACGCCTTCTCGTTTATCTGCGCAACAATCTCGGCCCCGACACTGCACATGCGGTGCCCCTCCTCAACAATCACGCACCTTCCCGTCTTCTCAACCGAAGAAATCACCGGGTCCATGTCCAACGGTGAAATCGTCCGCAAATCAATAATCTCGCACGTTACGCCATGCGCCGCGACCAGGCCGGCTGCGCGCTGCACCGGAAGCGTCATCGCGCCCCATGAAATGAGCGTCATGTCGCTGCCTTCCTGCACCACTTTCGACTCGCCGATGGGCACAAGATATTCCCCGTCCGGCACTTCCTGCCTGAATGCGCGATAGAGCTTCTTGTGCTCCATGAACACCACGGGGTCGGGGTCGCGGATTGCGGACTTCAGCAGCCCCTTCGTGTCATAGGGCGTCGAGGGGTAGACCACCTTCACGCCGGGAGCGTGCGCGTATATCGCCTCGTAGCTCTCCGAATGGTGCTCGAGCGCCTTCACCCCTCCGCCGCATGGGAAACGGACGACCAGCGGCAGATTGAACCTGCCCCTCGTCCTGTTCCTGTATCTTCCCGCGTGGGAGATAAGCTGGTCAAAGGCGGGCCAGAAGAACCCGCTGAACTGCATCTCCGCCACAGGCCGCATCCCGTTCAGCGCGAGCCCGATGGACACGCCAAGAATTCCGCTTTCGGCTAGCGGAGTGTCCATCACTCGCTCCGGCCCGAACTCCTTGTAAAGGCCTTCCGTCGCCCTGAAAACTCCGCCATCAACTCCCACATCCTCCCCTAGCAAAATGACGCGCTTGTCCCTCTTCATTTCTTCGCGCAGCGCCTGGTTGACCGCCTCCACCATGTTGATTTGCATGAAAACACCTACGGGAAGCCGCCGATTATCTCCTGCTTCTCCTCCTCAACTTCCCGCTCAGCGAGCGCCTTCTTCAAATACTCCTTCTGCTCGGCGAGCGGCTTCGTAATCTTCGCAAACATGTAATCGAACAGGTCATCGGGCTTCAGCGGCTCGATTCCCTCCATTGCTTTCACCGCGCGCTCAATCTCCGATGCGGCCTTCGCCTGGACCTCCTTCTCGAACTCCTCGTTCCACACCTTCTTCGCGGTCAGATAGTTCCTCAACCTCTTTATAGGGTCCTTCTCCGCCCACTCCTTCTCCTCCTCCCTGCTGCGGTACTTGCTCGGGTCGTCCGCGGTGGTGTGCATCCACATCCTGTAGGTGTAGGCCTCAATCATCGTCGGCCCGCCCCCGCTTCTCGCCCTCTCCACTGCCTCCTTGCACGCTGCGTGCATCGCGAGAACGTCGTTCCCGTCCACGAGGATTCCCTTGAAGCCGTATGCGAGCGCCTTCTGCGCCAAAGTTCGGCTCGCGCTCTGCCTCTCCCGCGGGACGGAGATGGCCCACTGGTTGTTCTGGCACACGAAAACCACCGGGCACTTGAACACGCCCGCGAAGTTCATCCCCTCGTGGAAATCGCCTTCGGAGGTTCCCCCATCGCCGAAATACACCATCACAACCCTTCCGTCGTTCCTCATCTTCGATGCAAGCGCTATCCCGACCGCATGCGGCACCTGCGTGCTTACCGGCACTGCCATTGGCGTTGCGTTCACATCTACGGGAATCATATTTCCCCTCGGGTCGCCCCCGAAATAGAGGAAGAGCTTCTCCGGCGGGACGCCGCGCAGGTAATACGCGGCCTGCTCCCTGAATGAGTGCACACTCCAGTCCTCCTTTCCCAGCGCGAGCGCGCTTCCCACCTGCGCAGCCTCCTGCCCAACAGATGGCGCGAACGTCCCTATCCGTCCGCTCCTCTGCAGCTTCAGCATCCGCTCGTCGCAGGCCCTGCTGAGCACCATGTAGTAATACATCTTCCTGAGAATCTCGACGGGCAGCTTGGGCTCCAAGCTCTTCGCGACTACGTTCCCCTCCTTGTCAAGAATCTGGAGCATCTCTCCCTTCATGGGGTCGAACTCGTCAATGAGCATCATTTAACCCCGGCGCAGAGCTCCTCCGCCATGTAGCTGCTCCTCACGAACGGCCCTGAAACGCAGGCGAAGCCCATCTTCTCCGCCTCCTTCTTCAGCTCCTCGAACTCTGCCGGAGGCACATATCTCCCAACCGGCAGTTGCCTCTCCGAAGGCCGCAGATACTGCCCCAGCGTCAGCATCTCCACCTTCGCTTTGCGCAAGTCCCTCATCGCCTTAACCACCTGCGCCTTCGTTTCGCCCAGCCCGAGCATCAGCGAGGATTTGGTCTTCATGCGCGGATTCAACTTCTTCACTTCCTGCAGCACCTTCAGGCTTTTCTCGTAGCCCGCCCTCGGGTCCCTCACTTTCGGAGTTAGCCTGCTCACCGTCTCGATGTTGTGCGCCACAACGTCCGGCCCGGCTTCGACCACTGCCTTCAGCTTCCTTCCCGAATAATCCGGAATCAGCGCCTCCACTTTCGCCCCGGTTTCCTTCACTGCGGCCACGCATTCCGCGAAGTGGCCCGCGCCGCCGTCCCGCAAGTCATCCCTGCACACGGAAGTAATCACAACATACTTGAGCCCAAGCCTCCGGACTGCCTCGGCAAGCCTTTCCGGCTCGTCCTCCTGCGGTCCCTCTCTCGGCCCCTTCCGCACAGCGCAGAATCCGCACGCTCGGGTGCAGGCCTCCCCAAGAATCATGAAAGTCGCAGTTCCCTTTCCCCAGCATTCGCACTTGTTCGGGCAGTGCGCACCGTCGCAAACCGTGCTCAGCCCCAGCTCGAACATCGCTGCCTCGGTCTGCGCAAACTTCCCGCTCGTGTCCAGCCTCACCTTCAGCCAGTCGGGCTTCAACCCTGCACCCCCGCCCACTTCTTCAGCCGCTCATAATCAGCCTCGCCGCAGATGAAGTCCTTGGTCTTCCTGTTGAAGAGGAAGGGCACGCTCATGCACCTGCCTTCGGCGACTTCCATCATCATCTGCTGGTTCTTGGCATCGTGCCAGACCTCATACCTCTCAACTTTCACGCCGAACTCGGCCTCCAGCCTCTCAACAAGCGGAGCCATCCTCTTGCACGGCCCACACTCTCTTCCGTAGAAATCCAGCAGGTCACCCATCTGCTCACCGAAGGAGAGTTGCCAGCGATGGTATAAATAGGTGCTGGCAGCTACGCAACCCTGAAATCCACAACAACCTGGTCCACATCAGGAGCATAAGGCCTCACCGTGCGGACGTTCAGCACTTTCACCTTCCTCTTCTCCTTCTCCGCTGCCTCCTTCACCAGCTTCACCGCGTCCTCGTATTTGCTCCCAACCTTCCCGAAAGTGTAGAAATGCACCACCGCGCCCTTCTTCGCCGCAACGAACGCCTCATGCAAAAATTCGTGTGCGCCCTTCGGAAGCGGCATCAAGATTCTGTCCGCCCAACCCCTGAACTTCTTCGGCACAACCGTTCTCACATCGCCAAGAATCGGCGTGATGCTTTCCCCCAGCCGATTCATCTTCACATTCTCCCGCATGAATCTCACGGCATCCGGATTCAGCTCCACGGCCGCAATCTTCACCTTCGGCTTCCTCCGCGCAATCACCAAGGGGAAAGGCCCCACGCCCGCAAACATCGCCAGAATATTCTCCCCGCTCTCCACCAGCTCCGCAATCCTGCTCCTCTCGAAAGCAAGCCTCGGCGAGAAATAGACCTTCGCCAAATCAAGCTTCATCTTCACGCCATGCTCCTTGTAAGTGGTTTCAGTGCGCTTCTCTCCGCCAATCACCTTCAGCTTCCTCACGCGGAACTCCCCTTCCATGGGGCCCATCTTCTTCGCAACCACTTTCACGTTGCGATGTACTTCCATCACCGCCCTCGCAACCGCCCCCTCCTTCAGCTTAAGCCCCTCGGGAATCTCAACGATTGCAACATCGCCAACCACGTCGAAGCTGCGGACCAGCTCCTCCAGCTCCCCCTTCGCCAATCT